>NZ_MKJY01000514.1 GCF_001942465.1 Actinomadura sp. CNU-125
TCGCGCAGGGCGCGGGCGGCGGCCGCAGGGCGGCGGCGACGGCGAGCGCGCTGAAGGACGACGGCGAGGTTGCGGCCGTAGGGCAGCGGGAGCCGGGACGGGACGTCGGCGCGGCGGCCGTACCCGAGGACACAGCGGCAGCGCGATCAGCGTCAGGCATCCGGCGGCGGCCAGCGCGGCGCGCACGGGCGTGCGGGCCGCGGCGGGCAGCCGCGCGGTCAGCCACCCGGCCGCGAGCACCGCGGGGACCAGGACGGCGTCGTGCACGACCACGGGCACGACGAACCACCGCACCCACCCGGAAACCTCGACGTGCGTGACGACGCCGCGCAGCCCGACGGCGATCAGCGCCAGGCCCGCCGCGCCCGCCAGGACCCGCCCGGGGCCGGGACGGGCGGCCGTGCGGGCGGCCGTGCGGGTGCTCATTCGACCACCAGCCGGTGCACCCATTTGGTCTGCGTGACGCCGGGGCGGCCGGGGGCGATCAGGCGGCACGGGTATCCGTGGTCGGGGTGCAGCGGCTCGCCGTTCAGCCGCAGCGCCAGCAGCGTGAGCGGGTCGCGCCAGTGCGCGGGCGCCACCCGCGACGTCCGGTACATCCCCCACGTCTGCAGCGATTCGACCCGGACGTGGGCGTCGCCGGGGGCCCCGGCCAGGCGCAGCACGTCCCGCAGCGGCACGCCCTGCCAGACGGCGCCGGCGCTCCAGCCCTCGACGCACGCGATCGGCAGCCGCGCGGTGCGCGCGGGGATGGCGCGCAGGTCGTCCAGGGACAGGACGACCTCGCGGCGGACGCGCCCGGTGACGGTGAGCCGCCACTCGGGGTCGGCGGCGGCGTCCAGGACCCCGGCGCCCGCGGCGGAGGTGTTGACCGGGACGCCCTGCGGGCCGGTGCCGGGGCTGCGCGGCGCCAGCACCGCCAGCCGCGCCAGCGGGGGGAACGCCTCACCGGCGGTGGTCAGCGCGACGCGCCGCCCGCCCCGGCGACGGTGAGCAGGAAACCGCGGCGGCCGACGGCGTCGCGGGGCCCGGACATCACGGGCGCGGCGGGCGGCAGGGCCACTCCCGCGCCGCGTGCATGAGCAGCGCGCCAATCAGGATGTAGGACGTCCAGTAGTGCGCGGTCGTGAAGAAGAACGGGAACGGATACCAGTAGGAGATGTTCAGGACGCCGGTGACCGTCTGGAACAGCGCGCCGCCGACCAGCAGCAGCACCACCGCGCGGTATCCGGCGTCGGCGGCCGACCGCGCCGGGGGCCACCGCAGCAGCCGCGGGTACACCGTCCACAGTTTCGCCAGCAGCAGCGGGACGGTCGCGAGCCCGCCGATGACGTGCACGCCCTGCGTCACCCGGTACAGGTTCACCGGGCGCGACGGCCACTGCGCCCAGCCGGGCGGGTGCTGCATGAAGTGGCTGATCAGGCCGGTGCCGAACGCGGTCGCGAACGCGGCGGCCAGGGCGAGGCCGAGCCGCGCGGCGGCCCGTTCGCCGCGCAGGGGGCTGGTGAAGCGCGCGGGGAGCGCCGTCACGGCGTTCGGGCACCCGGACCCGCGCCCGGGCTGGCCGCCGGGCACGGTCCG
>NZ_MKJY01000515.1 GCF_001942465.1 Actinomadura sp. CNU-125
CGTGCTCGCCGGGCATCGGGGCGCCGGTCACGGTGTAGGCGGGCCGCAGCGTGTCGCGGTCGTCCAGGACGCGGGCGGCGACGAACGCGACGGCGCGGCGCGGCGGGTCCGGGGGGCGCCGTGGACGGCGGCGGCGCGCCCGGCGAAGCACTGGTCGCGGATCCAGGCGTACCGGTAGTCGAAGTTGCGGCCCTCGTCGGCGCGTTCGGGCAGCGCGGTGGCGGCGGCGGCGACCATGCCCCCGGCGGTGCTGGTGAGGCCTGTCAGGACCCCGTAGGCGAGGCGGGCGTCGCGCGGCGCGACGGTGTCCTCGCAGGACGGGACGGCCGCGCACCAGTCGCGTTCGGTGGCGTCCCACAGCGCGTCCGGGTCGGGGCGGTCTCCGGTGCCGTCGGCGGTCCCGGCGGTGATCTCCAGGACGAGGTCGCGGCGCTCGTTCTCGGCGAGGTCGACGGTGAGGGCGAGGACGGGCGCGCCGTCCTCGGCGGTGCGGACGGCGGCGTCGCCGACGCCGGACCAGCGGATGCGGGCGCGCCGGCGCGGGCCGTCCATCCGGCGGCGTCGCGGCGCAGGTCGTCATGGGGGCGCCGCCGGGGCCGCGGGCGTCCAGCAGGGCGCACAGCCGGCCGCCGCGCGGACGGCGCGGCAGCGGCGGAGCGGGGCGGGGCCTCGCGGTTCTCCTACGAGGCCCTCGCCGATCACCTACGGTTGCACGAGGTCAGCCCGTGATCCTCGTATTGACATGCTCTCCAGCAAGGGGCGGGAGATTCGGCCTGTACCGCGCCGAGGTCGCCCGATGGACGTTCCAGACGGCCCGGGGTCGCGGCGGTGATCCGGAATCAGCCGGAGCGTTCCCGGACGAGCGCGGCGAGGTCGGTGCGGGCGAGCCCGCGCAGGCCGGGCCGCTGCGCGAGCCACGCGACGGCGAGCACGGCCAGCGCCGACCACGCGTACGTGGCGGGCGCGATCTCGACGTGGAAGGACATCAGGTCGCTGTCGAACGCGCCGAGGAACGCCCCGGCGGCGAGCCGTCCGAGGATCAGGCCGGGGACGATCCCGGCGGCGACGACCAGCAGGTTCTCGGCGGTGACGAGTCGCGCGACGCGGCGCCGCCCGACCCCGGCGGCGCGCAGCGTGGCCAGTTCGGCGGCGCGTTCGGCGAGGTTGACCGACAGGGTCGCGAACAGGACGGTGAACGCCAGCAGCCCGCCGAACACCAGCATCACGGCGACGAACGCGTAGAACAGGTTCATGTACTCGTTCAGGGTTTCCTCGAACGCCTCGGCGCCGGTGTAGGCGACGACGTCGGGCCGGGCGCGCAGCGCGCGGGCGCGGGCGGCGCGGTCGGCGCCGGGATCGAACCGGACGAGGACGGTCGTGGGTTCCGCGGCGGGCGCCCACGCGGCGACCTGTTCGAGGGAGGCGTAGGCGTAGGTGCCGAGGGGTTCGTCGACGAACCCGGCGACGGTGGTGCGGACGGACGTCCCGCGGCAGCCGGAGCGTGACGGGGTCCCCGGCGGCGACGCCGAGTTCGCCGCGCTGCGCGACGCCGAGCAGCACGCCGCGCCG
>NZ_MKJY01000516.1 GCF_001942465.1 Actinomadura sp. CNU-125
CGCCCGCGCCCGCGCCGCCGGACCGTCCCGTCCGACCGGGCGGCCGCGCGGCTGCGGGCCCGGCGCGCGTCCGAGGGGGTCGGCCGATGAGCCTCGTCGCCGTGACCGGGCTGGCCTGCCGGTTCCCCGGGGCGCCCGACGCCGACGCGTTCTGGGACCTGCTCGCGGACGAACGCGACGGGCTCACCCGCCTGACCGACGACGAGCTCGCCGCGGCCGGGGTCCCGCGGCGGCTGCGCCGCGACCCCGGCTACGTGCCGGTCGCGGGCCTCATCGACGGCCAGGACCTCTTCGATCCCGAACCGTTCGGGCTGGCCGACGCCGAGGCGGCGCTGCTCGACCCGCAGCACCGGCTGTTCCTCGAAAGCTGCTGGCGGGCGCTGGAACAGGCCGGACACGGCGGCGGGGCCGGCGCGGGCTCGGTCGGCGTGTTCGCGGGCTCGGCGCAGAGCGCCTACCTGGCGAGCAACCTCGCCGGGCGCTGGGACCCGACGGGCGGCGGCGCGACCCGGCGGGCAGCCTCCAGGCGGCCATCGCGACGCAGCCGGACTACATGCCCGCGCAGGCCGCGTACCGGCTCGGGCTCACCGGCCCGGCGACCGCCGTGAACACCGCGTGCTCGACGTCGCTCGTCGCCGTCCACCTCGCCGTCCAGGCGCTGCTCGCCGGGGAGTGCGACACCGCGCTCGCGGGCGGCGTGTCGCTGATCGTCCCGCAGGGCCGCGGGCACCTGCACACACCGGACGGCATCTACTCGCGGGACGGGCGCGTCCGGCCGTTCTCCGCCGACGGCACCGGCATCGTCTACACGCAGGGCGTCGGGACGGTCGTGCTGCGCCGCCTCCGCGACGCCCTCGACGACGGCGACCCGGTGCTGGCCGTCGTGCACGGCTCGGCCGTCGGCAACGACGGCGCCGACAAGACGGGGTTCACCGCGCCGTCCGTCCAGGGGCAGGCCCGCGTGGTCGCGGAGGCCCTCGCGATCGCCGGGACCGGCCCCCGCGAAGTCGGGTACGTCGAGGCGCACGGGACCGGCACGCACCTCGGCGACCCCATCGAGGTCGCCGCGCTGCGCCGGGTGTTCGGCGACGGGCCCGCCTGGTGCGGGCTCGGCTCGGTGAAGGGCAACATCGGCCACGCGAACACGGCGGCCGGGATCGCGTCGTTCATCAAGACGGTCCTCGCGGTCCGCGCGGGGGTGCTGCCCGCGTCCCTGCACGCGGCGCCCGTCAACGAACTGCTGGGCCTGGACGGCTCCCCGTTCGACGTCGTGACCCGCACCCGCGCGTGGGACGGGCCGCGCCTCGCGGGCGTCAGCTCGTTCGGGATCGGCGGGACGAACGCGCACGTCGTCGTCGGGCCGGCGCCGGAGCGTCCGCGCGCGGAACCCGACCCCCGGCCGCACCCGATCGTCCTGTCCGCCGCGTCGCCGCGCTCGCCGCGACGGCGCGCGACCTCGCCGACCGCCTCGACCGCGACCCGCCGGACGCCGCCGACCTGGGCGCACTCGCTGCAGCGGGGCCGTCCGGGGCTGCCGTACCGGCTCGCCGCCGCGC
>NZ_MKJY01000517.1 GCF_001942465.1 Actinomadura sp. CNU-125
CCAGCAGTGGCCCCAGAAGTCGGCGAGCTTGCGGACGCCCTGGCGGCGGATGCGCAGGCCGCTGCCGGTGAAGCGGTACTCGGGACCGCCGTCGACGGTCACCGATCCGGTCGCGCGGAACAGCTGCTCGTAGCGCGGCCCGCCCATGAGGCCGCCCTCGACCGACTCCTTCAGCCGCCGGCCCGCGTCGGCGATCAGCGCGCCCTGCACCCATGGCGGCACCGCCATGCGCGCCTCCACGTGGAAGCGGACGTCCACGTCCGGGCCGTCGATCCTGCCCGCGGCGAGATCGGCGGAGGAGGTCCGGACGGCCTTCCCGGCGTAGGTCATCGTCCAGACACCGAACGGTTCGACGCAGCGGAACTCCAGCCCGCCGGCCCCCAGCACCGCCGGGCGCCCGTGCGCGTCGCGGCCGGGTGGGACGGGCCGCCGTCGCGCAGCCGGTAGACGTGCCCGTCGCCGAAGGCGACGTTGATCTGGAAGTCGTGGGCGTCCCAGTTCGCGGCGACCGCCTCGACGCCGACGCGCGGAAGCCCCATCTCGCCGCGATCATCGACGACCCAGAAGCTCACCGAGTCCCGCATCTCCGGGGCGTCGGGGCGATCGGCGAACATGTACTCGCGGGACGGGTCGATGCCCCCGGTCAGATCGACGGCCATGTGGTTCCTCACTTTTCGGTCCGATTCGTGCACGTCCAGCGGTTCGCGGCCTCGACGTAGCGGGCGAACGACGGGCGCACCCGGTCGGGGTCGATGCCGAAGGCGAGGGGGTCGGCGCGGGTGCTCGGCTCGCGTTCGGCGGCCGCCTCGGCCCACCAGCCGCGCATCCCGCGCTCGAACTCCTCGCCGACGGGCTCGCCCAGCCACGCGTACAGGCTCCTCACCTGTCCGATGGGGTCGGCCTGCATGGCGCGGAAGTCGATGTCGTGGAACCGGTCGCCGGCTCCGTCTCGCGGAACCGCAGCGTCCGCTCCATGCCGAGTGTCCAGTGCTCGATGTTGAGGCGGCCGATGTAGGGCCGGTCGATGTGGTCGGTGAAGTTCCCGGTGATGTCGGCGTACAGGTCGGCCACCGACAGCAGCACGTCGGTCGGATCCCGGTGCGTCATGACGAACCGGGCGTCGGGGAAGACCCGGTCCAGGTGGTCGAGGAACAGGACGTGCGAGGGGCACTTCAGCCGCCAAGGCCGCTCCGGCTCGCCCCACTGCAGCAGCTTCATCGCCCGCCGCTGGTAGGCGAAGGTCGAAGTGAGATCGGCCTGCCCGACCAGCCACGCGGCGTAGGAGGGGATCCGGGCGAACGACATGAAGAAGTAGGTCTTGAAGTCCAGCGCCATCAGCTCGTGGCATTCCATCGGGCCGTGGACGTGGCCCGGGACGTGACGGCGGGTGCCGACCATCTCGCCCTCGCCGACCGGGATCCGCGGGTCGGGGCCCGTCACGGTCGACGGCGGCGGGCACGGCTGCGAGGACTCCCACCGCCGCAGGTACCGGACGTCCGGGTCCTGCGCCAGCAGCAGCGACAGCGCGGTCGAACCGGTGCGGGGCAGCCCGAG
>NZ_MKJY01000518.1 GCF_001942465.1 Actinomadura sp. CNU-125
CCTGCGGGCAACTGCGGTCGCGACGGTCCGGGCAGAGCCAGACGCTGCGGCTGCGGGGGAGTCGGCGGTGGTGGTGGCGGGTGATGGAATCCGACCGTGGTGCCGCGTCCGCGCGGCAGTACTCGGCCCAGGAGGCGGTAGAGCACCAGGGACTTCAGCAGGCCGCTGAGCAGGCGCGGCTGGGCGGGGCGCCATACGGTGCGTGCGACCCAGGCGGGGATGCGGACCATCAGCCACAGCAGGCATACCGCCAGCAGAAGGTCGGTGAAGTCGCCGATCGACGGCAGCCCCAGCACCGAGCCCCGGTCGTCTTTGGAATCGGTGAACAGGAGCCGGACCGCGGTCGCCAGCACCAGCGCCTGGCACACCTGGATCGCGAGGGTCCCGGTGATGCCGCGCCACCACAGCCGGGCGAGCCCGTCGGTGGCCGGAAGTGCGTGGAACATCAACGCCAAAGGTGCTGCCGCGATCAGCACGATCGTGATCGCGATCCGCACGATGTAGATGACCACCACGCACAACGCCAGCACCACCGCCGCCAACGCCACCAGCGCGGGGAACAGGTTGAACGGCACGAGCTGCGCGACGACGTACCCGGCGATCACCTCCGCCACCACGCCCGGATCGATCGCCTGCGCGCCCATCGACAAGAACGCGCCCGACAGGCCGTTGGCGAGCGTGACCGCATACCCGATCACGATCAGGCTCAAATTCGAGGCCAAAAAGGCTCCGACCAGGCGGGCGATCAGCTCCCCGGGGGTGAGCTCGGTGCCGGGCAGGGTGTGCCCGGCCATCAGCAGCACGCCGCCGACCGTGACGACCAGCACGAAGCAGGTGTTGGCGATCGTCTGCGCCACGCCCCACAGCTCCCGCGCCCGCCCCATCCCCGGATCGTCGAGCTCC
This sequence comes from Actinomadura sp. CNU-125, assembly GCF_001942465.1. Taxonomy (GTDB): domain Bacteria; phylum Actinomycetota; class Actinomycetes; order Streptosporangiales; family Streptosporangiaceae; genus Spirillospora. Next base: position 904 of record NZ_MKJY01000518.1, read on the forward strand.
GGAGTGCCCAGAACCGATGAGCCCAGCAGGTCGAAGACGCTGTCGGCGGCCGAGGACACCAGGTCGCCGAACCAGCCGTTGACGGCCTCCTTGGCCTTGCACGCCACGTCCACGAACCCGCACCCGGACTCCTCGCCGCCGCCGGGTGGGGATTGGCCCGGGGTAGTCGATGGCCAGGGTGTCGGCGGAGGCGAAGTCAGCATCGGTGTCGGTGTGGGCGGCGCATCCCTGGGCCCGTCGTGTGAAGGGGCGCCGGTCCCGGATGGATTCGACGATGGCGCCGGGCCAGGCGGAGGCTCGGCCGCCGAGGCGCCCCCCGGGGCGATCACCAGAAGAAACCCCGCCAGACCCGCGACGGCGAGCATGCGTCGCACCACCGGCCGCGCCCGCGCGGCAGGGCGAAACCCCCTCACGGCGCTTCGCCCACGACTTTCTGCAGCAGCTCCACCAGCACCGGCGCCAACACCGCGATCGCGTACCCGATCGCGGCGTACCGCAGCGTCTTCTTCGCCGCCTCCACCTCACCCGGGTCACCACCGGCCAGGATGTAACGGACGCCGCCGATCGTGGCGAACAACGTCGCCAACCCCACCAGCAACCCCACGATCACGGTCCGCAGATTGTCGATCACCTGATCCAG
>NZ_MKJY01000519.1 GCF_001942465.1 Actinomadura sp. CNU-125
AGCAGGCCGCCGCAGCCGCCATGCGGCTGCTAGACAGCGACCGCACCGCCGGACGGGACCGCAGCGCCGACAACAAGGACGGATTCCGCGGCGTCACCGCCATGGACGAAACGTTCCTGCCGCTGGCCACCAACCCCCACGTGCTACCGACCCTGGTCGCGCTGCTGAGCACGAACCTGCACCTGATGTCCAGCAACCTGATCTACATGCCGTCCATCCCCGCCGACGGCACGCGCACCATCCGCGTCCCCGAACGGCACGGCTGGCACCGCGACATGCGCGCAGCCGCCGACGATCTCGGCTCCGATACCGTTCCCCGCCTGGCGATCAAGGCCGCCTACTTCCTCAGCAACCTCACCCCCGACGCCGGAGTCACCATGGTGGTCCCCAGCAGCCACACCCGCACCGCCCCGGTCACCGTCCCTGCCAACGCCATCGACCCGCCCGACGCGGTCACCCCCGACCTCGGCCCATGCGACGCGCTGCTGTTCGAGAACCGCACCTGGCACGCCGGCGGGCTCAACACCTCCGGCCGCCCCCGGCTCGCGGTGATGATGCAATACGGCTACCGGTGGCTCGCGCCCATCGACGATCCCGCCCCGCACCTGCTGGAACGCCCGGACCTCACCGACATCCAGCGCCAACTGCTCGGCCGCCCCGACCGCAACCCCGACGGCTCCATCGCACACGAAAGCGCAGGAGCCGAACCGCTGCGCTCCTGGTGGCAGCACCTCGCCCCCACATCAGGTAGCTCTCGGTGATGCACCCACGCTCGCCCGACCGGAGACGAAAGACTGAACAGGTGACCTCCTACACACCCGACGAACTCTTCGCCTCGACCGCCCCCTACTACGCTCGGTACCGACCCGGCTACGATCCCGCCTTCTACAGCACGCTGGCCGAACGCTTCGCGCTGAGCGGCACCGAACGGGTCCTGGACCTGGGCACCGGCACCGGCGTCATCGCCCTCCCGCTCGCCCGACTCGTCGGCCACGTCACCGCCATCGACCCCGAACCCGGCATGCTCGAAGAAGGCCGCAAACTCGCCGCCGAACAAGGCATCACCAACATCGACTGGCGCCGGGGCGACTCCACCACCCTGCACGCCATGCACCTGGACCCGGTCCTTCTGACCGTGATGGGCGCCGCATTCCACTGGATGGACCGCGACCAGACCCTGCGCGAACTCGACCAACTCATCGAACCGGACGGAGCCGTCGTCCTAGCCTCCGGCGGCGCACCCGGCGACATCGAACCCGCCCCCTGGCTCCAGGTCATCACCGACGTCCGCACCCGCTACCTCGGCCCGCAGCGCCGCGCCGGGTCGAGCACCTACACCCACCCGACCGAACGCCACCAGGACGTACTGGCCCGCTCCCCGTTCTCCAACATCGACACCATCCGCTGGGACCGCACCCTCACCCGCACCCTGGACGAGGTCATCGGCCTGCAGTTCTCCTACAGCTACTCCAGCCCCGCCCAACTCGGCGACCGCAAAGACGCCTTCGAACACGACCT
>NZ_MKJY01000520.1 GCF_001942465.1 Actinomadura sp. CNU-125
GCCGGCCTGTTCGTGCAGGTCGCCGCGGTTTCGAATCTTCTGTTCGCGGGCCCGACTCCTTAAGGAGGAGAACTCCTGGTAATAGGTCGGCGCGTGTGGATCTGCGGGCGGGCCCGGGTCTGCTGGGCGCTCCCCTCGTCGGCTCCACATGCTCATAGCTCGGGTCTCGGGCCTCTGGCCGGCGCCGACCGGGCAGAGGCCCGAGTCTTGAGCGCGGCGCGCGCGCCCGAGCGTCGGCCGAATGCGTGCCGCGAGGTCGTGAGGATGCCGCGCGCGTTCCGGGCCGAGACGAGGCACCGGATGTCTCCGGCGCGGTTGCCGTTCTGCTTCGCCGATCGGCCTCGTGAAAGGGAAATGGTCGGCGCGAGGTGTGATGGCGCACGGTATCGGTGAGTGAAATTTTGTTTGACGGCGGGTTGGGTTTGTGGGATTCGGTAAGGGTGTTCAGCCGTTGAGGTGAATAAAAACGGCCGAAGATGCTTGCCTATCGGTGGTGGGTCGAGAAATGGTCGAGCTCCCGGTGAACGGGAACGGCGCCGAAATCCGGTCGCCGTGATCAGCGAATTGGGAGACGAAAATGGCCACGAAGAACACCACCGCCGAAAACCGTCCCACGGGCACGGGGGGCGCCGTGGACGGCGCCGCCGGTGCCGGTGCCGGGGTGCGTCCGTCGGGCGCGGCTGGGGCGGTGTGGGACGCGCTGACGGCCAATCCGGGTGCGACCGTCGCCGCGATCGTTGCCGGGTCGGGTGTCGGTGAGGCCAGGGTGCGGCGGTTGCTGTCGGTTCTAGAGGGTGAGGGGCGTGCGGTGCGGACGCGCGGCGGTCGGGACGGTGGTAAGCGGCTGCCCGACATTTGGACCGCCGTTGCCCCGGACACCCCCGACACCGGCACCGAGCCCGATGCGGCGCCCGCCGTCCCCACTGTGGACGCGTCCGCTGTGGACGTGGCTGCCGGGGAGGCGACCGCCGTGCCGGACGGGGACGCCGCCGACCGTGCGGACGTCACCGGGCACACCGGCGCGACCGACAGAGCCGCGACCGACACCGCCGCCGGGGTCGGTGGGGGGTTGGAGATCGATGAGGCGGCGGCCAATGAGGCGCGGGATGCGTTGGCGCTGATGAACCGGACGGTGACCGAGGTGCTGCATGCCCTGGACGTCGGTGACCCCGTGGCGGCGCTGTCGGCGGTCGAGCGGGTCTATGGCGGGTCGGGGAAGGTGCGGCGGCTGGTGCGGACGGCGGTGAACGGGCGCCCGCGTACCGGGTCGGGGCGCGTGCGTTCGGCGCCCGGTGAGATGCGGGCGAAGGTCGCCGGTCACCTGACCGCGCACCCCGGGACGGGGTTCACCCCGCACGAGATCGCCAAGGTGATCGGGCATTCGGCCGGTGCGGTGTCCAATGCCCTGGACCGGCTGGTCGAGACCGGTGACGCCGAACTGGTCAACGACCGCCCGCGCCGGTTCACCACCGTCCGCCCCGCCGCCGCCCCCGCCTCGCGCTGACCGTC
>NZ_MKJY01000521.1 GCF_001942465.1 Actinomadura sp. CNU-125
CTGGGACCCGGGCCGGGGGCCGGGCTGGTGGCCGGGGGAGGGACGGCCGGGACGCCGTCGCCCGGTTGCTGGGGGCGCCCGGCGGGACGGCCGGGTCTGCGGGGAGTGGACAGCGGGGGCTCCCGGGGGCTGGCCGGTGTACGCCGTACGCCGGCAGGGGGACCGGTCGGCGGCACCTTATCTCTTTATGTAGTGCCGAGTAAGGAGATTCGGGCAAAACGCGAATCGGTACTCGTTATGCGCACTTCCCGTGCACATTCGCATACGTTCCGCACGCCCCACGGTTTCCGCACATACCCACGTATGGCCCGCGCGTCGCCGCGTCCCGCCGCGTCCCGCCGCCGTTCCGTGCGCCGCCGCGTCCCGCGACGGTTCCGCGCGCCGCCCGTCCCGCGTTCCGTCCGGGTGGACGGGTGGGGCATACTGGTAGACGGCTGGGAGACTGTCACGGGCTACTCGCTTTGACCCGCGCCCGCGCGGCCGAGTATCCTGCGGGTTTGTTGTATGCGTCGGCGCCTGCCCGGAAGGCGGGATGACGACCGCATCCACGTGTCGGTGTGCCCCATGTGCGCTCGCACGGGCCCCGGCCTCCCGGAGCGCCCGATCGGATCGAGATTCGCTTCTGACCGGTCGGCGCGAGCAGGAGATCCGCTGAGATAGTCGACGAGAAACGAAGGCTGACGACCGTGCGCACGTACACCCCTAAGCCCGCTGACGTTCAGCGTCAGTGGTACGTCATCGACGCGACCGATGTCGTGCTGGGCCGTCTCGCCAGTCATGTCGCGCAGCTGCTTCGGGGTAAGCACAAGCCGATCTACGCTCCGCACCTCGACACCGGTGACTTCGTCGTCATCGTGAACGCCGACAAGGTGTCGCTGTCCGGCAACAAGCTGGAGCAGAAGCGGGCGTACCGGCACTCGGGCTACCCGGGCGGTCTGCGGTCGGTGAACTACGCCGACCTGCTGGCCAAGAACCCCGAGCGGGCCGTCGAGAAGGCGATCAAGGGCATGCTGCCCAAGACGACCCTCGGCCGGCAGATGTTCCGCAAGGTGAAGGTCTACGCCGGTCCGGAGCACCCGCACCAGGCGCAGAAGCCGGTCCCGTTCGAGATCACCCAGATCAGCCAGACCGGCAAGTAAGGCAGAACCGGCCGGTTGCCGGGGCGCGGAGCGCCCTCCGGCCGTCCGGTACCGCGCACGCACCGGCGTGCGCGTCCTGAAGCAGAGGCCGCCGGGGCACCCGATTTTCGGGCCAGCCGCCCTGGCCAGAAGACACTAGGAGAACCGTGGACGAGTCCACCGGCACCGAAACCGAGACGCCCGCCGAGGGCGTCGAGTTCGACTCGTACGAGGACGCGCCGTCCGAGTACACCACCGAGAGCCCCGAGGCCGAAGGCGAGGGCTACCTCGGTCAGCCGGTCGCGACCGGTCCCGCCGCCGGCACCGGCCGCCGCAAGCAGGCCATCGCGCGGGTCCGCATCGTCCCCGGCAGCGGCCAGTGGAAGATCAACGGCCGCACGCTGGACCAGTACTTCCCGAACAAGGTCCACCAGCAGATCGTGAACGAGCCGTTCGTCCTGCTCGGCCTGGAGGGCCAGTTCGACGTGCTCGCGCGGGTGAACGGCGGCGGCACCACCGGCCAGGCCGGTGCGCTGCGCCTCGGCATCTCCCGTGCGCTGCAGTTCGCGAACATCGAGCACCGCCCGGCGCTGAAGAAGGCCGGGTTCCTCACCCGCGACGCGCGGGTGCCGGAGCGCAAGAAGGCCGGTCTCAAGAAGGCCCGCAAGGCTCCGCAGTACAGCAAGCGTTGATCGACGGCACGAGCCGCCGCACCCATGGCTTCATTGTGGCCGACCCCACGTGGTCGGCACGCCGGGTGCGGCGGCTCGTCCGCTTTTTCCGGTTCGTTCGCTCATGATGGCCGCACGGAACCGGACGGGACGCCGCACGTCCCGTCCGCGTCCGGGCGGCCTTTTCGTCTATCCGGGAGTTGAACTGTGGCTCGTCTGTTCGGGACCGACGGCGTGCGGGGGCTCGCCAACCGTGACCTGACCGCCCGCCTCGCCATGGACCTGTCCGTCGCCGCGGCGCGGGTCCTCGGCGAGCAGGGCGAGTTCCGGGGGCATCGGCCGCTGGCGGTGGTCGGGCGCGATCCGCGGGCCTCCGGCGAGTTCCTGGAGGCGGCCGTCGTCGCGGGCCTGGCCAGCTCCGGCGTGGACGTGCTGCGCCTCGGCGTCCTGCCGACCCCGGCCGTCGCGTACCTGACGCACCAGCTGCACGCCGACCTCGGCGTGATGCTGTCCGCGTCGCACAACCCGGCCCCCGACAACGGGATCAAGTTCTTCGACCGGTCCGGCCACAAGCTCCCCGACGACAGCGAGGACCGCATCGAGGCGCGGCTCGGCGAGGAGTGGGACTGGCCGACCGGCGCCGGTGTCGGCCGCGTCCGCGACGCGCACGGCGCGGTCGAGCAGTACGTGGCGCACCTCGTCGCGTCCGTCCCGGTGTCGCTGGACGGGCTGCGCGTCGTCGTCGACTGCGCGAACGGCGCGTCGTGCGACGTCGCGCCCGAGGCGCTGCGCCGCGCGGGCGCCGAGGTCTTCACGATCGGCACGGCACCGGACGGCCTCAACATCAACTCCGGCTGCGGTTCGACGCACCTGGACGCGCTCCGCGCCGCCGTCCGCGAGACCGGCGCCGACGTCGGCATCGCCAACGACGGCGACGCCGACCGCTGCCTCGCCGTGACCGCCGCGGGCGAGGTCGTCGACGGCGACCAGATCATGGCGATCCTGGCGCTCGAACTGCGCGAGACCGGTGCCCTCACCGCCGACACCGTCGTCGCGACCGTGATGTCGAACCTCGGTTTCAAGCTCGCGATGCGGGAGGCCGGGCTCACGGTCGTGGAGACCGCCGTCGGCGACCGCTACGTGCTGGAGGCGATGAAGGCCGGCGGGTTCGTCTTCGGCGGCGAGCAGTCCGGGCACGTCATCATGCTCGACCACGCGACGACCGGCGACGGCGTCCTGACGGGCCTGCACCTGCTCGCCGCGATGGCCCGCCGCGGCCGTCCGCTCGACGAGCTCGCGAAGGTGATGACCCGGCTGCCGCAGGTGCTCGTCAACGTCAAGGACGTCGACAAGACCCGCGCGAAGACGTCCCCCGAACTGGCCGCGGCCGTCGCCGCCGCCGAGGCCGACCTGGGCGAGACCGGCCGGGTGCTGATCCGCCCGAGCGGCACCGAGCCGATGGTCCGCGTGATGGTGGAGGCCGCGTCCGAGGAGAAGGCCCACACCGTGGCCGACCACCTGGCGGAAGTGGTCCGAACGACCCTCCGCTGACCCGCCCCCGCGCGTGCCGGGGCACGCGCCCGGGCGGGGGTTCACGCCCGGGCGGGTGTGACTCCCGAGCGTGCGGAGGTGCCGCACACGCCGGGGGTGTGGCGCGCGGGCGGGTTCACGCCCGGCCCGGACGTATCCGCGTGGTAGTGCCGCAGACACCGGGGGAGTGCCGCCCGGCCAGGTGTCACCCACCGCGCGGGCCGGGGTCGCTCGCGGCCGGTCGTCCGCGCCGAGCCGCCAGGCGAGGGGGTGGACGACCGGGCGGATTTTTCAGCGGTCTTCGATGTCCAGGCGGCCGACCTTGAGGTGCTTGATCTCGACGGTTCCGGCCTCCAGGTGCTCGACGATCGCCCGCTTGACGACGAGCTTGCCGATCGCGACGGCGCCGACGGCGAGGGCGCCGAGGGCCATCGAGCCGATCGCGAGGGAGCCGAACGCGTTGCCGAGGCGGAGGTTGAGGCCGGTGGCGGACGCGCCGGTGACCTCGGCGCCGGTGGCGCGTGCGCCCACGGCGCGTTCCGTCCGGACGCGGGGACGTTCGTCCTGTTCGTCCTGTTCAGGGGCCTGCCGATCGCTGGAATCGCTCATGCGTCGAGCATAGGACGGGCGCGGTCAGCAGCGGTCGAGGAAGCCGCCGAGGGTGCGCCGGTCGGCGGACGTGACGGGCAGGGAGTACTCGTCGGCGACCGCGATGTACTTGGTCGCGTACTCGCACTGGTAGGGCTTGCGCGGTTGCCATTCGGCGGGGCCGGAGTCGCCCTTCTGCCCGTTGGGCACGCCCCACACGGCGAGCAGGTTGGCGTGGTCGTTGGCGAACCGTTCGCGGCGGTCCTCGGGCCAGCCGGACGCGCCCATCCGCCAGGCGAGCGCGAGCGGGTAGACGTGGTCGATCTGCACTTCGGCGGCGTCGGCCTTCTTGAACGAGATGTCCGGCCGGTATAGGGGTCGTGCAGGAGACCGGCGACGACGACGCAGTCGCCGCGCTTGCGGACGTCGTCGAGGTCGCGGGCGAGGACGTCGTTGCGCTGGTCGCAGCCGTTGCGGTCGATGTCCTTCCACCGGGTGCCGAACTTGTCGCGCTCGTAGCCGTCGCCGTCGCCCTCCGCCGCGACGCGCAGTCCCGCGAGGGTCTCGCGCGCCGGGCTCGCCGCGCCGGACGGCGAATCGGTACCGGCGTCCGATATGCCGACGTCGGCGCTGCAGGCCGCCAGCAGGGCCGCGGCGAGTGCGAGTCCTGCCGCGCGTGCCGTGCAATCCATCGTCACCGTCCTGGGGGTTTCTGTTGGTTTCGCCGGGATGCAGGTAAATAAACGATCACACCGTACGGGGTGGCGTTCCGGCCATGGGGGACGCTCCTTGCGGGCAGTATGTGGGACGTGCTGCACATGCGAGCGATCGTCCCGCCGGACCGGACGGACGACGTCTGCGAGGCTCTCGCCGACTGCGACGGGGCGACGAACATCGTGGTCGTCCGGGGTGCGGCGCTGTCGCCGTCCGGTGACCTGGTGACCGGGGACGTCGCCCGCGAGTCGGCCAACGAGGTGCTCGACGCGCTGCAGGATCTCGGTGTCGACCGGGACGGCTCGATCGCGCTGGAGCGGATCGACCTGTCGATGTCGCGGGTGGCCGAACGCGCGGAGCGGCGCGCGCCCGGGCACGGCGACGACGCGGTCGTGTGGGACGAACTCGACCGGCAGGTCACCGAGGGCGCGGCGATGACCTGGTCGTTCATCGCGTTCCTGGTGCTGGCGACGCAGCTTGCGGCGATCGCCGCGCTGATCGACTCGCCGATCCTGGTGGTCGGCGCGATGGTGCTCGGGCCGGAGTTCGCCGCCGTCGCGGCGATCTGCTACGGCATCGTCCGGTTGCAGGCGCGGCACATCGTCACGGCGGTGCGCACGCTCGTCGCCGGCTTCGCGATCGCGATCGTGGTCACGTACGTGTGCGCGCTGGTCAGCCGGTGGATCGGTGTGATCGAGATGTCGGAGCTTCCGGAGAACCGGCCGCTCACCGCGTTCATCTACAGCCCGGACCGCTGGTCGTTCATCGTCGCGCTGCTGGCGGGCGCGGCCGGGGTGCTGTCGCTGACGGCGGGGAAGTCGTCGACGCTCGTCGGGGTGTTCATCTCCGTGACGACCGTGCCCGCCGCCGGGAACCTCGGGGTCGCGCTGGCGCTGAAGCACGTCAGCGAGATCGAGGGGTCGCTGCTGCAGCTCGGCGTCAACCTCGCCGGGATGATCATCGCGGGGACGGTGACGTTGTTCCTGCAGCGGATCGTGTGGGGGATCGTGCTGCGCCGCCGCGCGGCTCCGATCTCGACCGGACGGCCCGTGCCGCCGCGCGTCCGGCCCCCGGGACCGTGACGCCGGCATCGGGCCGCAGAGTGACTTTGGTCGATACCGGTATCAGACTTATGGCTCCATGCATCGCTCCTAAGGCCGACGTGGACGGACAAGCAGGCGGTAGGTTCGGCAACATGCCGATCATCGCCACCCAGGGCCTGACGATGAGGTTCCCCCGGGTGACCGCCCTCGACGACCTCAACGTGGCCGTCGAACCGGGCGTCGTCGGGCTCGTCGGCGCGAACGGGGCCGGGAAGTCCACGCTCATCAAGATCCTGCTGGGGCTGCAGCCGCCCACGGCGGGGACGGCGAGCGTGCTCGGGCTCGACATCGCGCGCGAGGGCGTCCGCATCCGGGAGAACGTCGGGTTCATGCCCGAGTACGAGTGCCTTCCGCCCGACATCTCCGCGACCGAGTTCGTCGTGCACATGGCGCGGATGTGCGGGCTCCCCGCGACCGCCGCGCGCGAGCGCGCCGCCGACACGCTGCGGCACGTCGGCCTGTACGAGGAACGGTACCGTCCGATGGGCGGCTACTCCACGGGCATGCGCCAGCGGGTGAAGCTCGCGCAGGCGCTCGTCCACGACCCCAAGCTCGTGTTCCTGGACGAGCCCACCAACGGCCTCGACCCGGCCGGACGCGACGAGATGCTCGACCTGATCCGCCGGATCGGCGCCGAGTTCGGGATCAGCGTGCTGGTCACCTCGCACCTGCTCGGCGAACTGGAACGCGTCTGCGACCACGTGGTCATCATCGATGGCGGGCGGTTGCTGCGCTCGCAGGCCGTCGAGGCGTACACCGAGGCCAGCGGCGTCCTCACCGTGGAGGTCGAGGACGGACGCGACGACCTGGGCCGACGGCTCCACGAGCAGGGTGCGGCGGTCCGGCCGGACGGCCGGTTCCTCTTCGTCGACATCGCGGGGGAGGCGACCTACGACCTCGTCCGGGACGGCGTCGCCGAGCTGGGGCTGCGGCTGATCCGGATGGAGCAGCGCCGGCACCGCATCGAGGAGGTCTTCCAGGACGACCCGTCCGCGGCCGTCCCGCCGGAAGCCTCGGAGGCGCCGGAGGCGCAGGGGGCGCAGGGGGCACAGGGGGCGCCGCGATGAGCACCAGCACGATCCACGACATCGGCTACCGGCACTACGAGGGCCGCCGCAACGGCCGCGGGTACGTGCTGCGGTCGCTGTACGTCCACAACCTGCGGGCCGCGTTCGGGCTGGGCCGGCCAGCCCGCGCCAAGATCATGCCGTTCCTGCTCGGCGCGATCATGCTGCTGCCGGCCGCCGGGTCGGTCGCCGCGTTCGCGCTGACCAAGCAGGAGGACGCGCTGATCAAGTACGCGTCCTACGCGGTGTTCCTGCAGGTCGTCATCGCGATCTTCACCGCGACGCAGGCGCCCGTGCTGGCCTCGCGGGAGCTGCGGTTCCACGTCGTCCCGCTGTACTTCTCCCGCCCGATCGACCACCTCGACTTCGTCCTCGCCAAGATCGGCGCGATGGCGACCGCGCTGCTGGCGATCATGGCCGTGCCGATCACCGTCCTGTACGTGGGCGGGCTCGTCACGAAGGCGCCCGACTCGGGACGCCAGCTGACCGACTACCTGACGGGCCTCGTGGGCTGCGTGCTGTTCGCGGTCGTGCTCGCCGCGATCGGCATGGTCGTGGCGGCGTTCACGCCCCGCCGCGGGTTCGGCGTCGCCGCCGTCATCGCCGTCTACATGCTGACGGTCGCTTTCACGGCGATCGTGCAGACCCTCGCCGAGGTCCAGGGCAACTTCACGCTGCAGGGCTGGATGTCGCTGTTCGCCCCGTTCGACCTGGTCGACACCGTCCAGGTGCGGCTGCTCGGCGCGGACGTCACGTCCCCGTCGGTGGCGCCGGGCGTCGGCGGCGGGCTGGTCGCCCTCGCGGTGTGCGCCGCCCTCGCCGCCGGCTCGATCGCGGTCCTGTACCGCCGGTTCCGGAAGGCGGGCCTGTCATGAGCGAGCTGAAACTGGAGAACGTGTCCCGCTGGTACGGCAACGTCGTCGCCGTCAACGGGGTGTCGATGACGATCGGCCCGGGCGCACCGGGCTGCTCGGCCCGAACGGCGCCGGGAAGTCCACGCTGATCCACATGATGGGCGGGTTCCTCGCGCCCTCCTCCGGGACGGTCGCGCTGGACGGCGCGCCGATCTGGCGGAACCCCGCGGCGTACCGCGGGCTCGGGCTCGTCCCCGAGCGGGAGGCCGCGTACGACTTCCTCACCGGCGAGCAGTTCATCCAGGCGATGGCGAAGCTGCACAAGCTGAAGGATCCGGACGCCGCGGCCCGCCGCGCCATCGGCCTCGTCGAGATGGACTACGCGGCGAACCGCACGATCGGCACCTACTCCAAGGGCATGAAGCAGCGGATCAAGATGGCGTCCGCGCTGGTGCACGACCCGCCCGTCCTGCTCCTGGACGAGCCGTTCAACGGCATGGACCCGCGGCAGCGGCTCCAGCTGATGGACCTCATCCGGCGGATGGCCGACGAGGGACGCACGATCCTGTTCTCGTCGCACATCCTGGAGGAGGTCGAGCGGCTCGCCGGGCACATCGAGGTCATCGTCGCGGGCCGGCACGCCGCGTCCGGCGACTTCCGCCGGATCCGCCGGCTGATGACCGACCGGCCGCACCTGTTCGTCGTCCGGTCCGCCGACGACCGCGCGCTCGCCGCCGCGATCATCGCGGACGGCTCGGCGCGCAGCGTCCGGCTCACCGACGCGGGCCTGGAGGTCGAGGCGACCGACTTCCAGCGCTTCACCTGGCTGCTCCCGCAGGTCGCGAAGCAGGCGGACGTGCGGTTGTGGGAGGTCTCGCCCGCCGACGAGTCCCTCGAAAGCGTCTTCTCCTACCTGGTGGCCAAATGAACGCGACGATCGCGACGATCACCCTCCGGTCGATGCTCGGCCGGCGCCGCGCGCTGCTGCTGCTCGGGCTGCCCGCCATCCTGGTGGTGCTCGCGCTCGCATTGCGCCTGCGCATGACCGGCGGCGACGCCGACCTGGACACCGCGACGCTCGTCCTGCAGCAGTTCGGGCTCGCGACGCTGCTGCCGCTGCTGGCGCTCATCGCCGGGACCGGCGTGATCGGCCCGGAGATCGACGACGGCCAGATCATGTACGTGCTGACCAAGCCGATCCCCCGGCAGGTGATCGTGCTGACGAAGCTGGTGGTCGCGATCCTGCTGGTCACGGCGTTCGCGGTGATCCCGACGCTGCTCGCCGGGGTGCTGCTGGCCGGGACGACCGCGGGCCTCACCGTCGCGTACACGGTCGGCGTCCTGGTCGGCGGCTTCGCCTACAGTTCGATCTTCGTGGCGCTCGCGGTGGCGAGCCGCAACGCCGTCACGATCGGCCTGCTGTACGCGCTGGTGTGGGAGTCGCTGCTGGCGAGCTTCGCGCCGGGCGCCAAGTCCGCGTCCGTCCAGGCGTGGGCCCTGTCGGTGACCGACTCGCTGACCTCGGCGACGATGGTGACGTCGTCGGTCGACCTGACCCTCGCGATCGTCCTGCTGGTCGCGGTCACGGTCGTCGGCGCGTTCCTCGCGGTGTTCCGGCTGCGCGCCCTGTCGGTCGCGAGCGCCGAATAGCGTTACGCCCCGGGGCGGACGACCATCAGGACGGCGACGATCGTCCACAGCAGGTTGAAGATCCCGGTGGTCATCGCCAGCCGTCCCGCCGCCCCCTCGCCGGACGCCTCCCCGGCCAGCACCCGCCCCTGGGCGGGGAGGACCGCGAACACCAGCAGCGCCGCGGCGGCCGCCGTCGCGGCGATCGACGCGAGCAGCCACGCCTGCGTCAGCACGCCCAGCGTCGCGCCCGTGGCGAACCCGAACACCGGAACCGCGACGCCGACCAGCGCGTAGTTCCGGCAGATCCGGTGCAGCAGCGCCATGACCCCCGCGTTGCCCTCGCGGGCGTAGCGCGGGAACAGCGACCCCGCCACCGACACCGGCCCGATCGCCAGGATCGCCGCGAGCACGTGCAACGTCAGCAGTACCTCGGTCATGATCTCTCCCTCTACGTACGCAACCAACATATTGGCTACCAATACATAGCACGCTAAGCTGGCCGCCATGAGGGGAGACGCGGTACGGGGCCACCTGGACGCCCTGCTGCTCGCCGTGCTCGAATCCGGCCCGCTGCACGGGTACGCGATCATCACGGCCGTCCAGGAACGCAGCGACGGAGCCCTCGAACTGCGCACGGGCACCGTCTATCCGGCGCTCAACCGGCTGGAGCGCCTCGGGATGCTGACCGGCAGCTGGCAGTCCGTCGGCGCGCGCCGCCGCCGCTGCTACGAACTCACCGACAACGGGCGCCGCACCCTCGCCGGGGAGCGGACGGCCTGGCGCGAGTTCACCTCCGCGATCGGCGCCGTCCTCGAACCGAGGCCGTCCGCATGACCATCGACGAGCACGTCGCCGCGCTCTCGGACGTCCTGCACGGCCCCGCCCGCACCAAGGACCGCATGCTCACCGAGGTGCGCGAGGGCCTGACCGACGCGGCCGACGCCCTCGCCGACGCGGGCCTGCCCGCGGACGCCGCCGCCCGCCGCGCCGTCCGCGACTTCGGCAGCGTCGACGACGTCGCACCGAGCTTCCAGGACGAACTCACCGTCGCCCAGGCCCGCCGGACCGCCGTCACCGCCGCGCTCGGCGCTCCCGTCCTCCTGCTCTGCTGGCAGTTCGCGGGCGCCGACACCGGCGTGCTCTCGCACACCGCCCGGCTCGTGGGCGCCGTCGCCGCCGTCGCGGCCCTGCTGTGCGCCGGTTGCCTCGCCGCCACGGGCGCGTGGGCCGCACCCCGCGCCCTCCCGCGGACGGTCGCCTGGGCGGGGACGATCGCGGCGCGGCCCTCGGCGCGGCGCGATCGCGCTCACCGTCGCGTCCGCGCTCGCCGCGAACTGGACGCTCGCCGCACCGATCGCCGTCCTCACGCTGGTGTCGCACGCGAAGGTCGCGTCGTCCGCGCGGGCCTGCCGGCACTGCGTCCGCCTCGCCTGACGAACGTCACCGGAGGGCGTCGGCCCACCCGAGCAGGCGATCGAGGTGCGGGTCCGACGTCGCGACCGTGCGCGCGCGTCCGGCGACGATCTCGCCGCTCGTCCCGTCGATCGTGATGAGCGCGCCGTCCGGGAGACCGAGGTCCGATGCCCCGACGACGGCCGGTCGGCCCAGCGAGCGCGCGACGACCGCGGCGTGGCTCGTCGTCCCGCCGACCGCCGTGACGACGCCCGCCGCGGCGGCCAGCCCGTGCATGTCGAGCGGGGACGTGTACGGACGAACGAGGACGACCGGCCCGTCCGCCGCCATGCGGACCGCGCCGTCGGGGGTGGTCGCCACCCGGCCCGTCGCGACGCCCGGAGAGGCGCCGATCCCCCGCGCGAGGACGTCCGGGGCGTCGAGCCTCGGCGCGCGCGCCCCCCGCAGGTCGTCCGGGGACACCCGCCCGACCGCCTCGCGCCGGTCGATCACCCCCTCCTCGACCAGCTCGACCGCGACCCGGACGGCCGCCCGCCCCGCGAACCCCCCGGGCCGGACCTGCAGCAACCACAGCGCGCCCGACTCGAAGGTGAACTCCACGTGGCACGCGTCGCGATAGCACTCCTCGACCCGATTCAAGGCGTCGACGAGCGCCGCCCACACCTCGGGCTCCCGCTCGGCCAGCGCGTCCAACCGCAGCGGACTCGCCCGTCCCGACACGACGTCGTCGCCCTGCCCGCCGAACAGCACCTCCCCGAACGGACCGGGCTCGCCGGTCCCCGGATCGCGGCTGAACGCGCGCCCGTGCCGCTGCGCCCGTCGCGATTGCCGAACACCATCGCCTGCACGATGACGGCCGTCCCGGACTCGTCCGGAATGCCGCGGATCATCCGATAGGTCCGCGCCCGCGGCGTGTTCCACGACGCGAACACTCCCCGCACGGCCAGCACAAGCTGCCCCCAGGCATCATCCGGCACCGCCGAACCCGCCCCGGCGGAGCCGGACGCTCGTTCCCGCGGCGCGCGGCCCTCGTCCGTCCCGTCGTCCGGTGCCTCAGGTCCGCGAGTTGCGTCGTCCGGCCGTGTTCCTAGCCCGGTGGCGGCGTCGAGGGAGCTCGGCGGCAGGCAAGTCCCCGCCCCGGCGGAGCCGGACGGTCGTTCCCGCGGCGCACCCCGCTCGTCCGTCCCGTCGTCCGTAGTCGCGGCGGGTGAGCCGGGCGTGGTCGCCGTCGCGGTGAAGGTCCTGTGGAGGCGGTCGCGTGAGTCGTGGGCGAAGCGGGGGTCGCCGGTTTCGGCGGCCAGGCCCGCCGTCGCGTCCGTCGTGAGGCCCAGGTTCAGGATCGTGTCCATCATGCCGGGCATCGACACCGCGCCGCCCGAGCGGACGGCGAGGACGAGCGGACGGTCCGGGCCGCCGAGGCGGCGGCCCGTGGCGGCTTCGAGGTCGGCGACGGCCGCCGCGAGTTCGGCGTCGAGGCCGTCGGGGAGGCGGCCGTCGCGCAGGAAGGCGCGGCACGCGGCGGTGCCGATGACGAACCCGGGCGGGACCGGGAGCCCGAGCCGCCGCAGCGTGATCAGGCCGTGGGCCTTGCCGCCGAGGACGGTCGCGGGCTCGTCGACGCCGGGCGCGAGGGGGCGGATCCAGGTCATCGCGGGATGCCCAGCGTGACCAGCAGGTCTTCGTGCAGCTGGAACCACACGGTGTGGTAGCTGGCGAGGTCGTCGGTCACGTATCCCTGCTCTCCCGCGCGGGCGCGGGCGAGCGCGTGGGAGAGCCGGTCGCGGTACCGCTGGAAGCGGAACAGCGCCCCCGCCAGTTCGGCGCAGACGACGTCGGCGCGCAGGTGGAAGTCCCCGAGGGCCGCCAGCACGCGGGAGCGGTCGTCGGGCCGCAACTGCCACGCGGTGAAGAGGTCGAGGAGTTCCGGGTTGAGCACCATGAACTCGCCGTACGCCCTGGTCACGGTGGGGCGGACGCCCGCCGCGTCGAGCTCGTCGCGGATCCGTGCGGCGTCCGCCTCCCGTCCGGCGCCGGTGAGGCCCCACCCGCCGAACTCGCCGGGCTCGCGCGTGACGAGGCCCGCCACCGCGAGGTCGATCAGTTCGGATTCCACGTCGGGTTCGAGGAGCCCCGCCGCCTCGGCGAGGCGGCGGGCCCCCGCGACGCCAACGCAGCGCACGGTGTGGAGAACCAGCAGGTCGAGGCCTGTCATGTGCATGTCATACCCGCGTTTCGTCGGTGGCGATGGTGTGCGTCGCGCCGCGGCCGTCCGCGCGCGCGACGATCTCGCCCGCCCGGACCCGTACCGCGACCTCGGTGTCGTCGCCCGGTTCGGCGACCCCGGCGGCGGCCGCCGCCGTGCCGTCCTCGTCGAGGACGAGGCGCAGGCGCGGCCACGCGTCCGGTGCGAACGTGCGCCGAAGGCAGCGGGTGAGGTCGCCGACGCGGAGCCGGACGAGCCGTCCGATCTCGGCCGGGTCGGCGGTCACGACCGCCACGGTGACCCGGTCGCCGGGCCGGGCGGCGCGGACGGCCTCCTCCGCCGCCCGCAGCCGTCCGCGCCGAGGACGCTCGACGATGCCGTCGCCGTCGAGCCCGGTCGGGCGGCCGGTGATCTCGTCCGTCAGTTCGCCGGGCGGCTCCCAGGTTTCCTGGACGGCCGCGGCGGGGGCGGCGTAGGGCAGGTGCGGCGGGTCGAAGGTGTCGGCGAGGTCGAGTCCGGCCAGGTGGCGGCAGGCGCGCGCGACGTCGAACGGGTCGCCGAAACCGGGCGCGCGCCCGCGAGATGCCCGGAGCCGTTGAGCAGTGTCAGCACCAGCTCGGCCAGCCGCACCCGCCGGACGCGCGGCGCGTACGACTCCAGCGCGAGCCCGAGCAGGAGCGCCTCCAGCCACGTGACCTGCGCGAGCGCGGCGCGTCCGCGGTCGTCGTCGAACAGTCCGGCGGTGGCGAGCAGCCGCAGTCCGGCGCCCGCGGGCGAGTCGCCGCTGAGCGGCAGCCGTTCGAGCCAGCCGCGGGCGAACGAGCCGAGCGCGTCGGCGGGCCCGTCGGCGGGCGGCGCCTCGGTCGTCGCGGTGTCGTCGAGGGAGTCGACCAGGACGGCCAGGTACAGCGCGCGCTTGCTCGGGAAGTTCGAGTAGACCGCCCCCCGGGTGAGCTCCGCGCGTTCCGCGATCCGGTCGATCTTCGCGTCGGCGTATCCGCGCTCGGCGAACTCCGCCCGCGCCGCGACCAGTACGGACGCCCGCGTCCGCTCCTGCTGCTGGGCCCGTGTGAGCCTGGCCATCGCCCCGCCCCCTTTGCTCCGTCGGCCCGCCTAAGATACTTTCACCATCCGGATGATGCCAACATCTGAATGTCGGGAGCATGTGGTGAGCGAGCACGGTTTCGAAACCGAGGGCCTGGTCAGACGGTTCGGCGGGACGACGGCGCTCGACGGCGTCGATCTCGCCGCCGGACGCGGGCGCGTGCTGGGCCTGCTCGGGCCCAACGGCGCTGGGAAGACGACCGTGATCCGGATCCTCGCGACGCTGCTGCGGCCGGACGCCGGGCGCGCCGCCGTCGCGGGGTTCGACGTGGTGCGCAGTCCGGCCCGGGTCCGGGAGCGGATCGCGCTGTCGGGCCAGCACACGAGCGTCGACGAGGAGCTGACCGGACGAGCGAACCTGATCATGATCGGGGGGCTCCTCGATCTGCCCCGCCGCCGCGCCGCGGAGCGGGCGGGCGAACTGCTCGGACGGTTCGGCCTCGACGAGGCCGCGGACCGTCCCGTCGCCGGGTACTCGGGCGGGATGCGCCGCCGCCTCGACCTGGCGGCGAGCCTCGTCGGACGTCCCGAGGTCGTGTTCCTCGACGAGCCGTCCGCCGGACTCGACCCCGGCAAACGGGACGAACTATGGCAGCTCATCCGGGACCTCGCGGCCGACGGCGTCACCGTCCTGCTGACCACCCAGTACCTGGAGGAGGCCGACGCGCTCGCCGACACGATCACGGTCATCGACGCCGGACGGGTCGTGGCCGCCGGGCCGCCCGCCGAGCTGAAGCGGCGGATCGGCGGGCACACGATCGCCGTCCGGCTCGACGATCCCGCCGACGCCGGACGGGCGGCGGCGATCCTCGCCGCGGTCGCCGGGCGCGCCCCCGAACTCGCCGCCCGCACCGAACTGGCCGTCCCGGTGACCGGCGCCGACGCCCTCTTCGAGACGACCGCGCGGTTCCGCGAGGAGCGCATCGGCGTCGCCGAACTGTCCCTGCGGCTGCCCAGCCTCGACGAGGTGTTCCACGCCCTGACCGACGACTCCGCGAAGGCGGCACGATGACGCGCACCGTCCGGCACAGCCTGATCCTCGCCCGCCGGAGCCTGGCCAAGACGAAACGCAACCCGGGCCCCGTCGTCAACGGCATCGTGTCGCCCGCGCTGTTCCTGGTCCTGTTCCTCTACCTGTTCGGACGGCCGGTCGCGGGTTCCACGGGCGACTACCTGCAGTACCTCTTCCCCGGCATCGTCGTCATGGGCGCGGCGCTGGCCGGGCTGGTCTCCACCGGCACGAACATCAACCTCGACCTCAAGAACGGCGTGACCGACCGGTTCCGCAGCATGCCGATCAGCCGCCTCGCGCCCCTCCTCGGGTCCGTTCTGGCCGACTTCGTCCGGTACGTGTTCGCCGTCGCCGTCCTGTTCGTCCTCGGCGTCGCGCTGGGTTTCCGCACCGGGGGCGGCATCGCCGCCGCGTTCGCCGCCGCGGGCCTGGCCGTCCTGTTCGGCTTCTGCCTGAGCTGGGTGACCGTGCTGTTCGGCGTGCTGGTCAAGGACGCCGGGGCCGTCCTGGCGTTCAGCTTCATCACCTTCCTGCCCCTCCAGCTCGGCACCAGCCTCGCCACCCCGACCGGGGACCTCCCGGGCTGGCTGAGCGCGTGGGCCGGCGTCAACCCGGTCACCCACGTCATGGACGCCTGCCGCGCCCTCCTCAACGGGACTCCGGTCGGCGGCACGGTCACCACCACGCTGATCTGGTGCGCCGCCCTGTTCCTGGTGTTCTGCCCCCTGGCGGTCCGCGCCTACGGCCGCCCGCAGTGATCAGGACGGGACGCCCGCGCGTTCGGCCTCGATCCCGTTGAGCAGCGCGCGGAGCCCGTACTCGAACGTCTCCTCGGGCGCGCCCGCGTAGTCGGCCGCCGCGGGCGCGTCCAGCCGGGCGCGCAGCCGCGGGAACCGCGCCGCGACCTCGGCCGCCTTCTCCATCGTGTCTCGCATGACGGCCTCGGCGTCCTTGCCGCCCCGGGTGAGCCGCATGGTCAGCGAAACCGTGGCGGAGGCGCCGAGGACGTTGCCCAGCACGTACGTGAACACGGCCGCCGCCGCGCGGTCGGCCTGCGCGCCGGTGAAGCCGCCCGACTCGTAGACGGCGAGGCAGTGGTCGTCGTACCGGGCCTTGCCCTCGCCGTAGAACAGGTGCGACCCGAACGCCTGGACGAGCCAGGGATGCCGCTCGAACATGGCGTGCAGGCCGACGGCCAGCGCCGTCGCCGCGTCCCGCCAGCCGAGCGCGTCCGGGTCGGCGAACTCGATCTCGTCCCACACCCGGTCGCCGGCCAGCAGCAGCAGGTCGTCCTTGTTCTTGACGTGCCAGTACACGGCGGTCGCGGCCGCGTTGAGGCGTTTGCCGAGGTTGCGCATGTTCAGGCCGTCGAGGCCCTCCTCGTCGAGCAGTTCGACGGCGGTCCGGACGATCTGTTCGCGGGTGAGGCTGTCGCGCGGCATGACCACACGATAGGGCGCGCCTGAACTTAGTTCAAGAAACCTCTTGCACTTAGTTCAAGTCGGTGCCTACAGTGCTCTTGCACTTAGTTCAAGAGCCTTCGAGAGGAACCCCCATGCCGACGCTCGCCGCCGTCCTGCAACTGCTCGTCGCCGTCGCCTTCGTGAGCATCCCGCTGGTCCGGCACCGCTACGGCCCCGCCGCGAAGGCGGCCGCCGAGGCCGAACTCGCACGTCAGGACGTCCCCGCGACCGTCCTTGAGGAGAACGGGCTCAAGTTCGACGCGAGCGGGCACGAGACGGCCGCGCCCGTCGCCATCGCGGCGGTCATGGTCGCCGCCGCGTCCCTCAACCTCGCCGGGCACGACTGGGGCCGCCCGCTCACCTGGGTCTTCTCGTCGCTCGTCCTGCTCGGCAACGCCGTGATCCTCTACAGCCAGCTCACCGCCGCCAAGTCGGTGCGGGCCGCGTTCGTGCGCAAGGGCGACCCGGCGCTGCTGCGCATCGACGTCCCGGCCCTGCTCGGCGCGGCCGAAGGCGCATTCCCCCGCTGGGTGATGCCGAACCTGCAGAACATCCGCCACACGATCGTCTTCGCGGGCTCGGCGGTGGCCCTGCTCGCCGTGACCCTCGGCTGATTTGCCTACACCCCTTAGGCTGTAGCAAAAAGGTATTCGCAACAGGGGAAGCAAGCGATCATGCAGACCTGGACGACCACCCCCATCACCGCCGACGTCCTGCGCGGTGCCCTCGACCTGGAGCGCACCGCGCGGGGCGTGCTGCCGCACCGGCTGCCCGCATGGGCGCGTGCGCAGTACCCCGACGGGCAGCTCGCCATGGCCGAGTCCCAGCCCTCGGGCGTCCGGCTCGCCTTCCGCACCCGCGCCACCGCCGTCGAACTGGACGCGATCCCCACGAAACGGTCGTACCCGGGCGCCCCGCCCCGCCCGGACGGCGTGTACGAGCTGCTCGTCGACGGGCGCCTGCACGACTCGGCCGTCCTGAACTGCGGCGACACCCTCGTCATCGACATGGCGACCGGGACGGCCGAGCACCGCCCCGGCGAGCCCGGCACGCTCCGCTTCGCCGGCCTGCCCGGCGGCGACAAGGACGTCGAGATCTGGCTGCCGCACAACGAGACGACCGAGCTGGTCGCGCTGCGCACCGACGCGCCCGTCGAGCCCGCGCCCGCCCGCGGCCGCCGGGTCTGGCTGCACCACGGCAGCTCGATCAGCCACGGCAGCAACGCCGCGACGCCCACCGCCACCTGGCCCGCGCTCGCCGCCACCGGCGCCGGGGTGGAACTGGTCAACCTGGGCCTGGGCGGCAGCGCCCAGCTCGACCCGTTCACCGCGCGCACCATGCGCGACACCCCCGCCGACCTGATCAGCGTCAAGATCGGCATCAACCTGGTCAACGCCGACGCGATGCGGCTGCGCGCCTTCACCCCGGCCGTGCACGGCTTCCTCGACACCGTCCGCGACGGCCACCCGGCGGCGCCGCTGCTGGTCGTGTCGCCCATCTACTGCCCCATCCACGAGGACGTCCCCGGCCCCACCGCCATGGACGCCACCGGCCTCGCCGCCGGACGGCTGCGCTTCCGCGCGACCGGCGACCCCGCCGACCGCGCGCAGGGCAAGCTGACCCTGAACGTCGTCCGGGACGAACTGGCCCGCATCGTCGAGCGGCGAGCGGCCGACGACCCGAACCTGCACCACCTCGACGGCCGCGACCTCTACGGGGAGTCCGACTTCGCCGAACTGCCCCTCCCCGACGACCTGCACCCGGACGCCGCGGCGCACCGCCGCATCGGCGAACGCTTCCGGGCCGCGGCCTTCGCCGCCGACGGCCCGTTCGGGTGAACGGTCAGCCGGTCAGCCGGTCGGCAGCGGCACCGCGGTGGTGTCGTCGCCGGTGTCGCCGTCCGCGGCGAGCATGTCGAGGGCGAGCGCCGCGGACCAGCTGAAGTCGTGCGCGCCCCGCCCGCTGCCGTCCACCGGGTCGAAGTACTCCCGGAAGCCCGAGCGGTCAAGCAGGGCGAGGGTCGAACCGGAGATCGTCCGCGCGATGTCGGACCGTCCGGCGCGCAGGGCGCCGACCCACAGCAGCCAGTTGGTGTTCACCCACGTGGGGCCCCGCCAGTACCGGCGCCGCTCGAACCCGGGTTCGCGCAGGTCGTACGTTGGCACGGGGTGCGGGCAGCCGCCCATGAACGCGGGCGACAGCAGCAGATCGAGCAGCCGGTCGCGGACCGCGGCGGGCAGCCACGGGTCGAGCAGCGGCGCGAACCCGGAGATCGTCGCCGCGGTCCCGCGGACGCCGGTGCGCACGTCCCGCGCGACGAACGTGCCCCGCTCGTCGTCCCACAGCCGCGCCAGCAGCCCCCGGTGGACGGCGCGGGCGGCCAGGTAGTGCGGCTCCGGATCGCGGCCGACCCGGCGGGCGATCTCGGCCAGGCACAGCTCGCCGTCCAGCAGGATCGCGTTGAACAGCGGGTCCTCGACCGTGAACGCGTGCTTGTCCAGGAGCTTCAGGTCGTCGTACCCGAGGTCGCGGTAGCTCTCGGCGAGCGCGATGTACGCCGCGTAGTCGGCGTCGCCGGGCCGCTCGTCGGCCGCGACATGGTCCATGTCCCGGCGGACGAACGCGGCGCGCGCCCCGCCGACCCCGGCGAGGAACGGATCCCACGCGGGGCTGTTGTCCGTCCCGGACTCCCACGGATGGACGATCGCCGCGAGCCCGCCGCCGTCCAGGTCGCGCCGTTCGATCAGGTACCGGTGCTGCGCGGCGAGCTTCGGATACACCTCGGCGAGGAACCGCCGTGCGGCGCCCCGGTCGGCGGCCCGGGTGCAGATCGTCAGCGCGGCGCGGGCGTGGACGGGCGGCTGCACGATGCCGGACGTGCACACCGCGGGCGCGTCCGGGACGCCGCGGCTGTCCCAGAAACCGGGCCCGGGGAAGTACGCGTCGCCGCCCGCGTCGCCGTAGACGATGTGCGGCAGCCGTCCGGTGTCCCATTGGGCGCGCAGGAGGCAGCGCAGTTCGCGCTGCGCGCGGTCCTGGTCGACCCGGGCCAGCCCGATCGCGATGAACGCCGAGTCCCAGCTCCACTGGTGCGGGTACTGCGTGCGGGACGGGAGCGTGGCGGCGCCCGTCCAGTTGGCGTTCAGCGTGCCGACGGCGGCCTCGCCCAGCCGGTGGCGGTCCACCGGCCCGGGGGCCTCGACGGCGTCGACCCCGCCGGGGCCCGCGAGGCTTGCGACGCGGTCCACTCGGGTGGCTCCTCACAGGTCAGGGGGCGTATCGGGGGTGCACCGGGGGCTCTCCGACCGACGGAACCATGTGCGTCCATCGCCCACTGATTGTCATGTTATGACCCGAGCTTGACATTTCGTCCCCGAGAGTCGATTTTTTGCCAAGCCGCCGGGCCTGGCCGCGAGGGCGGGGCGATGGTCCGGAATGCGAAGATCTACGGATGCCGATCGACCCGCATCTGCTGGCCGTGTTCACGGTGACCACGATCGTCGCGCTCGTCACCCCGGGCCCCGACATGCTGTTCGTGCTCGGGTGCGGGATGCGGGGCGGCGCCCGCGCGGGCCTGCTGGCGACGGTCGGCGTCATCACGGGCGACGCGCTCTACATCGTCGCCGCGACCGCCGGGCTCGCCGCGCTGCTGACGGCGTTGCCGGTCGCGTTCACCGCCATCCGGATCGCCGGAGCCGCGTACCTCGTCCACCTGGGCGTCCAGATGATCCGGAAACGCGGGGAGGGACCGGCCGACGATCCCGCCGGTACCGCGATGCCGGGCCGCCGCGCGTTCCTCAACGGGATCGTGTCGTCCATGGCCAACCCGCAGACCTTCACCTTCATGGTCGCCTTCCTCCCGCAGTTCATCGACCCCGCCGCCGGGCCCGTCTGGCTGCAGGCCGCCGACCTCGGCGCGTCCTGATCGCCCTGGAGTTCCTCGCCGACGGCACGGTCGGCGTCCTCGCCGGACGCATCGGCGGCCGACTGCGCCGCAGCGCCGCCGTGCGCCGCCGCCTCGACGCCGCGACCGGCGGCGTGTTCATCGGCCTCGGCGTCACCCTCGCGGCCGAGGGCTGACCGCCGCCGCGCCCGGCGGCGAACCGGCCGAAAGTACGACCGCCGACGGCGCGAACCGTCCGTTGGGCCGGTGCTCCGGGGCGGTGCCGCGGCGGACGATGCCGTCATGTCGCATGAGAGCCCGGTCCCGATGCTGCACGCCGAGGGACTGACGAAGAGATACGGGCGCCGGGAGGCGCTGAGCGGAGTCGATCTGCGCGTCCCGTCCGGACGCGTCGTGGGCCTGGTGGGCCCGAACGGTGCGGGCAAATCGACGCTGCTGAACCTGGCCTGCGGCCTGCTGGAGCCGACGTCGGGTTCCCTGCGGGTGCTCGGGTCGCCCCCGGCGGCGGGCGCCGCGCACCTGGCCCGGGTCGGGTTCGTGGCGCAGAACACCCCCGTCTACCCGTCGTTCAGCGTGGCCGACCACCTGCGCCTGGGGACGCGCCTGAACCCGTCGTGGGACCAGGCCCTGGCCGAGCGGCGGATCGCGCAGGTCGGGCTGAACCCCGACCAGAAGGCCGGACGGCTGTCGGGCGGCCAGCGCGCCCAACTGGCCCTGACGATCGCCGCCGCGAAACGTCCCGAACTGCTGGTCTTCGACGAGCCGGCCGCCGCCCTGGACCCGCTGGCGCGCCAGGGATTCCTCGAGAACCTGATGGAGTTCGTCGCCGAACTCGGCGCGAGCGCCGTCCTGTCGTCGCACCTGCTCGGCGACATCGAGCAGGTCTGCGACCACCTCGTCGTGCTGTGCGACGCGCGGATCCAGGTCGCGGGCGAGGTCTCGGACCTGCTGGCCGCCCATTACCGGCTGGCCGTGCCGCCCGGCGGACTCGACCGGCTGCCCGCCGGTGTCGAGGTCGTCCGGACCGAACCCGGCGGCACGCTCGTGCGCGACGACCGTCCGGCGTCGCGCCCGCCGTCGCGACCGCCGTTCCCGGCCGAGCCCGTCACGCTCGAAGACCTCGTCCTCGCCTACATGTCGCGGGCGCACCGGCCCGCCGTCCCGGCCGGAGGCGGAGCGCGATGATCTGGCTGAACTGGCGGAAGTTCCGCCTGCAGGCCCTCGTCGGCGCCGCCGGACTCGTCCTGATCGCCGGATACCTGCTGTATCTGGGCCTGGACATCCGGGACGCCCACGACGCCTACCGGTCGCGCTGCACCGACCCCGCGAGCTGCGCGAAGGGCGAGGCCGAGTTCCGGGGCGCCTACCGGACCACGCTGCTGTTCCTGGCCGCCGGGCTCGGGCTGATCCCCGTCGTCCTCGGCGCGTTCTGGGGCGCGCCGCTGATCGCCCGGGAGCTGGAACTCGGCACCCACCGGCTCGTGTGGAGCCAGAGCGTGACCCGCCGCCGCTGGCTGCTCGCCAGGACGGCGTTCGTCGGCCTCGCCGCGATGATCTTCACGGGCCTGGTCGCCCTCCTGCTCACCTGGGCGGCATCCCCCTACGACCGGGTCGCCGCCGACCGGTTCGGCGCCATCGAGTTCGGGGCCCGCAACATCGCCCCGATCGGCTACGCCTTCCTCGCCGTCGCGCTCGGCACCGCCGTCGGCCTGTTCGTGCGCCGGACGCTGCCCGCGATGGCCGTCACGGGCGTCGTCTTCCTCGTCGTCCAGTTCGCGGTGCCGAACCTCGTGCGCCCGCACCTGATGCCGTCCGAGCACGCGACCCTGCCGATGACCGCGCAGACCATCAACGGGGCCAAGAACCTCGGCAGCATCACCGGCGCCCCCGTCATCGGCGGCCTGCGGGTGCCCGGCGCGCCCGACGCGTGGATCAGCGAGACCGGCCCGATGCGCACCACCGACGGCCGGACGGTCGACGCGGCCGCGTTCGGCCGATGCCTCGACAGCCCCCCGAAGACGGGCGCGGACGGCACGTTCGGCGACACCGCCGTGTGCCTCGCCGCACTCGACCTGCACGTCGACCTGGAATACCACCCGAGCGGCCGCTACTGGTCGTTCCAGCTCGCCGAAACCGGGCTCTACCTGCTGTCCGGCGCGCTCCTCACCGGCATCGCGCTGTGGCGCGTCCGACGTGCCTGAAAGGGGACGGCCATGATGAAACCGGACGTGCTGATGAACGCGGGGCTGGGCACTGTGTTCGCCCTGGGCATCGCCTTCATCGCCTACAAGCTGATCGGAAGCTGGGGCGGCGCCTACTGGATCCACACCGCCGCCGTCGCCGTGGTCCTGTGCGCGCTCGCGCTGCTGCGCGGACGCCGCGCGTGGCCCGCGGCCCGCCGCGGCCGTCACGGCCGCCGCGGTCGCGCTCGCCTGGCTCGCCGGGCCCGCCGCCACGACCGTCCTGGCAACGCTCCTGGTGGGAGGCGGTCTGGTCGTCGGGGCGCTGCTGCACGCGTTCACCCCCGCCCGTCCGGACGGCACGTCGGTAACCTGGCCGACGTGACCGTTCCGGACGGATGGGTCCGGGGCGCCTCCGCGGCCGGGCTCGGGGCCGTGCTCCTCGCGGCGATCGCCGTCCAGGCCGTCGCCATCGCGCAGAGCTGGGGCACCTGGTACTGGCTGCCGGGAGGCGTCTTCGCGGCGGCGGTGTGCGGCGCGGCCCTGGCCGGGCGCGGCGGCCGCTGCGCTCGGCGATCACGGCGTCGGCCTCGCCGCGGCCGCCATCGCCGTCACCCGCGCGGCCGGGCCCGAACTCCCCGCCGAACCCAGCCCGGCCATGACCCTGGGGCTGGCCGTGCTCACCGGCGGCCGCGCTCCGGACCCTCCCGCCGGTCCCGGCCGCGGCGATCACGGCCGCCGGACCGGTCGTGATCGCCGCCGGTGAGCTCGCCGCCGGGCCGTCCGCCGGTCTCGGCGCGGTGACGGCGCTGGACGGCCCGATCTGGCTGGCCGCCGCCGGGGCCGGGCTGTCGCTGCGGCTGCTGGACGCCCGGGCCCGCGCCACCGCCGAGCAGGTGGGCCGGGACGAGCGGCTGGAACTCGCCCGCGAACTGCACGACGTCGTCGCCCACCACATCACGGGCATGCTGCTTCAGGCGCAGGGCGCCCAGGTGGTCGCGCGGCGCGACCCCGAACAGGTGGGCGCGTACCTCGCCGAGATGGAGACCGCGGGCACCGACGCGCTGGCCGCGATGCGGCGGGTCGTCGGGCTGCTGCGCGACACCGGCGACGCCCCGCCCGCCTCCCCGGGACCCGAGCGGCTCGGCACCCTGGTGGAGCGTTTCCGCAGGCAGGGCCCCATGGTGCGGCTGGACATGCCGGACGGCGACACCGGGTGGCCGCCGGAGGTGACGACGACCGTGCACCGCGTCGTCCAGGAGGCGCTCACGAACGTCCTGCGGCACGCGCCCAAGGCGCGTTCCGTCGAGGTCACCGTCGGGCGCGACGACCGGGACGTCACCGTCGAGGTCGCCGACGACGCCCCGGCGGCGCCGTCCCGGCACCGCGGCGGCTACGGCCTGATCGGCATGCGCGAACGCGTCGAGACGCTCGGCGGCACCCTGCACGCCGGGCCGCGGCCCGGCGGCGGCTGGTCCGTCCGGGCGACCCTGCCCGCCGGAGAGCCCCGATGACCATCTCCGTCCTGATCGCCGACGACCAGGCGATGATCCGCCGCGGGCTCCGGCTGATCCTTGAGGACCAGCCGGACATCAGCGTGGTCGGGGAGGCCGCCGACGGGGCCGAAGCGGTCGCCATGGCCCGGCGGCTGCGCCCGGACGTGTGCCTCGTGGACATCCGGATGCCCCGCCTCGACGGCATCGAGGTGACCCGCGCGCTCGCCGGCCCCCGCGTGCCCGACCCGCTCCGGGTCGTCGTCGTCACCACCTTCGACCTCGACGAGTACGTGTACGGGGCGCTGCGCGGCGGCGCGGCCGGGTTCGTCCTCAAGGACGCCGGGCCCGCCCTGCTCGTCGAGGCGGTCCGCGCCGCCGACAACGGCGAGGCGCTGGTCTCGCCCTCGGTCACCGTCCGCTTGCTGCGGCACCTGACGGACGCGCCCGCACCGGCCCGTCCCGCCCGTCTCCCGGCCCTGTCCGACCGCGAACTCCAGGTCGTCCGGGCCCTGGCGCGCGGACGGACCAACCAGGAGATCGCCGCGGAGCTGTTCATCTCGCTCAGCACCGTCAAAAGCCACCTGTCGGGCATCCAGGCCAAACTGGGGGTGCGGAACCGGGTCGGCATCGTCACCTGGGCGTGGGAGAACCGGCTCGTCGACGGCGCCTGAGCGACCTGTGGAACGCTGGACGGGTCGTTCACCTCGCCGCCCGGAGCCGCCATGTCCATCCGCCGCGCCATGCCCGACTTCCACTCGGAGGCCATGGAGGAGAGCCGCGACTTCTACGGCCGCCTCGGCTTCGAGGAGGTCATGAACCACGGCTGGGTGATGACGCTCGCCTCGCCGTCCAACCCGACCGCCCAGGTCACCTTCATGACCCACGACCGGACCGCGCCGGTCGTGCCCGACATGAGCGTCGAGGTGGACGACGTCGACGCGGCCTACGCGGCGATGCGAGAGACCGGCGCGGAGATCGTCCATCCCCTGCAGAACGAGGAGTGGGGCGTCCGCCGCTTCTTCGTCCGCGACCCCAACGGCCGCGTGATCAACGTCCTGAGCCATCCGTAGGGAGTTCGTTCGACCCCGTCGCGATATTGCGGGGATGTCACCGCCGCTGGGGATCATGGGCTTCGTCGAGCACCTCGCCGAGCGGAACCTCCGGGGAGACCACCCTGACGAGACACGCGCGATGGGCGAAAAGCTCCTGCGAAGGAAACCCGCCCATTGTCGCGACCGTCACCTGCCGAACTTCGGGCGAAGAACCCGACATCTCGTCCCCGCAAAAACAACGACCGAACGAGTGCACAGTCATCGAGACTCCAATACGCCCACAAGCCGGGCAGGGAGCGGTCAGCCGGTGGCCGGTGTGAAGAAGTTGACGAGGTTGCCGTCGGGGTCGCGGAACAGCAGCGACCGGTTGCCCCACGGCATCGTGGTGGGCTCGTTGACGAAATCGATGACGGACCCCGTGAGCTTCTCGTAGACCCGGTCCACGTCGTCGACCCGGAACTCGACGATCACGCTGTGGTTGTCGGCCGGACGGGCGGAGCCCGGGGCGAACAGCGGGACGGTACGGGTACCGGCGATCGCAAGCGTGGCGGCGGGCGTCCGGATCTCGGCGAAGTCCTCGGTGGCCCACGCCGCCCGCATCTCCGTGACCGTCTCGTAGAACTCGACGAGCCGAGCGACGTCGCCGGTGATGACGCGGATCGATACGAAGTCCATGGCGTTCCTCCTAGGTTCGTGACGCCCGCACGCTACGTCGGATACTGGACAGAATCGGTCCACTATCGGACGTAACCTCGAAGGCATGTCCCGACCCACCGGCCGCGTCCTCACCCTCCTGGAACTGCTGCAGTCGGGCGGCACCCGGACCATGACCGAGCTCGCCGACCGGCTCGGCGTCGACGGACGCACCGTCCGGCGGTACGTCGACCACCTGACCGACCTCGGTATCCCCGTCGAGTCGGTGCGCGGCCGCTACGGCGGCTACCGCCTCGCCCGCGGCTACCGCCTGCCGCCGCTGATGCTCGACGACGACGAAGCGCTCGCCGTCCTGCTCGGGCTGATCACCGGGCCCGCGGGGGACGCCGCGAGCGAGACCGCCGCGGCGAAGATCCGGCGGGTGCTCCCCGAACGGCTCGCCCGCAGGCTGGACGCGCTCCCGGAATCCCTCGCGTTCACGAAGCCGTCCGGCGGGTCCGCCCCGCCCGCCGGGACCCTGCTCACGATCTCCGACGCGGTGCGCCACCGCCGTCCCGTCTCGATCAGGTACACCGACCGCGCCGGCCGCCGCACCGACCGCACGCTGCACCCCCACGGGATCGTCAACCACGCGGGCCGCTGGTACGTCACCGGCGAAGACCCCGCCGTCGGCGCGGACCGCACCTTCCGCCTCGACCGTCTCGAAGACGCCAGGACCCTGCCCGGCTCGTTCGCCGCACCGGACGCGCCGGACCCGGCCCGTCGCGTCCTGTCGGGCTTCGCCACGGCGCCCTACCGGCACGAGGTGACCATGCGGATCCACGGGACGGTCGAACAGATCCGCGCCCGCCTCCCCGCCAGTGTCGCGACCGTCGAAGAAACCACCGCCGAACCGGATCCGGAGGCCGAACGCTGGCTGCGCGTCGAACTGCGGGCCGAACGCCTCGACTGGCTGCCCGCAGTGCTCGCGGCGCTCGACCGTCCGTTCGTCATCGACCGCCCCGACGAACTACGCGACCGAGTCCTCGCCCTCGCCGACCGCCTCGCCTCCCACGCCCGCCGAACCTGAGGACGAGCGTTCAGGTACGGCGCGCGCGCGGAGGCGGACGGCCGAAGCCGTCCAGAACGCCGTGAGGCCGAACCCCGGCAGCACGACGAGCGCCGGGTTCACCCAGACCGGGACGGTCTCGGCGGCAGTCCGCGCTCGTCGACGCACACGAGACTGAACGGGAAGCCGCGGTTGTAGGAGACCGCAGGCATCGCACCGGCATCGGGCCCGTCCGCGACGCACGCTTCGCTCGGTTCGAGGAAACCCGCGTATTCCATCGACGCGTACAGTTAGAGCAGGACCGCGCCAATGGCCGCGAAGAGGCTGCTCAAGTACAAGGCCCGCGCCGCCCGGTTCACGGCCGCGCGGTGGTCGGTAAGTCGCGGGCACGGTGCGAGATGCCCGGCACGTCAGAACTCATCGAGCCCTCCGACTTGCCCGATCGGGAAGATGTGGCGGGTCGCCGAGCAGATCGTCTCCAACGTGTGGACCGGCGTCCCCTCGGCCGAATACGACGCCCGCAACACCTGGACGACCCATTCGCCGGGTTCGAGTTCGAGCGTGTCGGCCTCGAACCTGGTTGCCGGACGGGCAGTGAGCGTCTCCTCGGCATGCCCGAAGGTATAGCCCAAGGCGACGATCGCGGCCTGCAAGGACGGCTTGACGAACTCCGGCTCGGCGATCCGGGTGCCGTCGAAGAGGTCGGCGCGGAAGTAACTCGTGGCGATGCGGACCGGCACCTCGTTGGCCGTCATCATTTTGCGGCGCGCCAGTATGTCGTCCCCAAGGGCGACGTGCAGGCAAGCGGCGACGTGCTCGCTCGCGGGCTCGGTGCCGATGTAGAGCATCCGTCGGCCAGGCGTGATGCCCTGCCGCTCGGCTTCGGTGAGGAACAGCGACGCCGAGCCGCGTGTGGCCGGGTCGGTCGGCAACGCGCGCTGCACGATCACGCGCGGCCCCTGGCTGACCGGAGCGGCGGGCGCCTTGGCGGCCGGCCCCTTGCGCATCTGCGAAACGCGGCCGGGCGTGACACCGAGCGCCTTGGCGATTTCTTCCAGGTTATTGCCGCCCTCACGCGCCTCGGCGATGGCGCCGCGCCGGATCCGGGCCGCCTCCTCGGTCAGGCCCTGCTGTTCGGTCATGGCGCGGCTGATCGCCCGTGCCCGCTCGATCGGATCGGCAATGGCGGAGATGTCCTGCAATGTCCTCAGGTCCACGTGACCGGCTCTCCGGTTCTTCTGCGGAAGTTGTTGTCGACCGGCCGTCACGCGGGACGACCGGTCGGCGATCAACGGGACGTCACGCGTCTCCGGTGGTCTTGAGGACGCCGACGAGCCGCGCCCACTCCCGCCGTCCGAGCACGATCACGCCCCCGTTCGGGGCCTTGGAGTCTCGGATGCCGATGGTGTCGTCCGGCGCGACCGTCTCGACGCACTGGCCCCCACTACCGCTGTAGCTGCTCTTCCGCCATGCGGCAATGCCGACCTCGATGCAGTCGCCGTTGCCGCTGTAGCTGCTTTTACGCCAAGCGGTGTAGGTGAAATCGAGCACGATCACTCCCATGCACGTCCCTTCGAGCCTAAGGCAAGCCGCTGGCCACCTGGCGGATCAACCGCTTCGAATCGCTGGTATTCAAGGCGGATGAGAGTAGATGGTCAAATATCAGACTAGCCTGCTTCGTCTCGGTCACTTTCTCCAAGTAGGCGCAGCCCATGAGGTGCTCCATGTAGAGGACGTCCGGGT
Source organism: Actinomadura sp. CNU-125 (assembly GCF_001942465.1). Taxonomy (GTDB): domain Bacteria; phylum Actinomycetota; class Actinomycetes; order Streptosporangiales; family Streptosporangiaceae; genus Spirillospora. Next base: position 28,550 of record NZ_MKJY01000521.1, read on the forward strand.
AGCCCTCGAAAGCGAAGAGCGTGAAGGGGCCGTCAACGGCGGGATGAACGCCGGTCGCGTTGGGGAGGACTTGGAGGGAGACGTTGGCCAGATCGGCCATTGTCAGCAGATGCTCCAACTGCGCGCGCATGACGACAGTGCCGCCAACGAGTCGATGCAGAGTACCTTCGTCGATGATGACGTGTGCGTGAAGAGGTCGCTCGGAGGTTGTCAGCCGCTCCTGGCGTGCAAGGCGGGACTCTAGGGCCCGTTCGATCTCCTCGGGACTGCGTGGCCGCGAGCCACGGAAAACCGCACGGGCATAGTCAGGGGTCTGAAGGATGCCCGGGATCAGTTGGACTTGGTAGGTGCGATAACAGGTGGCTTCCGCTTCAAAGGCCAAGTAGTCGCTGAAGCCGGTCTTGAGTACGTCCTCATAGTTGTGCCACCAGCCCCTTTGGCGGGCCTCGCGGGCGAGTTTGACGAGCTCGGTGCGCTTATCGCCCGTGACGCCGTAGATCTCCAGTAGCTCCATCACCTCGCCGGACGTGATGCGCATCCGGCCGTTCTCCATACGGCTGAGCTTGGCGGTGTCCCAGCCGAGTTCGGTGACGACCGTCTCGCCGGTCATGCCTGCGGCGAGGCGGAGGTTCTTCAGCTCACGGGCGACGCGGCGGCCTCGGACGGTGGGGCGGTACGGCATCTCGTCTCCAACAATTTGTTTCGGAACTGATTGTGATCAAGGTTGTTGCCTGTGCACAGTGTCACCATACGGCTACGGAGCGGGTGAGGGGTGGGAATCTGATGAACGGACCGCCGGAGACGGTGCGGGAGCGGCGCGGGGTGCTGCTGGCCTGGCTTGCCGGGCAGCTCAACGCGCGGGGGATCACGGCGGAGGTCCTGGACGTGGACGGGGCGGGCATCCTGCGCGCACATGCCAAGTGCGTCCGGCACGTGGCGTGCGTCCCCGTTCCGCAGCACGACACGTGGGCGTTCGTCTACTCGGGCGGATGGGTGCTCGTGAACGACCCGCTTGCGGCGGACACGGTCGTTCGGGCGGTGGCGCGGTGAGCGTCCAGCAGAAGGAGATTCGCCTACCGGGGCTCGCCGTTGAGGTGTCGGCGGCGCGGCGGTTCGTCCGCGAGGTGCTCGGCGAGCACCCGGGACGGGCGGACGCCGTCCTGCTCACGTCCGAGATCGGCACGAACGCCGTCGAGCACTCACGCAGCGGACGTCCGGGCGGCTCGTTCCTCGTGAACGTGCGCTGGACGATCCGCTGGGCACGCGTCGCGGTCATCGACGACGGGGCCGACGGGGCGCCGTGCCTGCAACGGGTCGGGACGGGTTCGGCGGGCGGGCGCGGTGTCGCGCTGCTCGACGAACTCGCCGTGCGCTGGGGCTTCAGCCGCCGGTCCACGCGCGGCACCGAAGTCTGGTTCGTCGTCGCGTCCATGGAAGCCGGGTCGTAGAAGGTCAAGGCCAGGAGCAGGGATGGGCAAGCACGGAAAGAAGCAAGCGTGCGGTGGCAAGGGATGGGTGAAGGTGAACCTGGACAACAAGGAGCAGAAGATCACGTGCGGTACCTGTAACGGGACCGGGCAACAGTGAGCGGGTTCGCGGGGCTTCCGCCCGTTGATCGGCGCCTGTCCTTCGTCTCACACCCGGCATGCGCGTCCTGGAGATCGGCACGGGGACCGGATACAACGCCGCGTGCCTGGCCGAGTTGGGGGGCCGAAGTGGTTTCGGTCGAGATCGACGCGGAGGTCGCCGAGCACGCTAGGGCGGCGTTGCGTGCGGCGGGGCGTCCGGACTGGTCGTGATCACCGGGGATGGGGAGGCCGGTGTGCCGGCGCGCGCCGTTCGATCGTGTGCTGGCCACGGCGGCGGCGCACACCGTCCCCTACGCGTGGGTCGAGCAGACGCGGCCGGGCGGGCTCATCGTCGTGCCTTGGGGGCCGACCATCCACCCGGATGAGCCGCTGGCCGCGTTGACGGCTCGATTCGTCCGCGAATCCGGTCGGCTGACGGGCGCGGTTCGCGGGAACCGGCGCCGTGGAGCGTCAGGCCGTCAGGCGGGTCAGGTCGTTGATGAGTTCGGACGCGACGGCGGGGTCGAGGTCGCCGAGCGGGATCGGCTTGCCCGAGTAGCGGCCGGGCAGCACGAAGACGTCGCGGATCTCCTGGTCGGGGAGTTCCTCCGGCGAGTACACCCGGATGCCGGGGCTGAAGAAGACCATCACGTGGCGGCCGTCCCCGGTCATGTGCATGACCTGGCGGCGGAAGCCGCCGTCCTCCTTGTCGCCGAGTTCCCAGCCGCGCGAGGTCATGCCCGTGATCCGGCCGAAGTGGACGGCCTTGCCGCTGAATCGCGTGAGTTCGGTCGCCGTCCGTTCGGCGTCGGTCAGGGTGTGGACGGGGCGGGCGAGCTGTTCGAAGGGCTGCAGGATCTCGTAGTCGGCGAACACCTCCGTCCAGGGTGCGAGGTCGAGGCGGATGGGATGCGGGAGGGTGACGCGTGCGTCGTCGGGCAGGACGAACGCGTCGTCGTGGACGTCGGCGAACGTGCCGTCTTCGGCGACGCGGAACGCGGTCGAGTCGGCGGACCAGACGAGACGGCGGACGACGTGGCGGAGGAGCGGGTGTTCGGCGAAGATGGTGCGGAACTCGTCGGGTGTCCACGACCGTCCGGCGACCATCGCGCGTTCGAGCCGCTTCATCTGGTCGGTGGCGACCGCCCGTACTTCCTTCTTGAGGGTGCCGAACCGCTGGTAGGACGCGGGTGCGAGCTCCGGGTCGTCCTTGACGCCCGGCTTCGGAAGGGTCTTTCGGGTTTTGCCCTCTTCGTCGGTGACGAACGGTTTGAGGTGTTCGTCGAATCCGACGCGGAAGCTGCGGCGGCCGTAGTCGAGCGTCATCGTGCCTTCGGCGTCGAGGCCGAGGGGCGGGACGAGCCGGTCCGCCAGCTGCTCGGTGGTGTAGCCGCGCTCGTCCGCGATGCGCTGCAGCGCCGACTTCGCGAACGGCCGGAGGCGCTTCTGGTCGGCGGCCTTCTCGGCGAGCATGTGCAGGTGCCGCAGCGCGGTGGGCGTCCCGAGCCGGGTGAACAGGCTCAGCACGTTCGTCCCGCCCCGGTTCCAGGTGTCCCAGTTGTCCCAGCGCTTGGCGATCGGGGCGATCAGGTCGGCGGCGCCGTCGTCGCCGAACCGCAGCAGCGCGTACTGGACGGCCGGGGACGCCCAGCTCTTCGGGGACCGGTCGGCGACGAAGAGCTCGCGGGCGAACTCGGCCAGCGAGCCGGGGTCGAGCGCGTCGACGACCGGCTGCACCCCGGGATAGGACGGCTGCACGTGCGCGATGGCGAGCAGCGTGATGAAGTGCCGGGTCGCGGACGCGGGCAGCGCGTGTTCCCGCCCGCGCAGCAGGACCTGCGGCAGTCGCTCGGGCGCGAGTTCCGCGGGGACGTTCGGGAGCGGGTCGGGGTAGAGGTCGAGCGGGTCGGTGCGCAGCGCGGAGATCGCGGCGGCGGCCTCGTCCCCGTGGTGCCGGGCCGCTTCGACGACCGTGCCGTGCCCGTGCACCTGGGCGACGAGGCGGAGCGCCTGCTCGGCGCGGTCGCGGGTGGGGCCGGGCTTGCGCAGCGCGGACGGGACGGTCAGCCGCGCGGCGTCGGCCCCGTGCAGCCGGTACCAGGCTTCCGCCCGGTCCGCGTTCGGGTAGACGCCGAAGTGCTTGACCATGAGCTGGGCGACCTTGGCGTCCAGGTACGGTTCGATGCCGTAGATCAGCCGGTCGCTCTTCGCGCGGTGCAGGACGAAGCCGTAGGCGGCGAGTTCGTGGCGTGCGGCGGCGGCCTGGTAGAGGTGGTGCGTGCCGTAGGCGCGGTAGACGTCCCAGTACCGTTCGTCCGCGAGGAGCTTCTCGCCGTATTCGGGGGGTGCCTGCAGGACGAGCGCGGTGAACGCCCCGCGCGTTTCCCGTTCGCTCTTCTTCAGGGCCTCGCCGCTCGCGAACGTCTCCGCGAGGGCGTCCCAGTCGGTGTCGTCCGGCAGCGGCTCCACGCCCCCGTACTTCAGGTCGTAGGTGCCCTTGAGCCACTCCTCGCGCACGCCCGGAGCCCAGCGGACGATCGTCGGTTCCTTCGACGCCTTGAGCTTGAGGACGACCGGTGCCGCCGTGGGGACCGGGCGCGTCCAGGGCGGGTCGACGAGCAGGGGCGGGAGCGCGCTCGCGGGGGCGTCGGGGAGGCGGGGGGTTTTAGTCATGTCTCCTGTTTCATGGTTGAGGGGGCGAGCCGGTCAGTTCCGCCAGCTCGGCGAGGAGTTCGGACACGGCGACCGGGTCCACGTCGCTCCAGTGGGCCTGCTGAAGGCGGGGGAGCAGCCTGACGGCCCCGATCTCCTGGTCGGCGTACCGGTCGGGTTCCCGGATGTGGATGCCGGGCATGAACGTGACCCACACGTCATGGCCGTCGGACGTGGTGAACTGCATCCGGCGCCGGTGGACCATCCGGTGCGGCGGTTCCGGAAGGCTCCAGCCGCGCGCGGTCATGTCGACGATCCGGCTCGTCGGGACGCGCACGCCGAGGAACCGGTGCAGCGATGTCGAGTCGAACTCGGCGTCGGTCAGGACGTGGACGGGACGGGCGAGCTGCTCGAACGGCTGCGGGACGGCATCGTCCGCGAAGACCTCCGCCCACGCCTCGGCGTCGTCGAGGCGGATCGGGTGCGGGAGGGCGACGCGGGCGTCGTCCGGCAGGACGAACGGGACGCCGCGGACGTCGGCGAACGTGCCGTCCTCGGCGACGCGGAACGACGCCGGGCCGGCCGACCAGACGAGGCGGCGGACGACCGGCCGCAGCAGCGGATGTTCGGCGAGCACCGCGCGGAACTCGGCCGCCGTCCACGTCCGTCCGGCGAGCATCGCCTGTTCGAGGCGTTCGATCCGGTCGGCGAGGACGCGCGGGTCGGTGGCGTCCGCGGGGACGAGCCGGTCGGAGAGCTGTTCGGACGTCAGTCCGCGCATGATGGCGACCAGGTGCAGCCGGGCCTGCGCGTAGTCGCGCATCTCGTCGGAGGCGGCCGTGCGCGCGAGCCGGTCCAGCAGGCGCGGCGCGTCGTCGGGTCCCATGCCGGCCCGCATGTCGGCTAGCACCGCGACGGCCTCGTGTCCTTCGTGCGACCGGACGAACGACGACTCCCAGCGCTCCATCTCGCGGGCGAGCCGCGCGGCCGTCCCGGCGTCGCCGAGCCGCCGCAGCGCGTACTGGACGTCGGGCCCGGCCCACCGGTCGTCCGGAACGTCCCGGTTCACGTAGAGCGCCCAGGCGAGTTCGGCGAGCGAGCCGGGGTCGAGGTGCTCGAAGACCGGCTCGCAGCCCCCGTACGGGTCGTCGATCGTGGAGATCCGCAGCATCGTGACGAGGTTCCGGGTCGCGGAGACCGGCAGCGCCGCCGTCCCGTCCCGCAGCAGCACCCGCGGCAGCGAGTCCCGGACGAACTCCGCGTCGACCTCGGGCAGCGGATCGGGATACCGCTCGACGGGGTCGAGGGCGAGCGCGCGTACCGCCGCGGCGGCCCCCTCCCCGTACTGCCGTGCGGCCTCGACGGCGCATTCGGCGCCGTGCTCCCGCACGATGAGCGCGAGCGCCCGCTCGGCGCGCTCCCGCGCGGGTCCGGCGCGCGCAGCGCCTCCGGGACGACGAACGGTGCGGCGGCCCGGCCGTGCCACTGCAACCACGCGCGTGCGTGGTCGGCGCGGCCGGGGTCGTCCAGGACCTCGATCATGATCCGGGCGGTCGCGGCGTCCAGGAAGGGGACGAGGGGCGTCGCGCACCCGTGCCGTCCGGCGGCGTGCAGCAGCAGCGGGAGCGCCGCGAGGCCGTGCCGGGCGGCGATGAGCATGAGCGGGGCGTCGGGCGCCGCCTCGTACCAGCCGTCGAAGTACCGCTCGTCCGCGAGCAGCTCGCGGGCGAGCTCGTCCGGGCCCCGCATCACCAGCCAGTAGTACATCCGGCCGTCGGCCGTGCCGCCGCGCAGCCGTCCGGCGACCTCGGCCCAGTCGGTGTCGCCGGGCGGTACCGGGAGGAGAGCGTACAGGGCGATCTCCGGGGTCATCGACCACGCCTGCCGGTACCCGGGCGGCCACGACTCGACGGCCGGTGCCGCCGGGGCCGCCGTATCCGCGAGGACGACCGGTTCCGCCCTGGGGGCCGGACGCGTCCAGGGCGGGGCGGCGAGCAAGGGCGGCAGGGCGCTCGCGGCGGCGTCGGGGATCGGGTCGCCGTCGCTCACGCCGCCGGGTCCGTCCCGGTCAGTTTCGCCAGCGTGGCCAGGACCTCCGACGTCAGGACGGGCCCGAGTCCGTCGAACGTGAGACCGCCCGCGCCGTGGCTCCTCGTGCTCAGCTCCACCCGGTCGATCTCCTGCACGGGGGCGTCGTCGGGCGTGAGGACGCGGATGCCGGGCTCGATGTGGACGACGAGGTACCGGTCTTCGCCGAGTTCGAGCGACACGTGCCGCTGGAAGCCGCCGACCTCCTTCTCGCCGAGCTTCCAGCCCGCGCGGACGAGCCCGAAGATCGGCCCGTTCGGGACGGACGCGCCCTCGAAGCGGGGCAGCCGCGACGCCGCGCGCTCGCCGGGCGCGGGCTCGTGCACCACCCGTCCGAGCTGGGGGAACGGCTGCAGGATCTCGTAGTCGGCGAACACCGCGGCCCAGGCGTCGCGGTCCTTGAGCAGGAGCGGGTGCGGGAGCGTGATCGCGGCGCCGTCGGGCGGGACGAACGCGTCGTCGCGGACGTCGGCGAACGTGCCGTCCTCGGCCACGCGGAACGAGTCCGGCCCGGCGGACCAGACGAGGCGGCGGACGATGTGCCGCAGCAGCGGCTGCTCGGCGAGCACCTCGCGGAACTCGCCGGGCGCCCACGAACGCCCGGAGACCATCGCCTGTTCGAGGCGTTTGATCTGGTCGGCGGCGATGGTCCGCACTTCCTTCTTGAGGTCGGCGAACCGCCGGTACGCGACCGGTGCGAGGGCGTCGTCGTCCTTCGCGCCCGGCTTCGGGAGTGTTTTGCGGAGCTTGCCGCTCTCATCCCGGACGTACGGTTTGAGGTGCTCGTCGAACCCGACGCGGAAGCGGCGCGGCCCGTAGTCGAGCGTCATCGCGCCGTCGGCGTCCAGGCCGAGGTCCGGGACGAGCCGGTCGGTGAGCTGCTCGCGCGTGATGCCGCGCTCGCGGGCGACGGCGTTCAGCCGCGCCTGCGCGTGCGTCCGCATCCGCTTGGCGTCGGCCGCCTTCCGCGCGAGCCGGTCGAGGTGGCGGAGCGTGTCGGGGGAGTCGATCGCGGTCAGCACGTCCAATGCCGACAGCCCGCCCGACCAGACCCGCTCCCTGCTCCAGCGGCCCATCACGGTCGCGAGCCGCGCCGCCGTCCGCGCGTCGCCGAGCCGCCGCAGCCCGTACCGGACGCCGGGCGAGGCCCACGTCTTCGGGACGTACCCCTCCTTCAGGTACAGCGCCCACGCGAGTTCGGCGAGCGAGCCGGGGTCGAGGTGCTCGAAGACGGGCTCGCAGCCGGCGTACGGGTCCTTGACCGACGAGATCCGCAGCATCGTGACGAGGTTCCGGGTCGCGGAGACCGGCAGCGCCGCCGTCCGGCCGCGCAGCAGCACCTGCGGGAGATCCGCGCGGACGAACTCCTCGTCCGGTTCGGGCAGCGGGTCGGGGTACCGGTCGAGGGGATCGAGGCCGAGCGCCTCCATCGCCGCCACGGCCCGCTCCCCGTACTGCCGCGCCGCCTCGACGACGCACCCGCCGCCGTGCTCGCGGGCGATGACCGCGATGGCCCGTTCGGCCTGGTCCCGCTTGGGGCCGGGCTTGCGCAGCGCCTCCGGGACGACGAACGCGCGGCGGCCGGGCCGTGCCAGGCCGCCCACGCGCGCGGCGTCGTCCTCGCCGTGCTTCCCGAAGCACTTGATCATGAACTGGGCGGTGGCGTCGTCCACGAACGGGACGAGCGCCGCCGCGCACGACAGATGCTCCTTGGCGGCGTGCAGGATCAGCCGGTGGGCGGCGAGCCCGCGCCGCGCCGCGAACCGTTTGAGAGGCGTGACGTACACCCAGCCGGACCAGTCGTCGAAGTACCGCTCGTCGGCGAGGAGTTCGCGGGCCAGGTCGTCCGGTCCGTCCAGGACGAGCCAGCGGTACCGGGCGCTCCGCTGCCCTCCGCGCGCCTCCTTCAGGGCGGCGCCGCCGCGGAAGTACGCTGCGATCGACTCCCAGTCCGGGGCGTCCGGGAGGGGGACCTCGTTCCTCCGCCAGGTGTCGGACACGTCCGCGAACGCCTCGCGCACTCCGGGCGGCCACGACTCGACGGCCGGTGTCTTCGGCCGCTTCAGGCCCTTCAGGACGATCGGTTCCGCGGGGCCGGGCGTCCGGGCGCGGGTCCACGGCGGGTCCAGCAGCAGGGCCGGAACGTCGCTCGCCGGTGCGTCCGGAACGCGGGGTGAATCCGTCATCGTTCCCGTTTCATGGTCGGTGCGGTGGCGACAACGTGAAGAGGTGATCACCACCGTGGGATCACGCAATCTATGACGGACCGGGGACATCGGAACGTTCCCGAAAACGAGGGACATGGACATGGCAGTGACGCGTCGGGAGGTTCTCGCGGGAACGGGCACGTTCGGGGCGGGCATCGCGGTCATCGGAGCCGTGGACCACCTGTTCGGCGGCGATCCGTCCGGGAGCGGCGCGCGCGCCGTCGTCGGCCCCGCGCGCGACACCGGATACGGGCCGCTCGTGCCCGACCCGGACGGCCTGCTCGACCTGCCGCGCGGCTTCCGGTACACGGTCGTGTCGCGCGAGGGCGAGCCGCTGCGGTCGGGGGAGGGCCCGCTGCCGAGCCACTTCGACGGCATGGCGGCGTTCCCCGCGCGGGACGGCGCCGTCCGGCTCGTCCGCAACCACGAGAACCGTCCGGACGCCGCGCACCGCGTGCCCGTCGTGAACGGCCTGACCTACGACCCCGAGGGGCTCGGCGGCTGCACCCTCGTGGAAGTGGACGGGGCGTACCGGGTGCGGGAGGAGCGCGTCGCGATCGCCGGGACGGCCGTCAACTGCGCGGGCGGCCCGACCCCGTGGCGCAGCTGGCTGACCTGTGAGGAGACCGAGGACAAGGCGGGGGACAACGGCTACACCAAGGACCACGGGTTCGTGTTCGAGGTCGACCCCTACCAGCACGGCCGGACCGCGCCCGAGCCGCTGACCGCGCTCGGCCGGTTCCAGCACGAGGCGGTCGCGGTCGACCCGCGCGACGGGACCCTCTACGAGACCGAGGACGCCTTCAACCGGCCGTTCGGGCTGTTCTACCGGTTCCTCCCGAAAGATCCGCGCGGCGGTTTCGGGAGCCTGCGCGCCGGGGGACGACTGGAGGCGCTGCGCGTCCCGGACGTTCCGGACCTCTCGGTCGTGCAGGAGCCCGGCACGGTGTTCGACCGCGTCGAATGGGTCGAGGTGCCCGACCCGCTCGCACGCGAGACGCCCGTCCGGTTCCAGGACTTCGGCAAGGGCGGCATCACCCACGCGCAGAAGCTCGAAGGCTGCTACTGGAGCGGCGACCGCGTCCATTTCACGTCGAGCTACGCCCGGACGGACGAAGGCGCCTCCGCCGACCATTTCGGGCAGGTGTGGTCGTACGAGCCGCGCAGCGGGCGCCTCACGCTCGTGATCGTCTTCGGCCCCGGCACGGACGTCCGGACGCCCGGCGACTCGCCCGACAACATCTGCACGGCGCCGCAGGGCGGGCTGATGATCTGCGAGGACGGCGACGGCGCGCAGCACGTGTTCGGCGTGACGCGCCGCCGGACCGTCTACCCGATGGCGCGCAACCGGCAGGACATCGGCGGCGACGCCGGCCCCGAGTGGGGCGAGTTCGCGGGCGTGACCTTCGCCCCGGACGGACGCACCATGTTCGTCAACGTCTACGACCCGGGCACGACGTTCGCAGTCACCGGCCCCTGGAACCGAATCTAAAACCCGGGCCCCAGCCCCCAACCCGCCCCCGCCCCGCATCCGCAGAACCCCCGGCGCCCGGACCGCCCGCGTCCCGGCGGGCCGCCCCGCCCCGCGCGTACCGGCTCGAAGCCGCCTTCCAGGAGAAGGTCGACGCCGAGTCGTGGCGGGTGCGCGACCTCGGCATCGAGGTGTTCCGGTTCTTCGGACGGTTCGTCGGGCGGGGCAACCGCGCCGAGTTCATCGGGCTGACCCTGATCATCGTGGTGGGGTACGCGCTGCTGGAGTCCGGCTCGGCAAGCCTGGGCGACGTGGCGGCGGCCCCGCTGCTGTTCCACCGCCTGTTCAACCCGCTGGGCGCGATCCTGTTCACCTTCGACGAGGCGCAGAAGTCGGGCGCGAGCCTGACCCGGCTCGTCGGGGTACTGGGGGAGTCCGCGGAGGAACGCCTCGTGGGCGACACCGCCGTGGCGGCGGCGGACCGCGAGGACGGCCCGGCCCGCTCGGTGACGGTCGAAGGCTTGACGTTCGCCTATCCGGGCACCGGCACGCCGGTCCTGCGCGACGTCGATCTGACGATCCCGTCCGGCGGCTCGCTCGCGCTGGTGGGCGCGACGGGCGCGGGCAAGACGACCCTGGCCGCGCTGATCGCGGGCATCGGCACCCCGAGCACCGGACGGGTGCGCATCGGCGGCGCCGACCTCGCCGACCTCGACGAGGCCGCGGCGCGCGCCCTGGTGGGCATCGTGACGCAGGAGACGCACGTGTTCTCCGGCTCGCTCCGCGACGACCTGCGGCTGGCCGCGCCGGACGCGACGACGCCGAGCTGATGGACGCGCTGCGCACCGTCGCGCCGACGGGTGGGCCGACGCGCTGCCCGAGCGGGGCTCGGCACCCTGGTCGGCGAGGGCGGCGATCGCCTGGACGCCACCAAGACCACGCAGGTCGCGCTGGCGCGGCTGGTGCTGGGCCGGACGCCGGTCGTGGTCCTCGACGAGTCGACCGCGGAGGCCGGCAGCCAGGGCGCCGCCGAACTGGAACGTGCCGTCCTGGCGGCCTGCCGGGGCCGCACCACACTGTTCGTCGCGCACCGGCTGACGCAGGCGATGGCGGCCGACCGCATCGCCGTGCTGGAGGCGGGCCGCGTCGTCGAGCAGGGCACGCACGAGGAGCTGGTGGCCCTGGACGGCCGGTACGCGCGCCTGTGGCAGGCGTGGCGAGAGGGGGCGCCGCCGCTATGACGACGACTTCGACTCCGGACGACGGGCGGCCGCGCACGGGTTCGGCGATCCTGCGGACCACGCTGCGCCGCAACGCCCGCGCCATGACCGGCGGCACCGTCCTCATGGGCATGTACCAGGCGGGCGAGACGGCGTTCCCCATCGCGCTCGGCCTGATCGTCGAGCACGCGCTGCGCGACCGCGGCCTCGACACGCTGGCCCTGTCGATCGCCGCGCTGGCAGTGATCACCGCCGTCGTGTCGTTCTCGTGGCGGTTCGGGATGCGCATCCTGCAGAAGGCCAACACGACCGAGGCGCACCGCTGGCGGGTGGACGTCGCGGCGTGCGGGCTGCAGCCGGTGGCGCGGGACGTCGACCTCAAGTCCGGCGAGGTGCTGACCATCGCCACCGAGGACGCCGACCAGACCGCCGACATCGTCGAGGTGGTGCCGCTGCTGATCAGCTCGCTCGTCGCGGTGCTGATCGCGGCGGTCGCGCTGGGCATGGCCAGCGTCCGGCTCGGGCTGCTGGTGATCGTCGGGACCGTCGCGATCCTGACGATCCTGAGCGTGCTGTCCCGGCGCATCGGGACCGCGACCCGCGAGCAGCAGGCCCGGGTGGCGCGGGCGGGCGCGAAGGTCGCCGACCTGATCATCGGCCTGCGGCCGCTGCGCGGCTTCGGCGGCAACCACGCGGCGTACGGGTCCTTCCGGACGGTCAGCGACGACGCGCGGCGCCAGGCCGTCGGCGTCGCGAAGGTGAACGGCGCCTACGCGGGCGCGGCCATGGCCCTCAACGCGGTCCTCGCCGCCGCCGTGACCCTCATGGCGGGGCACCTCGCGTTCCAGGGCCGGATCAGCATCGGCGAACTCGTCATGGCGGTCGGGCTGGCCCAGTTCGTCATGGAACCCCTCAAACAGTTCTCCGAGATGCCGAAGTACGTCATGACGGCGCGCGCGTCCGCCGACCGGATGGCGCTGGTGCTCGCCGCGCCGCCGGTCCGCACCCCCGGGACCGAACGCCCGGACGCGCACGGCGGCCTGGAGGTCGACGGCGTCCGGTACGGGTCCCTGGACGAGCTGAAGTTCCAGGTTTCGGCCGGGGAGTTCGTGGCGATCGCCGCCTACCGGACGCGCGCGGCCGCCGACCTCGCGTCCGTCCTGGCCGGGAACGTCCCGCCCGGCGAATACGCGGGAACGGTGCGGGTCGGCGGGCACGACGCGGCCGACCTGTCGATCGAGGCGCTCCGCGCGCACATGCTGGTCAACCCGTCCGACGGGGAGATCTTCGCGGGCACCCTCCGCTCGAACATCGACCCCGCCGGCACCGGACGGGCGGTCGAGGCGGCCGTCGAGGCGGCGGTCGAGGCGTCCATGCTCACCGACGTCGTCGCACTGCACCCGGAAGGGCTCGACTACGCCGTCCGCGACCGCGGCGCGAACCTGTCCGGCGGGCAGCGGCAGCGGCTGTCGCTGGCCCGCGCGCTCGCGGCCGACGCCGACGTGCTCGTCCTGCACGACCCGACGACCGCCGTCGACGCCGTCACCGAACAGCTCATCGCGCGCAACGTCGCCGAACTGCGCCGGGGCCGCACCACCGTCGTGATCTCCGCCAGCCCGGCGCTGCTCGACGCCGCCGACCGCGTCCTCGTCCTGGCCGACGGCGCCGTCACGGCGGAGGGCACGCACCGCGACCTGCTCGGCACCGACGAGGGCTACCGCCGGGCCGTCGCGCGCTGACGTTTACCCAATCCGCATCGTGCATGACTTTCTCCTGTGCGCCCCCCGGGTAGGGGCGCCGGGAGGCATGTCGCGGAGCGAGAGGAGACGGACGTCGTGACCGACGTTTCGAGCAGGGGATCGCAGCCGGGGGACGAGCGCGCGGTGCTGACGAACCGGCAGGGCCACCCGGTCTACGACAACCAGAACCAGCGGACGGTCGGGTCGCGGGGACCGGCGACGCTGGAGAACTACCAGTTCCTGGAGAAGATCAGCCACTTCGACCGGGAGCGGGTCCCGGAACGGGTCGTGCACGCGCGGGGCGCGACCGCGTTCGGGTACTTCGAGGCGTACGGGAAGTGGGGCGACGAGCCGATCGCGAACTTCACCCGCGCGAAGCTGTTCCAGGAGGCGGGCAAGCGGACGCCGCTGGCGATCCGGTTCTCGACGGTCATCGGCGGACGCGACTCGGCCGAGACCGCGCGCGACCCGCGCGGCTTCGCCGTGAAGTTCTACACCGAGGACGGCAACTGGGACCTCGTCGGTAACAACCTGGCGGTGTTCTTCATCCGGGACGCCATCAAGTTCCCCGACGTCATCCACTCGCTGAAGCCCGACCCGGTGACGTTCCGGCAGGAACCGAACCGCATCTTCGACTTCATGTCGCAGACGCCCGAGACGATGCACATGCTCGTCAACGTGTTCAGCCCGCGCGGGATCCCGTCCGACTACCGGCACATGCAGGGATTCGGCGTCAACACCTACAAGTGGGTGAACCAGGCCGGGGAAACGAAGCTGGTCAAGTACCACTGGCTCCCGAAGCAGGGCGTCCGCAGCATGACGGAGGCGGACGCCGCCGCCGTGCAGGCGCACGACCTGGGGCACGCGACCAAGGACCTGCGCGAGGCGATCGACCGGGGCGACCACCCCGAGTGGGAACTCGTCGTGCAGATGATGGACGACACCGACCATCCGGAGCTCGACTTCGATCCCCTCGACGACACGAAGGTGTGGCCGGAGAACGAGTTCCCGCCGCGTCCGGTGGGCCGGATGGTGCTGAACGAGAACGTCGGGAACAACTTCGCGGAGAACGAGCAGATCTCGTTCGGGACGGGCGTCCTGGTGGACGGGCTCGACTTCTCCGACGACAAGATGCTGGTCGGCCGGACGTTCTCCTACAGCGACACGCAGCGCTTCCGCGTGGGGCCGAACTACCTCCAGCTGCCCGTCAACCGCGCGAAGGGCGCGACCGTCCGGACGAACCAGCGGGACGGCCAGATGGCCTACTACGTGGACGACGGCGGCGCGAACCCGCACGTGAACTACGAGCCGTCCATCACCGGGGGCCTGCGGGAGGCGCAGTACCCGACCTCGGACGACGAGGGGCCGGAGATCCGCGGCCGGGTGACGCGCAAGCGCATCGCGCGGACGAACGACTACGTGCAGGCCGGGCAGCGCTACCTGCTCATGGAGGACTGGGAGCGCGACGCGCTCGTCGACACGTTCGTCGGGCAGCTGTCCCAGTGCGAGCGGCCGGTGCAGGAGCGGATGGTCTGGCACTTCCTGCTCGTCGAGGACGACCTGGGCCTGCGCGTCGGCGAGCGCCTCGGCATCGGCCCCGACGCGGTCGCGCACCTGGAACCCCTGCCGGGCCAGACGCTGACCGACGAGGACCGGCGGCGCCTGGGCAACCTGGGCAAGAACGGCCCGCGCGACATCGGCGGCCTGAAGATGACCCACTGCGTCCCGAACGAACGCGCGGTACACCACTTCGGGGAATGAACGCCCCCGCTCAGGGGCGCCCGTCGGCGGCGTGGGCGATGTGGTGGGCCGTCAGGGCGGCGTCGATGATTTCGGCCTCGCCGGTGAAGGCACGTTCCATGACGGCGACGAACTCGTCGTTGGGCGGGTAGAGGCACGCGGCGGCGCCCGCCATCTCGCGGACGAGGACGCGGGCGCCCATGCGCAGCGCGGACTCCAGTTGGCGGACGTCCTGCCCGGCGCGGGCGGAGCGGGCGCCGAGGCGGCGGAACCAGTCGAGCGCGGCCGGTTTGCCGTGCGCGCCCGCGTAGATCACGAGGGCGTCGCGCAGCGCCCGGGTGACGACCTTGTCGGGCAGGTGCGCGTAGACGGGGACGCGCGCGGTGATGTCACCGGCGACTTCGGCGGTGATCTCGTCGAGGCGGTGGATGAGGCGGCTGGTCACGGGTGCCGGGGTGGGCTGCATCGGTCACCTCCGCACGGAGTCGGTGCCTCGCGGCGCTGTCCTTACCCGCGAGTAGTGGCATGTTACCGACGCGTAGAACGCCTGTCCCCCCTGATTTCGCACGGGTTCCGGAGATCTGTCCCGGGGGTCAGGGCGCCGCGGGGCCGGGGAGGCGCGGGTTCGCGGCGGCGCCCTCGGTGGCGAGCAGGACGACCGTGCCGGTCATGGCCGGGCGCGAGTGCGGCGCGGCGGCCG
>NZ_MKJY01000522.1 GCF_001942465.1 Actinomadura sp. CNU-125
CCCCGGCCCGGCCCCGGGCTCGGCGGCGGCGCGGTCGGCGCGGGCGCGGGCTGCGCGAACCAGTCGCGGACGCTGGTGAGCGCGAGCTGCCAGCCGTCGGTCCCGGTCCGCAGGTACTCCGACAGCAGCGCGAGCGTCGCCGGTTCGCCGCCGTCGCCGGGGCCCGGTTCCAGCTCCATCCAGCCGTGCACGGCGGGGACGTGCCCGCAGCCCTGCCGGGACAGCGCGAGGTTGATCTCCAGATCGGGGTTCACGCCGGGCGCCAGCCGCCGGAACAGCTTGCAGATGTAGGCGTCCCCGAAGATCAGCGAGGTGTTGCTCTGCTCGGCCGGGCTCGGCGCCGCCGCGAGGCCGGTGCGGATCGCGGCGCCGGGCGAGTGCCGGAAACGGACGGGCCCGACGTCGTCCTGCGCGGCCATGTGCGCGAGCAGCGGGCCGGTCAGCTCCGGGTCGCAGGCCGCGTCGTAGATGTGCTCCGCGTCGCCGCCCGCCGCCCGGACCCGTCCGATCTCGCCCGGCCGCAGCCGCTCCGGCAGGTCGCGGCGGACGCCGAGGAGCACCTGGTAGCGGTCGGTGACGCCGTCCTGCCCGACGTCCAGGACGAGGTGGTGCAGGCCGGGGTCGCCCGGCCGCAGCACGGTGGCGGTGCCGATCGACAGCCCGTCGATCGGGCGGTGCTTGCCGCCGAACCACCGCTGCCGGGGCAGCCACTCCGCCAGGAGCCGGACGAGCGAGCGGTCGGGCGGCGCCACGGTCAGATCACCTCTTCGCCGGATTCGGTCGCGTCGGGCGGCGGGGAGAGCAGGAACCAGTAGAAGCCGTGGCCCGGCAGGGTCAGCAGGTACGGCAGCTCGCCGACGGCCGGGAACCGCACGCCGCCCATGCACTCGATGGGGGTGGAGCCATGGAACCGCCGCAGGTCCAACTCGACCGGCTGCGGGAAGCGCGACAGGTTGTTCACGCACAGGACGGTGTCCATGCCGCCCCACTGGTTGACGTCCCCGTTGCCGATCTCCCGGGTGTAGGCCAGGACGGACGGGTTCGACGCGGACAGCTCGACGTACGTGCCGACGCCGAACACCGGGTGCCGCTGCCGGATCTCGATCATCTTGCGCGTCCAGTGCAGCAGCGACCCGGAGTTGTCCGCGAACGCCTCGACGTTGACGGCCTGGTAGCCGTAGATCGGGTCCATGATCACCGGCAGGTAGAGCCGCGCCGGGTCGCACTTGGAGAACCCCGCGTTCCGGTCGGGCGTCCACTGCATCGGGGTGCGGACGGCGTCGCGGTCGCCGAGCCAGATGTTGTCGCCCATGCCGATCTCGTCGCCGTAGTACAGGACGGGCGAACCGGGCAGGGAGAGGAGGAGTGCGGTGAACAGTTCGAGCTGGTTGCGGTCGTTGTCGACGAGGGGAGCGAGTCGGCGGCGGATGCCGATGTTCGCCTTCATGCGCGGGTCTTTCGCGTACTCGGCGTACATGTAGTCGCGCTCTTCGTC
>NZ_MKJY01000523.1 GCF_001942465.1 Actinomadura sp. CNU-125
GGACGCCTTCCTCGACGAGGTCGAGAGCGAGCTCGACCGCCTCATCCAAGAGAACGAGGAACTGCGGGCCAAGCTGGCCGAGTGCCTTCGCGGCAAGGTTCCCGCCATGGCGGCTCCCATCGTGGAGCCGAAGCCGGAGATCCAGAAGATCCCCGAGCCGCCCCGGCCCGAGCCGCAGCCGGTACAGCAGGTTCAGCCGGTGCAGCAGCAGCCCGAGCCGGAGCCCGCCCTCGGCGGTCTTGGGATGGCCGCCGCCCAGTCCGGCGGCGAGGACAACATGGACACCGCCGCCCGCGTGCTGGCGCTCGCGCAGCAGACCGCCGACCAGGCGATCGCCGACGCCCGCCGCGAGGCCGACGAGACGCTCGGCCGCGCCCGCCGCGAGGCCGAGGAGATCCTCGGAAAGGCCCGCCGGCAGGCCGACCAGATCGTCAGCGAGGCCCGGTCCCGCGCCGAGGCCCTCGACCGCGACGCCCAGGAGCGGCACCGCCAGGTCATGGGCTCCCTCGTGCAGCAGCGCGAGGAGCTCGAGCGCGAGGTCGACAACCTGCGCGCGTTCGAGCGCGAGTACCGCAGCCGCCTGAAGGTGTACCTGGAGGGCCAGCTGCGCGACCTCGAAGCCGGCAGCACCGAGACCGGCGCGTTCGCGGCCGTCCCGGGCGCTCCGCAACCGCAGAACTCCGGCCCGCAGACCGGCCCGCAGAACGCCGTCCCGCAGGGTGAGAACCGCAACGGCGCGGCCCCCGCCGGTTTCCCGGCACCGGCCGAGCACGGCCCGCAGCAGGTCCAGCACTCGGCGACCGGCGCCTTCCACTCCGGCGGCGACAACCCGCCGCACGAGAGGCGCTGACGCGGGCATCGCAGGCGATAGGGTCGTTCCGTCCGCCGCGCCGAGGATGGCACCGTCGCCATCCCGGCGGCGCCCCGGCGGGTCGACCACCGGGCCGTTCGGGCGGTCCGGGAGCCGAGCGGTCTGAGCGAGGGGGAGAGACCCTGTGATCATCCTGAGTGGCGTGCTCGTGGTGGCGGCCATCGCCCTGCTCGTCGCGGGAATCGTCGCGGGCAACGGCGACAGCGCCCAGGTCTTCGGCCTGGACGCGCTGGTGGTGATCTACATCTCCATCGGCGTCAGCATCGTCTCCGCGCTGTGCCTGGCCATCGGGGTGTTCCTGCGTCGCAAGGAACTGTTCGGCCCGGGCGCCTCCTCGGCGCCCGCCAAGAAGCGCAAATCCAAGCGGGACAAGCGTGCCAAGCAGCCCGCGCCCGCCCCGGCCACCGGCGCCCGTCCCGCCGGGACACCGCCGGAACCGCTCGACGACGCCGTCGAGATCCCGGCCCAGCCGGTCGACGTGCCCGACGACGCACTGGTGTTCGTCGTCCGCGGCCGCAAGCGCTACCACTTGGACACGTGCCGCCAGCTCGCCGGCCGCGAAACCGAGGAACTCACCTACGCCGAGGCCCGCGAAGAGGGCTTCAGCTCCTGCACCGCCTGCA
>NZ_MKJY01000524.1 GCF_001942465.1 Actinomadura sp. CNU-125
CGGCGGCGAGGACGCCGCCGGTGATGGGCGGCGGTGGCGTGCGCGGACGCCGCGCGGACGGCGACGGCGGTCTCCGCGAGTTCGCGGGCGGCCCGGCGCAGTTCGGCGGCGGGGTCCGGGGTCGGTTCGGTGCTCACGCGTCCTCCGTCAGCGGGCGCCGCGCCGGGTCATGCTCACGAACCGGGGCCGGGGGTCTTCGGGGACGTTGCGGTGCAGGATGTCGGAGAGTGTCCGGGTCGCGCCGATGATCCGCATGCCGAGCGGGGTGAACGTCTCGGGGGTGAGGACCCGCGGCGCGAGCAGGGGGTTGGTCAGCGCCTGCGAGAACGCGTCGATCGCGATGATCTTCGTGAGGAGCGGCGGGAGGATCGCCCGCGCGGAGCTCGGCTCCTCGGCGAAGAGCCCGACGTACAGGTCGAGGTCGTCGACGCTCCCGTACAGCTCGCGCAGGGCGCCGCTCACCCGCGGGTCGCCGGAGACGTGCTCGAACCCGCGGGCGCGGGGGAAGCCGCAGTGGGCGCGGTAGTCGTTGTAGGTGGCCAGTTCGAGCGTCCGGGAGTCGGTGATGCTGGACACCTCGACCGCGTGCAGGCTCGGGTCGGTGTTGAACAGGCCGATGCGTCCGGCGCGCTGCTCGGAGGCCTCCTCGAAGAGCCGTCCGAGCCCGGCCTCGGGAAGCAGGTGCGGGGCGAAGAGGGTGGCCGGGACGGGCAGTTCGGACCCGCCGACGACGAGGCCGGACGGGATGAGGCTGTGCCAGCGGTAGACGAGGTTGAACTCGACCGACGCCCAGTTCTCCCGCTGCCACGGCGCCCCCGCGAGGCGGGTCGTGAGCCCCGGGTCGAGCAGGAAGCGGAAGTGGTAGGGGGTGATGTGGTTGATGTACTCCTCGATCACCAGCTTGACGACCTGGACGATGACGATGTTGCGGGCCGTCTGGAAGAGGCGCTCGTCGTCCCAGCGGGGGTTGTGCTCGGCGAGGAGGCGGGCCACCCGGTTGTGCTCGCGGAGGAACAGGACGGTGAGCATGGTGAAGCCGACCTGGGTGTTGCCGCGGTCGCCCGCGAGGGCGAAGAGCCGGTCGCGGCGGTCGTCCGGCAGCATCTCGAACCGGACGACCTCCAGCCCGGCGAACTCCGACTTGATCTTGCCGTTCTCGCAGAGGTACGGGGGGAACTCGCCGCCGTTGATCGTCTGGCTCTTGAGCAGGCCGCCGTCGAAGGCCCGGACGGCGGCGGTCGCCGCGGCGTCCAGGCCGTACAGCGGGTTCAGGTCGACGTGGTGGTTGGAGGTGGTGCGCCGCGGGTCGCGGGGCTCGGCGATCTCGCTGCGCAGGAACCCGTCGGTGAACCATTGCGCGAAGTACGCGAACAGGACCGTCGAACGCGGGCACGGGATCATGTCGCCGGTGCGGGCGAACAGGGCGGCGGCGCGGTCGGCCGGCGGGCGGGCGCCGTCGCGGGCGGGCACGGGCGGGA
>NZ_MKJY01000525.1 GCF_001942465.1 Actinomadura sp. CNU-125
GCCCATCTGGCACGTCACCGAGGACAGCACCAGGATGGTGGTGTTGATCGACGCGTACGGAACGTCGAGCGGGGCGCCCGGCCAAGCGTCTTGTCCGGACTGGCCGATCGTCACGGAGCGGATCGTGAAGAACATCGCGAACAGCGCCGCGAAGAACATCAGCTCGGACGACAGCCAAACGATCGTCCCCACGCTGACCAGATTGGGACGGTTCGCCCGTGCGTGAGGTGTTGTCTCTATCGCGGATGCTGTCACGGGCAGCATTATTGCGCCCCCATCCCGTGAGTGACGCATGACCCCCCTCCTAGAGTTCCCGGGCGTGTTCCCGAAGACCGCCCGACGACCCGCCCGCCGACCCGCCGGATGCCCGCCCGACCGCCGAAAACCCGCCCTGGATCTCGTGCGCGCGGCGCGGACCGGGTAACCTTCATCGACATGAGCACCGCCCCGGAGAGCCCGATGAAGGTTCTCGTCTACAGCGACGACGCGAACACCCGCGCCCAGATCCGGACGGCGATCGGGCGACGTCCCGCCGCCGACGTGCCGCGGGTCGAGTTCGTCGAGTGCGCGACGCAGCCCGCCGTGGTGCGGCGGCTCGACGAGGGCGGCATCGACGTCCTCGTCGTGGACGGCGAGGCGCAGCCCGCGGGCGGGCTCGGCGTGTGCCGCCAGGCCAAGGACGAGGTCTTCGACTGCCCTCCGGTGCTGGCCATCATCGCCCGGCGCGACGACGGCTGGCTCGCGACCTGGTCGCGCGCCGACGCCGTGGTCGCCCTGCCGCTGGACCCGATGGCCCTGGCGAACGCGCTCGCCGGCCTCATGCGCCGGCGCCTCGAGAACCGCCTTCCGGCCCTGTAAGCCCAGCTCGCCGGGGAGGCGGGGGCGGAGCCCCGGCCAGCAGCCCCGGCCGGGAAGCCGTCCCGCGCGTCCCCCGGTGACCGACCTCATCCTTGGGGAGACATGGACGCGCGCACGACCTGGCCCGCACTGCTGAACGCGCTGCTCGACGGCGAATCGCTGACGAGCGAGGAGACGTCCTGGGCCATGAACACGATCATGGCGGGGGACGCCACCGACGTGCAGATCGCGGGCTTCGCCGTCGCGATGCGCGCCAAGGGCGAGACCGTCGCCGAGGTCTCCGGGCTCGCCGAGGGCATGATGGACAACGCCACGCCGATCCACGTGCCCGGTCCGATCGCCGACCTGGTCGGGACGGGCGGCGACCGCGCCCACACGGTGAACGTGTCCACGATGGCGGCGGTGGTCGCCGCGGCGGCGGGCGTCACGGTCGTCAAGCACGGCAACCGGGCCGCGTCGTCGTCGTGCGGCTCCGCCGACCTGCTGGAGCACCTGGGCGTCGCCATCGACCTGTCCCCCGAGGCGACCGCGCGGGTCGTCGCGGAGACCGGCATCACCTTCTGCTTCGCGCCCCGGTTCCACCCCGCGCTGCGGTACGCCGGGCGGACGCGCGCC
>NZ_MKJY01000526.1 GCF_001942465.1 Actinomadura sp. CNU-125
GGCGGATTCAACTGGTCGTCGCAACACCTTGTAGCCGGGGATGGTGCTGGTGGGTTTGGGGAAGCGTCAGGAGGCTGTCCGTTTGTATCGCGGGCAGATTCCCTCGCCGGGGCGGCCGACGGTCGCGTGGCGTGAGGACCGTGTCCGGTTCTGGCGGGCGATCGCGCGGGGGGCGAGTTCGGAGGACGCCGCGATTGAGATCGGTGTGTCGCAGGCGGTGGGGACGCGCTGGTTTCGCCGGGCTGGCGGGGTGGGACCGTGTCTTGCCCCGACGGTGTCGGGCCGCTATCTGTCGTTCGCGGAGCGAGAAGAGATCGCGCTGTTGCGTGCTCGGCAGGTGGGCGTGCGGGAGATCGCGCGGCGCCTGGGGCGCTCGCCGTCGACCATTTCCAGGGAGCTTCGGCGCAACGCGTCCACGCGGACGTACTCGGTGGAGTACCGGGCGTCGGTGGCGCAGTGGCACGCTGAGCGCCGAGCCAGGCGGCCGAAGACGGCGAAACTCGCGGCCAACGATCAGCTGCGCGACTACGTCCAGGACCGGTTGTCCGGCGCTATCCGCACCCCGGACGGGTTGATCGCTGCGGGGCCCTGGGTGCCGGAGTGGAAGGGGCGGAACAAGCCCCGGCGCCAAGACCGATGCCGGGTGAGGGGCTGGAGCCCGCAGCAGATCGCCAACCGGTTGAAGGTCGACCATCCCGAAGACGAGACGATGCGGATCTCTCACGAGGCCATCTATCAGGCACTGTTCATCCAGGACCGAGGCGCTCTGAAGCGCGAACTGGCCGCCTGCCTGCGCACCGGCCGCGCCCTGAGGGTTCCGCGAGCCCGCTCCAGGCAGCGCGCCGGTGGGCACGTCACCCCCGAGGTGATGATCGGTCAACGGCCGGCCGAGGTCGAGGACCGCGCTGTTCCAGGCCACTGGGAAGGCGACCTCATCATCGGTACCGGCCGGTCCGCGATCGGCACGCTGGTGGAACGCACGACACGGTTCACCATCCTGCTGCACCTGCCGCGGATGGACGGCTACGGAATCCAGCCGCCGGTGAAGAACGGTCCGGCTCTGGCCGGTCGCGGCGCCGAGGCCGTGAAGGATGCGATCGCCGCCACGATCAGCACTCTGCCCGAGTACCTGTGCCGCTCGCTGACCTGGGATCGCGGCAAGGAACTGGCCCAGCACACCCAACTCCGCGTCGACACCGGCCTGGCCGTCTACTTCGCCGATCCGCACAGCCCCTGGCAGCGAGGAACGAACGAGAACACAAACGGCCTGCTCCGCCAATACTTCCCCAAAGGCACAGACCTATCGAGATGGGACGAACAAGAACTCGCGGCCGTTGCTCACGCCCTCAACTCCAGGCCCCGCAAGACACTCGGATGGAAGACACCCGCCGAGGCCCTGAACGAGCATCTACTATCGGTCCACGAAGCCGGTGTTGCGACGACCGGTTGAGCCCAAGCAATACAC
>NZ_MKJY01000527.1 GCF_001942465.1 Actinomadura sp. CNU-125
GCGGACGGTCCGCCGGGCGAGGGGCCCGCGCCGGGCCCCTCGCCCGGCCCCGTCCCGGAACCGGCCAGCGCCGCCCAGCGGCGCCGCCGCGCGATCACCAGCGCCACCGCCGGAACCGCCAGGGCCAGCAGCGCCAGCAGCCCCCCGGCCGCCCACGGCAGCGGGGAGAAGCCCTCGTCGCGCCCCGCGTCCGCGTCGCGGAGTCCTGCGGACGCGCCGTGGCCGGGCCGGTCGCCGAGTCCTCCGGCGCCGCCGACTCCTCGGCGTCCGGCGACCGCGCGTCCCCGGACGACGACGACCCCGAGTCCGTCCCCGCCCCGCTGGACACCTCCGGCGTGCTGTAGCCGGGCGCCGTCGCGGTGCCCTGCCCCTGGATCCCCGACGGGGTCGGCTCGAACCGCACCCACCCCGAACCCGGGAAGTACAGCTCCGGCCACGCGTGCGCGTCGCGGGACCGCACCGTCCACTCGTCCGGGCCGCTCTGCACCCCGGCCGTGTACCCCATCGCCACCCGCGCGGGGATCCCCAGGATCCGCGCCATCAGCGCCATCGACGCCGCGAACTGCTCGCAGTACCCGCGCTTGCTGTGCAGCAGGAAGTCCAGCAGGTCGCTGCCCCGCTTGGGCGCCGGCGCCCTCAGGTCGTAGACGAACCCGCCGGTGTCGGTGAACCACCGCTGCAACTGGACGGCCTGGTCGTGCACGGTCGACGCGCCCGACGTCACCCGGCGCGTAAGCTGCCGCACCTGCGGGGGAACGCCCTCCGGCAGGTCGGTGTAGCGGCGCACGATCTCCGCCGGGTACGACCCGGCGTTCTCCAGCTCCTCGCCGGTCGGCTGCGGCAGCACGCTCTCGACGGTGTAGGTCCGGCCGCCCGCCGAGTCGCGCAGCGAGTAGATCATCAGCGACTCGGGATCCACCCGCCAGTCGCCGTCGACCGACACCCGCTGCGGCGCGTACGGCAGCGGCAGGAACGTCATGTCGCGCACCTCGTCGCGGACCGACACCCGGGTCGTGATCCGGCGCGACCCGCCGAACGTCAGCCCGGGCGGATCCGGCAGCCGGTCGCCGTCGCGCAGCCGGTCGTCCGGTCCGCTGCGCAGCGGGCTGTAGGTCCACCGGTCGCCGTCGAACCGGTCCAGCGCGTACAGCCGCAGGTAACCGGGCCCGATCGGGTCCTCGGTGCGGTAGGTCAGCACCGTCGAGTCGTCGAGCTCCGTCAGCTCCCGTTTCAGGCTGACGAGCGGATCCGGCGTCGTCACCGTCCGGGTGTCGCCCCCGGCCCCGCCGCGCAGGTCGAAGATCCCGCGCGGCTGCAGGCCCGGCACCGCCGCCGGGAGCACCACCGCGACGGCCACCGCGCCGAGCGCGATCCGGCGGCGCCCGACGTAGCCGTTCCCCGCGAGCGACCCCGGGAGCTCCGCGCCGGCCCG
>NZ_MKJY01000528.1 GCF_001942465.1 Actinomadura sp. CNU-125
ATCGTGGCGAACAACGTCGCCAACCCCACCAGCAACCCCACGATCACGGTCCGCAGATTGTCGATCACCTGATCCAGCGACTCGGCCGCCGCCAGGCTCGTGCTGGCATCGGCGACACCGGGAACCAGCAGCGCGGTGAACGCGCACCCGGCGCTCCACACCACCGACGCCAACATCAGCCGTACCCGGCCGGGCCTGGGACGTGGTCCTCGCCGGCGCGAAGCCCCGGCTTTGATGGTGAGCGGTTCACGTGACGGCTGGTCGGCGTGACCGATGCCGGTGCTTGGGTGTGGTCGGTTGGACATGGCAGCCTCCCTGAACAAGGTCGGGTCTTCGGCTGCCGGTCGAGACCCCGAAGAGGCGGTGCAACCCGGGTGTGGGTGTCCTCCTTCAAAAAGCGGATGTGGTGTGGACGGGCGCAGCGCGGCGGGGACCGGATGAACCGTCCTCCCCGGGGACCGCACCGCCTCCGCGGGTGTCTCGACCGGCACCAATGAAGCACCGCCTCAAGGCCCCAATTTCCCCCCGCCGCCCTGCAGAAATGACCGAGCCTTGACCTCGACCCGGTGATCGACAACGCCGCTGCGAAGGACACGAACGGCCTGCACGGCGGCCGTTTTGGAGCCGTGGAACCGGCTTACAGGACTTGGTCCGTCACCACCTGCCGTTGAACCGCAGATGACCACTGCGCGGGCAAAGGCGCCGACCGCACATGAGCGGTATCGCCCGGTGCTCGGCGCGCACGAGGCTGTCCCCAGCGCCGCTTGCACCGGCTGCACCTCGTACGGACTTGACGTGCAACAGCGAGGTGGAGCTACCTGCCCGCTTACGCGCGGAGCCCGCGCGCGCCACCGTCACCAACGGGCCGGCCGCTGCGCTCGCCTTGCGGATGTGAGGAACGGAGAAGGGCAGAGAGTAATGATCGACTTCATCTTCTACGGGAGGATCGATCCCGTGGGGCCTTCGACCGCCGTGCACCGGTTGCGTGCTGTGTCTCGGGCCCACGAGTTCGCCCAGCGGCACGGCGGACGTGTCACCTACGACTACTTCGACGAGGTCCCGGCACAGGTACCACTGGAGGAACGTCCCGGGGGCCGGGGGCTGATCGAGTACATGCTCTACCGCAGGCAAGAAAACAACGCTCTGCTCGTGCCCGGCATCGATCATGCGCTGGGCCCCGGAGCCTGGTTCAGCCTGGCCATGTTCGCCGCGGCGGCCTTCCCGATCTGGGCCTTCGACCGCGGCGACCCTCGCCCGAACGACCGCCCCTGAGACCCGGACTTCAACCGTCTCCGCAGGGGCCGGTGAGCGATCTTTGCCGGATTATGACCCGGGCTCCGGGGGAAAATCCGGCCGTCCGGCGGTTCTTTATTAGTGCACGGGGACCGGGAGACCGTCATGGGTCACCCGACACATG
>NZ_MKJY01000529.1 GCF_001942465.1 Actinomadura sp. CNU-125
GCGGGGTCGCGGTGGCGGCCGGACGGGACGGCCCGGACGGCGGCGCGCGCGACGGCGGGACGGTACGGGCCCGCGGCACCGCGGCCCCCTGGCCGTGCGCGGAGGGGCCGGTCGGCGCGGGACCGTTCGGCTCGTTCCTGTTCGCCTGGACGGCCGCGGGCCTCACGGTCGCGGACCTGACGGGCGCCCTGGTCATCGCCGGCACGATGGCCGCCCGCGACCGTGGACGGTCCGGTGCGCTGCACGTGTCGGGACGGATCGCGGTCGTCCCGGCGGGCGGGCGCGGCGCGGCGGCGGGCGGCGGCCTCGTGAGCGCCCGGATCACGGTGGCGGGCGTGACGAGCCTGTACGTGTCGGCCGCCGTCGACGGGTTCCCGCTGGAGTACGCGCCGTCGTCCCGGCCCGGGTGGATGGAGCTGGGCGTCTCCGGCGCGGCGGGGCACATCGCGCGGGTGCAGCGCGCGCTCGGCGCCGACGTGCGGTTGTGCTCGCCGGTCGGGCGGGACGGGGCGGGGCTGCTCATCCGCCGCGAGCTCGCCCGGCTCGGGCTGCTCGGGGCGGGGATCGTGCCCGCCGCGGCGTCGTCCATGGGCGTCGTGCTCGTCGACGGGGCCGGGCGGCGGATGGGGCTGCCGCATCTGCGGCCCGCCGACGTCTCGGCCTACCCGTTCGGGGTGCTGCGCGAGCAGGCGCGCGGCGCGGACCTGCTGGTGCTGACCAACGCCCGGTTCGTGCGGCCGCTCGTTGCGGACGCCGCGGGCCTGGGCGTCCCGATCGCGGTGGACGTGCACCGCATCGCCCATCCGGACGACGGCTACGACCGTCCGTGGCTGGAGCGGGCGGAGATCGTGTTCTGCAGCCACGAGCGCGTCGGCGATCCGCGGGCCTGGGTGGCCGCCGTCCTCGCCCGTTATCCGCGGTGCCGGATGGTGGGGGTCGGCATGGGGGCGCGCGGCGCGCTGCTGGGGTTGCGGGGCGGGGCGCTGGTCACGGTGGACGCGGTGACGCCGCGTCCGCCGGTCAACACCTCGGGCGCCGGTGACTCGCTGTTCGCGACGTTCCTGCACGTGCTGCTGGGGACGGGCGACCCGGTGGAGGCGCTGCGGTGCGGGGTCGTGCAGGCCGGGTGGAAGATCGGGCACCGGGTGCCGGCGGGCGCGTCGCTGGCGGCGGCGGACCTGGCGGCGCTGCGGCGCTCGTTCCGGCCGCCGACCACGCTGGGCCGCTGGGACCGCTGACCGGCGGCTCTGCCCTCAGGTGCGGCGGAGTTCGGCGATGAGCGCGTCGAGGGTCCTGGTCGGCGCTCCGGTGCCGGCCAGGATCTCGCGGGCGTCCTCGTAGCGGCGCAGCGCCGCGTCGGCCCGGCCGTCCCGCGCCGCGAGTGTCGCCGAGGGCGCGCAGCGCGCCGGCCGCGC
>NZ_MKJY01000530.1 GCF_001942465.1 Actinomadura sp. CNU-125
GCCCCGGCCCTGACCCGCCGCCGCGGCGCACCGCCCGCGCGGCCCCGGCCCCGGTCGATGTCGGGGCCGCGCGGGACGGTCAGGGGATCGCCGGGTGGGCCGGCCCGCCCGCGCGGACGGGTGCCTTGCGGCGCTGGAAGGGCAGGTAACGGTCGGCGCGGCGCGGCCGCGCGGGCATCCCGGTGGACTCGACGGCCAGGATGCGGTCGAAGCGGAAGGCGCGGACGCCGCGCCGCATCCGGCACCAGCCGACGAGGTACCAGTGCTCGCGGTGGACGAGCGTGGTGACCGGCTCGACCTCGCGGATCGTGACGTTGGCGCCGGCGTCGCCGTAGCAGAGGCGGACGACCCGGTGCTCGCTGATGGCGGCGGCGACCACGCGGGCGCGGTCGGCCGTGGAGGCGTCCAGGGACGCGGTGAGGGTGGTCAGCGTGGCGCCGGCCACGTCGTCGTGGGGGACGGTGTCCAGGAGGGTGCGCAGGGCCCGGCGCGCGGTCGCCGCCTGTGGGCCGGCGCCCAGGTGCGCGAGGGAGAGCGCGAGGGCGGCGATCTCCGCGGCGGAGAGCGCGGTCAGGGTGGGGGCGGTCCTGCGGTGCGTCGCAACGTTCGCCATGGTTCGATAATACGTTCGAACACTGACATTTTGCAGGCCCGGACGGCCCCGAGAGCTTGATCCTTCTCAATCCTTGAGGGTTGGGGCGAGGATGGTGAAAACTGGTTCCAAACTTGCACGGTACGGGGGATGGCAGGGCGAACATGGGCGAGCCATGGACCCGCGTTGGGTGAACCGACGCGTCCGCCGATGAGCCGCGACGAGATCGACCGGACGCTGGCACATCTGCGGGAGGAGCGGGAGCGCATCGGCGCCGCCCTCCTGGAACTGGACGCGAACCAGGGCTACCGGCTGCTGGAGGGCGCGACCCCGGCCGGGGAGACCGGTCGCGTCCAGGCCGCCGTGCGCTCCGGCGTGGAATCCCTGTGGACGCTGTTCGACCTCTACCGCCGCGCCGTCGGCGAGGCCGAGGAGATCCGCGCCCGGTCCGGCAGGCTCGGGCAGTGGCGGCTGGCGGAGCTCACCCGCCTGCTCGCGGGCCCGTCGATCGAGCTGCCCGCCGCCGAGGTTCCGCTGGAACGCCGCACGCTGCTGCACGTCCCGTCCGGTGAACGGCTGACGCTGCGCGCCGCCGTCGAGCGCATGACCGGCCTGTACGAGGAGGTCGTGCAGGCGGTCGGCCGGGTGGAGCGGGTCTGGTCGGCGCTGCTGTCGCGCGACTCGCGGAGGCCGAGGCGGCCCGGCGCGCGGCGGCCGAGGCGCTCGCCGCCCTCGGCGGGACGGACGCGGAGCTGGCGCGGCTGGGCGCGACCTCGACGCGGTGACCGCGACGGTCCAACGGTGACCCGCTCGCGCTGGC
>NZ_MKJY01000531.1 GCF_001942465.1 Actinomadura sp. CNU-125
CGGAGCGACGCTGCGCCGCCCAATGGGGCGACCTGGCACGCCCCGACGCCTTCGGCCGCTGGATCCAACCCCGCACCCCACACGACGAGACGCCACCGACCCTGGACTTCTTCCTCGAACACGACACCGGCACCGAAACCCTCGCGCGCGTCACCCGCAAACTCGGCGGCTACGCCGACCTCGCCGAAGCCACCGGCACCACCACACCAGTGCTGTTCTGGCTCCCCAGCGCCGCGCGCGAGGCCAACCTCCGCCGGTTGCTCGACACCCCGGAGGTCCCGGTCGCCACCGCCGTCCAGTCCCCCGCCACCGACCTCGAAGGGCCCGCCGGCCGGGTGTGGCTCCCGGCCGGGCTCGAGTCGGGGCGGCGCTGCGGGCTGGCCGAACTCGCCGACATCTGGCTGACCGCACGCCCCGCGAAGGTCGACCCCTCCTGATGCCAATCGTCATCGGCGCCGGAGCCCTCGTCCTGGTGCTCGTCGCCGTCTTCATCGGCGTACTGAGCGCGGTCCTGCCCGGCTCGTCCGGCGCCTGCACAACGCCCCCGCCCGAGCAAGGCGCGGTCGCCGACATTCCCGCCGACTACCTCCAGCTTTATGTGCGGGCCGGGGACCGGTACGAGATCGGGTGGCACGTTCTGGCCGCCGTGGGCAAGGCCGAGTCCGACCACGGACGCGGCCCCGGCTCGGGCATCCGTTCCGGAACCAACCATGCGGGCGCCGCCGGGCCCATGCAGTTCCTGCTCAGCACCTGGGCGGCGTTCGGCGTCGACGGCAACGACGACGGCCGCACCGACGTCTACGATCCCGCCGACGCCATCCCCGCAGCCGCCCGCTACCTCCAACACAACGGCGCACCCGACAAGATCCGCACAGCGCTGTTCCGGTACAACCACTCCGACGCCTACGTCGACAAGGTCCTACAGCAGGCACGCGCCTACGCCGCAGCAGCCCCGGCAGACCCCGACGAATCTGCGGCACAAGTGTGTCTCGGCGCGGGCGGGAGCGTGGCGGCGCCCACCGAGGCCGCCGCCAAAGCCATCGCCTTCGCCCACGCCCAGCTCGGCAAACCCTACGTGTGGGGTGCCGAAGGCCCACGCGGTTTCGACTGCTCGGGCTTGTCCTTCGCCGCCTACCGCGCCGCCGGAATCGGTGTCCCGCGCGTGTCCGGTGCTCAGTGGCGGCACGGGCCTCGTGTCCCTCGCGGCCGGGAGCAGCCGGGCGACCTGGTGTTCTTCAACTCCGGTCCCGGAACCTCGATCACCAACCCCGGACACGTCGGCCTGGTCATCGCCCCGGGACAAATGATCGCCGCCCCGCACACCGGCACCGTCGTGCAGATCCAGTCCTACAAGCGCGACACCCTGCTCGGCTTCACCCGCCCCACCGCGCACCGATGA
>NZ_MKJY01000532.1 GCF_001942465.1 Actinomadura sp. CNU-125
GTGTTCGCGCGGTAGCCGAGCCGGGCGGCCACGTCGCCGACCCGCGCGGCGGCCCGACCCGCGCGAGGAGGTGCCCGGCGGGACGTCCGAGGGCGAGGGCGGTGCGGCCGCGATGACGCGCGCACCCGCGGCGGCGTCCGCCCAGCCGCCGCGGCCGAGCCGGTCGGCGGTCGCGGCGGCGCTGCGCACCAGGACCGGCGAGCGCTCCCCGGCCGCCCAGCGCGCCCGCAGCAGCACGTGCTCGGCGAGCAGCGTCCAGCCGGTGCGCTCCTGCTCGGCGAACGCGGCGAGCGCGCGCTCCGCCGTGCGGACGGCCTGTTCGGGATCGTCGTCGTCCAGTTCGGCGTGGGCGAGCAGCAGGAGGCCGTCGGCGGTGTCGCAGCGGTAGCCGTGTTCGGCGGCGGACGCGAGGGCCTTCTCCAGGACGGGACGCGCCTCGCCCGGCAGGCCCGCCGAGATCAGCGTCTCCGCCTGGTCGAACCGGCACTGCGCCAGGCGTTCCCCGGACAGAGACGGCTCGGCCTCTGCATAGAGCCGAAGCGCGCGCGGGACGTCCCCACGCCGGGACACCACGAACGCCAGATTGCCCGTGGACATCGCCGTCTGATGCTCCAGCCCTGCCGCCTTGGCCACGTCGACGGCTTCGCTGAGGGCCGCCTCCGCCGCGGCGAATTCGCTCTGGAACGCCCGTGCGAGACCCAGATTGTTCAGCAGCCCGTTCAGAACCGCCGGATCGTGGCCACGACGAGGACGGGCAGCGCGCGCGCCGCCGCGTCCTGCGCCTCGGTCAAGCGTCCCGCCCGCGCGAGGGCGCAGGCCGTGTTCGCCGCGAGCCGCGCCGCGTCCGTCCCGCGCAGGACGCCCTCCGCCTGTGCGGCGTGCGCGAGCGCCCCGGCGACGTCACCGTCCGCGGACAGCAGGCCGACGAGGCTCATCCGCACCCGCGCCGCCGCGTACGCGCCGTCCGGCGACGCCTCCGCGATCTCCAGCGCCCGGCGCAGGAGCTCCAGCCCCTCTGCCAGCCGACCCAGTTCCTTGGCGGCGAGCCCCGCCGCGCGGAGCGCGGGGACCGCCGCCTCGCCCGTCTCGTCGCCGAGCAGCGCCAGCGCCCGGGCGTGCGCGGCCGCCGGGTCGGTCGCGACGAGCGACAGCAGATCGTCCCGTCCGGCCACATCCGGGTCCGGGGCGCCCCGTCCGTATACATCCGGCCTCGGCCGGTTCCGTCCGGTCACACTCGGACCCAGCTCGTCACGACGGTCGCGCCGTCGTCCAGGCGGAACACCAGGCTGACCAGGCCCGCCGGGACCTCCGGCAGGCAGAACAGCCCGCCCGGTTCCACCCGGACGCCCGGCGGGTCGGCGGGCAGGTCGCGGTGCCGCACCACGACCGACGCGGGCGCCGGGACGACCCGTCCGGACATTTCCCGGAACCGCCCGGTTCCGGTGACCCGAACCTCGACCGTCGCGTCCGGGCAGGTGAACGTCAGCGTGCGCGCCTCCTCCCCGCGCGTCCCGCGCGCGGCGCCCCCGCCCTGCTCCAGCGACAGCTCCGCCAGCGTCGCCGCGGGCAGCCGCCACCCGAGCGCCGCGCGCCCGGCCGCCAGGACGTCCCCCGGGACCGGATCGAGGACGGTGAAGGCGTCCCGGACGCCCGCCAGCAGTTCGTCGTCGTTCACCGCAGCAGCCTCCGCAGCGCGTCCAGGCAGCGCGCCCGGGTGGGGCCGACGCTGCCGAGCGGGATGCCGAGCGCCGCCGCCAGTTCCGCGTGGCCGGGGGACAGCGCGTACAGGCGCAGGAGCGTGCGGCAGCGCTGCGGCAGTCTCCGCAGCGCCGCGCCGACGCGCCCCACCCGGTCGCGTTCCAGCACGACCCTGTCCGGGGCCGGTTGCGCGGACGGCCCCACGAACCCGCCCGCGGACGGTTCGGCGGGCCGCGCCATCGGCAAGCGCGCGCCCTGCCCCCGGACCGTCCGCAGGCTTTCGCGGCGCGCGGTCGTCACCAGCCAGACCCGGACCGCCCCGGCCTCCCGCACCGTGTCGATCCGCTCGACGAGCCGCAGCCACGTGGTCTGCACGACGTCGCGGGAGTCGTCGTCGTGCAGACCGTGCGAGCGGGCCACCGCCCACAGCAGCGGGCTGTGCTCCGTCACCAGCCGGGCCCACGCGGCGCCGTCGCCGTCGCGGGCCCGGGCCACCAGTGCGCAGGCGTCGTCCGTACCGACGCCCGCGGATTCGTTGTATCGGGCCAATGAGAACTCCCTCCGAGCCCCCCGCGGACCGACAACTTTACGATTCGAACAAGTGCATGTACCCAGAGTTACCTTTTCGCCATCGTGCCGTAGTCAAGACCTGATGATTACGCCGAGGTCCGGGTGGGTAGGCCGGTTCGGCTGGTCGAGAATCCTTTCCGCGGCGGTCGCCGGGGCGAGCCCCTCGGACGCCGCGAGCCCCGCGATCAGCCCCGCCACCATCGGCGTCGCGAACGACGTCCCGCTCCACGTCGCGAACCCGTCGAACCGGTCGGGGTCCGCGCCGTCCACCGGCGGCCGCGGCCCGTCGAACCGGACGAAGCTGCTCTCCACGTCCACCCCCGGCGCGGCGGCGTCCACCCACCAGCCGTAGTTGGAGAACCAGGCGCGGTCGTGCCCGTCCCCGTCGAGCGCGGCGACCCCGATCACCGGCTTGAGCGCGGCGGGCCAGAACGGACGGTCGTCCGCCGCGTTCCCCGCGCACGCCACCACGACCGTCCGGCGGCCCAGCCCGGCGATCGCCCGCGACAGCACCGGCGACGGACGGTCGTCGTAGGTGTGGCAGCCGAGCGAGAGATTCACCACGTCGGCGTGGTCGCGGTCGGCGAGCCGCGCCAGCGCCCGGATGACGCCCAGTTCGTCTCCGACGCCGTCGCCGCCGAGCACCCGGCGCGCCCGCAGCCGCGCCGTCGGCGCGTGCCGCAGCACGACGCCCGCCACGAACGTCCCGTGCCCCGCCTGCGCGTCCAGCTCCCGGTCGAGGTCGGCGTCGAGCACCTCCGCGTCCTCCTCGCGCTGCTCCCGGAACCAGTCCGCGTCCTCGTACCAGGGGTGCGGCGCCAGGCCCGTGTCGAGGATCGCGACGGTCACGTCCCGGCACGCGTCCGCCGCCGGGCGCGGCGCCGGCACCGGGCTCGCCCGAACGCGGCCGGTCCGCGGGCCCGCTCCACCACATCGGCTGCCCGTGCACCAGGTGGTTCGGCGCCGCCGCGAGCCGCCGGTGCGGGCCGTCCCCGCCCAGTTCCGCCGCCAGCTCGCACACGTCGGGTTTCGCGAGGGCCCGCAGCCGCAGCCGCGCCACCCCGGCCCCGTCCTCCCGCGCGTCGCACCAGCGCCGCACCAGGTCCTCCGCGGCGGCGGCGTCGGGCCCGGCGACCAGGAGCTGGTCGCGGCGGATCAGCGCGGGACGTCCCGGCACCGGCTCCACCACGATCGCGTCCCGGTGCCGCGCCAGCACCCGCTCCAGAACCGCCTGCTGATCGAACATCCGTCCTCGCCTCCCGTCGATCGTCCGTGCACACATGGTGCCGCAACCGTGACGATGCGTAGCGCGAAACCGTGCACGGCGCCCATCGGGGACGATCAACGGTGTGCATGGCGTGGTCAAGTGTTCGACAAACAGCGAACTCGCGGTGGTGCGACCCGTGCCGATGATGCACAATGAGGGACGCGGACGCCGACCCGGGACGTATGAGGCCGTAGGGGAAGACGAGCCTCGGTACAGATCCAGGAGGTCCGGTGACCGCACGTGGCGTTTTCTACGTCCACTCCGCGCCACCTGCGCTGAGCCCGCACATCGAGTGGGCCGCCGCAGGTGTCCTCGGCGTGCCCGTTTCCCTTGAATGGGCCGATCAGGCGGCCGCGCCGGGGACGCTGCGCGCCGAACTGCATTGGGAGGGCAAGCCTGGGACGGCCGCGGGCATCACGTCGGCGTTGCGGAGCTGGAAACTGGTGCGCTTCGAGGTCACCGAGGATTCCACTCCGGGCACCGACGGGGTCCGCTACAGCTTCACCCCGACGCTCGGGGTCTTCACCGGCGTGATCGGCGCCAGCGGCGACGTCATGGTCCCCGAGGACCGGCTCCGCACGGTCATGGCCAACGCCGCCGTCGGCAAGGCCAACCTCGAGAACGAGCTCGACCGTCTCCTCGGCACCCCGTGGGACAACGAGCTCGAACCGTTCCGCCGCGCCGGCGACGGCGCGCCGGTGCGCTGCTGCACGCCGCCGGTCTGACCGTCGACCGGAGCGTAGCCCTGCGGAGCGGAGGTCACGGTCAGACGGCCGCCTTTGCCGGGGGGTGTGGGGGGTCGCCCCCCACAATGACGAGTCTGACCGTCGACCGGCGGCCGGGCGCAGGCGTCCGGTGCCGGCTGGAGCGTGCCCGTCCCGCAACGAGCATGCCCCCGCCGCACCGGCACGCCGCCCCGGCACGCGAACGGCCCGGACCCCATCGGGGCCCGGGCCGTGAAGCCGAGAACGCTCAGCTCAGACGGGTCATTGCGGGGGGCGACCCGCCGCTCAGACGGCGCGTTCGAACGCGACCGACACGTTGTGGCCGCCGAAGCCGAACGAGTTGTTGAGCGCGGCGGCCGGGCCGTCCGGGAGCTTGCGCGGCTCGTCGCGCGCGATGTCCAGGTCGACCTCGTCGTCCATGTCCTCCAGGTTCGCGACGGCGGGGACGAGCCCCTCCTTCAGCGCGAGGAGGGTGAAGGCCGACTCCAGCGCACCGGCGCCGCCGAGCAGGTGCCCGGTCATCGACTTGGTCGCGGTGATGACGGCGCCGCGGGCGGCGTCCTCGCCGAGGCCCGCCTTGATCGAGGCGAGTTCGGCGACGTCCCCGGCCGGGGTGGAGGTGGCGTGCGCGTTGATGTGCACGATCTCCTCGGGCCGCAGGCCCGCGTCGGCGAGCGCCCGCTGCATGGCCTTGGCCTGCCCGGCGCCGCTCGGGTCGGGCAGCACGATGTCGTAGGCGTCGCCGGAGTAGCCGCAGCCGGACGCGTAGCCGATGACGTCGGCGCCGCGGGCGCGGGCGTGCTCCTCCGACTCGAAGATCATCACGGCGGAGCCCTCGCCGAGCACGAACCCGTCGCGGTTCTTGTCGTACGGACGGGACGCGCGCGCGGGCTCGTCGTTGCGCGTCGACATCGCCCGCATGGCGCCGAACGAGGCCATCTGCAGCGGGTGGATGCAGGACTCGGTGCCGCCGCAGATCACCACGTCGGCGCGGCCCGCGCGGATCATGTCGATGGCGTAGCCGACGGCCTCGCCGCTGGACGCGCAGGCGCTGACCAGCGCGTGCGAGCCGGCCATCGCGCCGAACTCGATGCCGACGTGCCCGGAGGCGCCGTTCGGCATCAGCATCGGGACGGTGAAGGGCGAGACCCGCGACCAGCCCTTCTCCCGGAACACGTCGTAGCTGTTGAGGGCGGTGTGCAGGCCGCCGATGCCGCTGGACAGCACGACGCCGAGCCGCTCGCCGTCCACGGTGAAACCGCCGTCGACGCCGACCCGCTCCATGCCCTTCTGCGGCTTGCCGCCGGTCGGCGGTGCGAACCCGGCGTCCACCCACGCCTCGCGCGCGGCGATCAGCGCGATCGCCTGGTTGCGGTCGAGGCGGCGCATCGTCTGCCGGGGAATGATCTCGGACGGGTCGACCTTCAACGTCGCCGCGAACTTCACCGGCACGTCGTCGATGTTGTCCCAGTCCAGCTTGCGGACCCCGGATTCTCCGGCGAGCAGGGCGGACCAGGTCGACGGCATGTCGCCGCCGAGAGGGGTCGTTGCACCGAGACCTGTCACCACGACCCTGGTCTGGCTCTTGCTCATGATGGTTCTCCTTGCCGGCGTGGAGGGGGGTTCGGATCGGGCGCGCCGTCCGGGGCGGCGGCGCGCCGTCCCCGCGTCGTCAGTCCTTCTTGAGCTTCTGGACGAAGTTGATGACGTCCTGGACGGTCTTGAGGTTGCGCAGCTCGTCGTCGGGGATCTCGACGCCGAACTCGTCCTGCGCGGCCACGGCGATCTCCACCATCGACAGCGAGTCGATGTCGAGGTCGTCGATGAAGTTCTTCTCCGGGGTGACCTCGTCCTTGTCGATCCCGACGATGTCGTCGATGATCTTGGCCAGGCCCTCGAGGATCTCGGCTTCGGCGACTGCCATGGTTCTTCTCTCTTTCCTTCAGTGGGTTGGTCCGGGGTCGCGGCGCGGACGAGCGGCGACCTACGGGATCTGGATGACCTGGGCAGCGTAGGACAGCCCGGCGCCGAACCCGACCAGGAGGGCCGGGGCGCCGGACGGCACGTCGCCGCGTTCGATCATCCGGGACATGGCCAGCGGGATGGACGCTCCCGAGGTGTTGCCGGAGTGGACGATGTCGTCGGCCACGACCGCGTTGACGGCCTTCACCTTGCGGGCGATCGCCTCGATGATCCGCAGGTTGGCCTGGTGCGGGACGATCGCCGCGAGGTCCTGCGGGGCGACTCCGGCGCGCTCGCACGCCTCCAGCGCGACGGGCGCGATCGCGGTCGTCGCCCAGCGGAAGACGGCCTGGCCCTCCTGCCGGATGAACGAGTGCCGGTCCGGAATGATGATCTTGTCGAAGCCTTCGCCGTCGCTGCCCCACACGACCGGGCCGATGCCGGGCTCGTCGCTGCCGGTGACGACCGCCGCGCCCGCGCCGTCGGCGAAGATGATGCAGGTCGTCCGGTCGGTCCAGTCGAGCCACTGCGACATCTTCTCGGAGCCGATGACGAGCACGTTGCGCGCGCTCCCGGCCCGGACGGCGGCGCTGGCGGTGCCGAGCGCGTAGCAGAACCCGGCGCACGCGGCGTTCAGGTCGAACGCGCCGGGCGCGTCGATGCCGAGGCGGTGCGCGACGGCCGCCGCGTGGCTCGGCATCGGCGACTCCGCCGAGCAGGTCGCGAGGATCACCAGGTCGATGTCGGACGGGGCGAGGCCGCTGTTGGCGAGGGCCTTGCCGCCCGCGTGCACGCCGAGTTCGACGATGCCCTCGTCGTCGGCGGCGATGCGCCGCTCGGCGATGCCGACGCGGCTGCGGATCCAGGCGTCGTCGGTGTCGATGCTCTTCGCCAGGTCGTCGTTGGTGACGACCTTGGCGGGCCGGTAGTCGCCGAACGCGAGGATCCTCGCGCCGGCGGCGACCTCGGGGATGCGGAGTCCCGCGCTCACGATGCGCCTCCCGTCGTGTGCGCCTTGATCAGCTCGCGGGCCTTGTCGAGGTCCGCGGGGGTCTTCAGGGCGACCAGCTCGACGCCCTTGAGTTCGCGCTTGGCGAGCCCGGTGAGCGTACCGGCGGGCGGCAGCTCGATGATCCCGGTGACGCCGAGTTCCCGCATCGTCGCCATGCAGGCGTCCCAGCGGACGGGCGCGCTGACCTGCTCGACGAGCCGTCCGACGAACTCGCGGCCGGAGTCGACGGCGGCGCCGTCGCGGTTCTGCAGCAGTGTCGTGCGCGGGTCGGCGACGGGCGCGCCGGGCGCGAGCCGGCGGAGCGTGTCGACGGCGGGCGCCATGTGCCCGGTGTGGAAGGCACCGGCGACCGACAGCGACCGGAGCCGCGCCTTGGCGGGCGGTTCCGCGGTGAACTCGGCGAGCTCCGCGGCGGTCCCGGCGGCCACGATCTGCCCGGCGCCGTTGACGTTCGCGGGGGTGAGCCCGTGCTTGTCGATCGCGGCGAGGACCTCGTCGGCGTCGCCGCCGAGCACGGCCGTCATGCCGGTCTCGGTGACGGCGGCGGCCTCGGCCATCGCGCGGCCCCGCTCCCGGACGAGCACCAGCGCGGCCTCGGGGCTCAGTACTCCGGCGATCGCGGCGGCGGCCAGTTCCCCCACGCTGTGCCCGGCGACCGCGTCCGGCGCCGCGTCGGTGTCGGCGTACAGGACCTCGTGCGCGGCGAGGGCGGCGGCGACCAGCAGCGGCTGCGCCACGGCGGTGTCGCGGATCTCCTCGGCGTCGGCGGTCGTCCCGTACCGGACCAGGTCGAGCCCGGTGACGGCCGACCACCACGCCAGCCGGTCGGCGACGCCTGGGATCTCTAGCCATGGCTCTAGAAAGCCGGGGGTCTGAGCGCCCTGGCCGGGCGAGGCGACGAGAATCACAGCGACAAGCCTGCCGGTAAGGGGTCCCCGGTGCCGATGCGGATGAGCACGAAGTTTCGCCGTGAGGCTTTGTAAGACACCTACAAGCGTGGATCAGGTGCGAAGTGCCCGATTCGCGAACCTTCCGAGGACGAGCGCGATCCGCAGCGTGAAGGCGTTGCGCCCGTCCGTCGGCGCCAGCCCGGTCAGCTCGCTGACGCGCCGCAGCCGGTACCGGACCGTGTTGGGGTGGACGAACAGCATCCGCGCCGTCGCCTCCAGCGACGACCCCTGCTCCAGGTAGGTGGTGAGCGTGTCGAGCAGCGGGGCCCCGGCGGCGAGCATCGGGTTGTAGACGCGGTCCACCAGGTAGCGGCGGGCGTCGTCGTCGCCGTCCAGCGCCCGCTCGGGCAGCAGCTCGACGGCCGCCACGGGGCGCGGCGCGTCCGGCCAGCCCGCGGCGGCGCGCAGCCCGGCGACGGCGGCCTGCGCGGACATCGTCGAGTCGTACAGGTCGTCGACCTGCGGCCCCACGACGACCGGCCCGGGACCGCACTTGGCCGCGATCGGGCGCGCCGCCTCCAGCGGGTCGATGTCGCCGCCGACGATGACGATGACCCGGTGCCCCTGGACGCCCGCGAGGACGTCGGCGCGCGCGCGCCGCGCGGCGATCTGCATCTGGTCGATCGTGACCTCGGGCTCCTCGTCCTCCGGGGTGAACCCCGCGATGACGGTGACGGGCTTGGACGTCCAGCCGAGCGCGGCCGCCCACGAGTGCATGCCGTCGTCGACCTCGCCGCGCATCACCGCGTTCACCACGAGCGCCTCCAGCCGGGCGTCCCAGGCGGCGCGGGTCTCGGCGGCCCGCGCGTACACCTGCGCCGCGCCGAACGCGACGTCGCGCGTGTAGCGCAGGATCGCCTCGCGGAGCTGCGCCTCCCCGCCGGGCGCGGCCAGCTCGTCCAGCCGCGTCTCCACCACGTCGATGATCACGCGGATCATGTCGATCGTGTGGTGCAGCTTGATGGAGCGCATCAGCTCGCGGGGCGCGGTGCCGAACACCTCCCCGGCGATGGCCGGGCGGGACCGCTCGTCGTTCTTGAACCACTCCACGAACGCGGCGATGCCCGCCTGGGCGACGAGCCCGATCCAGGAGCGCTGGTCGGGCGGCATCCGCCGGAACCAGGGGAGCTTGTGCTCCATCCCGGCCAGCGCCGCGGTCCCGAACGTGCCCATGGCCTTCTCCAGGCGCAGGGTCGTCTGCTCGCGGATCGCGGCGGGGTCGGCGGCGGGATCGGCGGCGGGATCGGTCTCGGCGTCGGGATCGTTCACGGTGGTCACCTTCCCAGGGTGCCACTCCGCCGCCGATGACCCGTCCGCGGCCACGCGGAAGGCCCTCACCTGCGCCGGGGCTTTTCGAACCCGCGCACGGCGAGCACGAGCCCGGCGAGGACGAGCGCGAAGACCGGCAGCCACCCGACCCGCTGGACGATCCACGCCGCCCCGTCCGGACGGCCGTGCAGGCCCCCGACGGCCCCGAACGCGAGGGCCGCCCCGACCGTCACCGCCATCATCGCGGTCTGGTGCCACAGGTAGATGGTCATGGCGGGACGGTTCGCGGCCGACACGACCGACCACACGCGGGGCCGCCGCGTCCAGCGGGTCAGCGGCCCGTGCAGCAGCAGCGCCAGAGTCTGCGCGAGGCCGAACGCGACGGCGGCGAGCGTGGGCGGGCTGAGGTTGGAGATCTCGGCGCCCGGCACCCCCACCATGCTCGCCGGGTACCCGGCGAACGCGACCAGTGCGGCGCCGCGGCGGCCCCGCCGGCCAGCAGCCCGGCGGCGTCCGGCGTGACCGCAGCGCCCCGCGCGCCCACCCGACGCCGAGGTAGAACGGCAGGAGCCAGCCGGTCAGGACGGTGCACCAGCCGATCCACGCGGGCGCGCCGAACGCGAACCGTCCGGCGTCGACGAGCGCGGTCGCGGCGACGAGCCCGGCCGCGCCCCACGCGCCGAACCGGTCCCACAGCGCGGCGACCGCCGGGGTCAGCGCGGTCAGCACCACGAAGACGGCGAGGAACCACAGCGGGCTGAGCACCAGCTTGACCAGGGCGTGCAGCGTGTCGCCGCCGAACCCGGCCCACGACAGCGCCGCGACGACCGGCACCCACACGACGGCCAGGACCGGCAGCGGCCGCGCGAGCCGCCCGAGCCGTCCCGCGAACCGGCGGCCCCACGGTTCGTCCGGGCGCAGGCCCTTCGCCGCCGCGTACCCGCCGACCAGGAAGAACAGCGCGAGCGTCTGCAGCACCCAGGAGACCGGCGCGAGCTCCGGCATGGCCTTCAGGGGGCTCGTGACGTGCAGGTCCGTGGCGTCCGTTCCGGCGGCCACGAACGCGGTGACGAACCAGTGGCCGAGGACGACCCCGAGGATCGCGAACGCCCGCAACGCGTCCACCGCCCGATCCCGCTCCACCGGACGGTCCCGGACGGGCCGGTCGCGGCCGGGCCGGTCGCGGTCGGTCGGCGTGTAGCGGTCGGCGGTCCGGTCGTGCGCGGCGTCGCCTTCGCTGCCCGAATCGTGTCGGTCGCGGGTCGTCGGCCGCCCGGGCCCGGTCGTGTCGTCGCGTTCCGCGTTCGGATCGTGCCGGCGGGACGGGGGGAGCGGGACGTCAAGCATGGGTGACCTCCGAGTCGTGGCCGAGCGCGATGAGGGCGAGGTTGCGGAGCGCGGCGGAGCCGGGCTTCAGGTAGGCGCTGTGGGGGCCGGTTCCGGCGTCGAACCGGACGGCGCCGAAGGCGGGGGAGACCGGGTCGGGGCCGAAACCGAGCCCCGCGAAGCGGACGTGCGGGACGAACCGGGTCCAGTCGCCGGTCGAGCGGCCCGCCCAGACGGTCGCGGACGTGCGCAGCCCGGAGACGTCGTCGGCGGTCGTGCCGGGGCTGCCGAACAGGGCGATGTCGTCCACGCGGAGGGCGCCGAGACCGGGGGCGGCCTTGCCGCACACCACCGACCCGTAGCTGTGGCAGAGCAGGGCGAACCGGGCCGTCCCGTTCACCCGCGCGACGCCGGTGAGGAACCGGCCGAGCCGCCGGGCGCCCGACTCGGCGCGGTCGCCGGTCAGCACGTCGAGGCCGAGCGTCGAGGGGGAGCGGTAGCCGAGCCAGGCGATCACCGCGATGCGGGCGGACGGCGCCTCGGCCGCCATGCGTCGGTGCAGGGCGCGGGCCCCGCCGCCCGCGAACTTGACGGAGTCGTAGACGGCGAGGGTGTTGTCCGCGCCCGGCACGACGACGGCGATCCGGTCGGCGCGGCGGAGGTTGCCGATGACCTCGACGGCGCGCCCGTCGCCGCGCGGGTCGAACGCCAGGAAGCGCCGTCCGGGGGTCAGGAAGGCCGACAGCGCGCGGGCCCGGTCGTCGTCGCCGGTGCGCGCGGCGGTCGCGCGGGCGCGGGCGATGTCGCGTCCGGCGGCGGCGAACCGGGCGTCCAGCGTCGCGGCCGACAGCGCCGGGGCCGGAGCGGGCGCGGCGTACGGGTCGGTCGCGGCCGTCGCGGCGACGCTCGAACCCGCCGCCATGAGCACCGAGAGGGCGGCCGCGGTTCTGCGAAGCCTGCGCATGGGGGGCGTCCTTCCTGGTCAGCGAGGTGAAGCACTGACTAGGAAGGTAGAAATCGGCGCCCGTAACGGAGATCAACCGACGGTGCGGTCTTTACGCCTCACACCC
Organism: Actinomadura sp. CNU-125; assembly: GCF_001942465.1. Lineage (GTDB taxonomy): Bacteria > Actinomycetota > Actinomycetes > Streptosporangiales > Streptosporangiaceae > Spirillospora. Next base: position 11,850 of record NZ_MKJY01000532.1, read on the forward strand.
GGGTATGACGGACGAGCCCCCGGTATCGGGCGGGCGCGGATCGGGCGAGCCTCCGGTATCGGGCGGCGGGCTCAGTCGCCCGGACGGACGAGCCCGACCTCGTACGCGTAGACGATCGCCTGCGGCCGGTCGCGCAGCTCCAGCTTCATCAGGATCCGCCCGAAGTGCGTCTTCACGGTCTGCTCGGCCAGCACCAGCCGTTCGGCGATCTCGCCGTTCGACAGCCCGCGCGCGACCAGCCCGAGCACCTCGGTCTCCCGCTCGGTCAGCTCGTCCAGCCGCTTGCGGGACGGCGCGCGCGGCCCGCCGAGCCGGGAGAACTCCGCGATCAGCCGGCGGGTGATCGACGGCGACAGCAGCGCGTCGCCCGCCGCGAGGATCCGCACCGCGTCGGACAGTTCGGTCGCGGAGGCGTCCTTGAGCAGGAACCCCCCGGCGCCGGCGCGCAGCGCCTCGTACACGTAGTCGTCGAGGTCGAACGTCGTCAGCATGAGGACCTTGGGGGCGTCCCCGGCGCCGTCCGCGAGCAGCCTGCGGGTGGCTTCCAGCCCGTCCATCACCGGCATGCGGACGTCCATCAGCACCACGTCCGGGCGCAGTTCGGCGACGCGGCGCAGTCCCTCCTCGCCGTTGACGGCCTCGCCGACGACCTCGATGTCGGGCTGGGCGTTCAGCAGGACGCCGAACCCGGATCGCACCATGCCCTGGTCGTCGACGATCACGACCCGGATCGTCACGTCGCGTCCCTGTTCTTCTCGGGCAGCGTGGCGGTCACGGCGAATCCTCCCTCGGACGTGGGCTCGGCGGTCAGCCAGCCGCCGAGCATGGCGGCGCGCTCGCGCATCCCGACCAGCCCGTGGCCGCCGCCGGTCGCGAACCGCTGCTGGCCGCGGCCGTCGCCCGGCGGGCCGTTGACGACGCTGATCGAGAGTACGCCGTCGGCGCGGGCGGCTTCGACGTCGACCCGTGATCCGGGGGCGTGCCGCATCGCGTTGCTCAGCGCCTCCTGCAGGATCCGGTACGCGGTCAGCCCCACGCCGGACGGGAGGTCGGCGAGGTCGCCGGTGAGCCGTGCCGTCACGTCCAGCCCGGCGCCGCGGGCCCCCGCGACCAGCTCGTCCACCCGTTCCAGGCTGGGCTGCGGCGCGGTGTCGGAGCCGCTTTCGGACCGCAGGACACCGAGGATGCGCCGCAGTTCGGTGAGCGCGTCGAGCGCGGTCGAGCGGATCTCGGCGAGGTCCTGCCGGGTCACGTCCGGGACGGCGTCGCTCTTGTAGGGCGCGGCCTCCGCCTGGATCGCGATCATCGACATGTGGTGCGCGACGACGTCGTGCAGTTCGCGCGCGATCCGCTGCCGCTCGGTGAGGACGGCCTCGGCGTCGGCGTGCCGCCGCTCCTGTTCGGCCAGCTCCCGCCGCGACGTCCGCCGGACGCGCATGGCGTAGCCGACGGCCAGCGGCAGCAGGATCAGGACGGACGAGCCGGGCGCGGTCTCCGGGTCCTTGATCCACACCCCGGCGAAGGCCATGATCCCGGCGCCCAGCGTGATGTTCCCCGTGCACCGCACGGCGACCGTGTAGAGGCACATGATCGCGGCGAACGCCCCGGCCGGGACGTACGGGACGCTCAGCCAGTCGCTGACGCCGATGAGCGCCATCGCCACGAAGCTCAGCCGCCACGCGGCCAGCGGATGCCGGTCGCGCAGCGCGAGCGGCGCGCACGACGCGATCGAGATCAGCAGGAGGGTCTCCTCGCCCGGGTACCGCCCCCGCTCCACGCTCTCGGTCTCCAGCAGCGACTTCGACGCGGCGATCATCCCGATCGTGACGGCGAACCAGAAGAGGTTCTCCACCACCCCGTACGGGATCCGGCCCACGCCGAGGCGCCGGGTCCAGCGCAGGGGGGCGGGCCAGGGACGGTCGAGCGGCGCGGATTCGGCCCGTCCGGTCACCGCCGCGGCCAGCACCCCGTCCAGCAGTACCGTGCGCAGCAGGCTCGGTTCGCCCGACCTCTTCTCCTCGGCCATGCCGACCAGGCTAGAGATCCGGCGGCCGCACCCGGATGACCCCGTGGTGGGACACCACCGTCATACCTGGGTACTCCCCGGGTCGTGGAGCCCGTCGAAGCGCTGCGCCGGATCGCGTTCCTCCTCGAACGCGCCGGCGAGCCCACCTACCGCGTGCGGGCGTTCCGCACGGCTGCCGCCCGGGTCGAGGGCATGTCCCGGAACGATCTGGACGCCCGCGCCCGTGCGGGCGCGCTGACCGACCTGCCGGGCGTCGGCAAGGTCACCGCGCTCGTCGTCGAGGAGGCCCTGCGCGGCGAGACGCCCGTCTACCTGCGGCGCCTGGAGGCGACGGAGGGCGAGCCGCTCGACGCGTCCGCCGCCGCGCTCCGTGCCGCGCTGAAGGGCGACCTGCACACCCACAGCGACTGGTCCGACGGCGGCTCGCCCGTCCGGGAGATGGCGGAGGCCGCCCGCGCGCTGGGCCACGACTACATCGCGCTCACCGACCATTCGCCGCGCCTGACCGTCGCGAACGGGCTGTCCGCCGACCGCCTGTACCGCCAGCTCGACGCCGTCGCCGAGCTGAACGCCGAGTTCGCGCCGTTCCGGATCCTCACCGGCATCGAGGTGGACATTCTCGACGACGGCGCACTCGACCAGGAGCCCGATCTCCTCGACCGTCTCGACGTCGTCGTCGCGAGCGTCCACTCGAAGCTGCGGATGGACCGCGTCGCGATGACCGCGCGCATGGTGAACGCGGTCATGAACCCGGCGGTGGACGTCCTCGGCCACTGCACGGGACGGATCGTCAAGGCGGGCGGACGGCGCGGCGGCCTGCGCCCGGAGTCGGAGTTCGACGCGGAGCTGGTCTTCGACGCGTGCGCCGTGCACGACGTCGCCGTCGAGATCAACTCCCGGCCCGAGCGGCTCGACCCGCCCAAGCGGCTGCTGCGCCTCGCCGTCGAGGCGGGCTGCCGGTTCGCGATCGACTCCGACGCGCACGCCCCGGGCCAGCTCGACTGGCAGCCGCACGGTTGCGAGCGCGCCGCCCGCTGCGCCGTCCCGGCGGACCGGATCGTCAACACGCTCCCGGTCGCCGACCTCCTGGCCTGGACGAACGCGTGATCACGAGCCCAGCGAGCAGGTGTTCAGCGTGTCGGTGCCGCCGGACGGCTTCGGCAGCGTCGCGCTCGGGGGCGGCGCCGTGCCTTCGGCCGTCCACGCCTCCAGCGCGGTGAACGCCGAGCGCATGCAGGGCAGCAGCGGGCGCAGGCGGTCGGGGTGGGCGTCGACGAGGCCGTCGGTGTGGTTCGCGCCCTCGACGCGGTAGTACCGGAACGGCGCCTTGCCCCGGTCGCGGACGAGCGCGGCGTAGGCGTCGCCGTTGCTCCCGATCGGCAGCAGGGAGTCGTAGGTGCCCTGGAGGCTGATCAGGGGTTTGCGGATGCGGCCGGTGAGGGAGACGCGGTCGACCGCGCGGCGCACCTCGCGGGGGCGGGACGCGAAGTCGTATTCGGCCTCCGCGCCCTCGTAGCCCGGGTCGAACTCTTCGCGGTAGATGCGCTGGGTCAGCTCCCAGTAGACCTGGTCGTGGTACGGCCAGAGGAACTCCGAGCCCGGCGCGAGACCGGCGTCGACGAGGTCGCCGTGCGCCGACGCGTCGCCGGAGGCGTAGGCCGGGTAGGCGCGCAGGATCTGCGGCAGGTAGGTGAACAGGTTGGGGCCGTCCGCCCGCCACAGGGTGCCTTCGGCGTCGATGCCGCCGTCGTAGAGGCGGGGGCGGTTCTCCAGTTGCCAGCGCACGAGGTAGCCGCCGTTGGAGATCCCCGCCGCGTAGGTGCGGGACGGGCGGTGGCCGTAGTGGCGGGCGGCGGTCTGCTGCGCGGCGCGGGTGAGTTCGGTCAGGCGGCGGTTCCACTCGGCGACGGCGTCGCCGGGGCGGCGTCCGTCCTTGTGGAAGTCGAGGCCGCTGTTGCCCTTGTCGGTCGCCGCGTACGCGTATCCCTGCGCCAGCACCCAGTCGGAGATCGTGACGTCGTTGGCGTACTGCCGCCGGTTCCCGGGCGACCCGGCGACGACGAGGCCGCCGTTCCACCGCTCCGGGAGCCGGATGACGAACTGGGCGTCGTGGTTCCAGCGTGGTGGGTGTTGAAGGCGGAGTCGTCGCGGAAGTACCCGTCGATCTGCGTGCCCGGGACGCCGCTCGGGTTGCGCGTCCCGGACGCGTGCAGCCCGGCGTAGTCCGCCGGGACGGTGTGACCGGACGCGACGGTCCCGGCGGTGGTGAGATCGTCGAGGCAGGCGGCCACCTGCTTCTGCGCGCCCGGTACGGACGGCGCGGGTTCGCAGCGGTGGTTCTCCTGCGCGCGCGCCGGGCTCGCCAGGGCGAGGGGCAGCAGGGTCAGGAGGCCCGCGGTCAGCAGGGTTCGGACGGTCGGCATTACGGCTCCTCTGGACGGAGGCGAGTGCCGACATCCTCGGACGCGCGCGCCGGGCCGGCCACGTGCCCGTCCCACATAGGCGTGCGCCGTCCCATGTGAAAGTGCCCGCCACCTGCGAGTGATGTGGATCACATCCGTATCACCCGGGCGGAATGTGTCGATTGGTCACATAGTCCCTTTCGTGGCGGCGGCCTAGCGTTCCCGAGCACGGCGGCCCGGTGTGGTCCGGGTCACCATGGGAGGAGGGCGCATGGGCGCTACCGTCCGGCCGGGGCCGGTACTGACGGCGCGCGGCCTGGTCAGGGAGTTCCGCGGGTTCCGCGCCGTCGACGGCGTGGACCTGGACGTCGCGGAGGGCGCGGTGCACGCGCTCGTCGGGCCGAACGGCGCGGGCAAGACGACGCTGTTCAACCTGCTCACCGGCTTCCTCAAGCCGACGTCCGGGAGCGTGCAGCTGGCCGGGCGGGAGCTGGCGGGCAGCAGCCCGGAACGGATCGCGCGGCTCGGCCTGGCGCGGTCGTTCCAGATCACCAGCCTGTTCGCGGAGCTGACCCCGCGCCGGCACGTGGAGCTGGCGCTCGCCGGGCGCACCGGCCTCGGCTGGCGGTTCTGGAAGTCGGACCGCTCGCTCGGGCGGTTCGCCGGCCGCGCCGCCGAGCTCCTCGCCCAGGTCGGGCTAGAGGAGCACGCCGAGGTCCCGGCGGGCGCGCTCGCCTACGGGCGCAAGCGCGCGCTCGAACTCGCCCTCGCGCTGGCCCTCGACCCGAAGGTGCTGCTGCTGGACGAGCCGACCGCCGGGATGGGCGTCGAGGACGTCGACCGCACCGTCGAGCTCGTCCGGCGGGTCCGGGACGGCCGGACGGTCGTGCTGGTCGAGCACAACATGAGCGTCGTCTCCAGCCTCGCCGACCGGGTCACCGTGCTGCAGCACGGCCGGGTGCTGGTGGAGGGCCCGTACGCCGAGATCCGCCATGACCCGCAGGTCATCACCGCCTACCTCGGAGACGCCCATGCTGCGAGTTGACGGCCTGTCCGCCTGGTACGGCGAGGCGCAGGCGCTCCGGGACGTGTCGCTGCACGTGGACGAGGGCGAGATCGTCACCCTCGTCGGACGCAACGGCGCGGGGAAGACCACGCTGCTGCGCTGCCTGATGGGCCTGCACGCGGGCGCGTCCGGAACCGTCCGGTTCCTCGATGAGGACGTCACCGCCCTGGGGCCGCACAAGCGCGCGCGGCGCGGCCTCGGTTACGTCCCGGACGACCGCGGAATCTTCGCCACGCTGTCGGTCGAGGAGAACCTCCTGCTCCCGCCGAGGACCGCCGGGAAGGGCCCCGAGCCCTGGCCGCTGGAGCGGGTCTACGAGACGTTCCCCCGGCTCAAGGACCGCCGCCGGTTCCCCGGGACGAAGCTGTCGGGCGGCGAGCAGCAGATGCTCGCGCTTGCCCGGGTGCTGCGCACCGGCGCCCGGCTGCTGCTGTGCGACGAGCCCACCGAGGGACTGTCGCCGCTGATCGTCGCGCAGATCGGCGACATCCTGCGCGAGGTCAAGGCCGCGGGCGTCACCGTCCTGCTGATCGAGCAGAACGTGCACTTCGCCGCCACCGTCGCCGACCGCCACCACCTGCTCGCCGAGGGCCGGATCGTCCAGTCGATGGACAACGACGAGGTCCGTGCCCGCGAGAGCGAACTCCTGCAGTACCTCGGAATCTAGGGAGAGCCCGATGAAACTCTTGGGACGCTCGGCCGCGCTCGCGACCGCCGGAGCCCTGCTGGCCGGCTGCGGCGCGGGCGGCCCCGGCGGGGGCGGGGGAAAGATCAGCGACGACAAGATCGTGCTGGCGGTGCTGACCGACCAGTCCGGCGTCTACGCCGACCTGTCCGGCGAGAACGCCGTGAAGGCCGTCGAGATGGCCGTCGCCGACTTCGAGAAGAAATACGGCGACAAGGCGGTCGCGCCGGAGATCGAGGTCGTCTCCGCCGACCACCAGAACAAGCCCGACATCGCCAACACCAAGGCGCGGGAGCTCTACGACCGGCAGAAAGCCGACATGATCGTGGACGTGCCGACGTCCTCGGCCGCGCTCGCCGTCGCCAACGTGGCGAAGGGCAAGAAGCGCGTGTTCATCTCCGTGGGGGCGGCCACCACCGCGCTGACCGGCGAGCAGTGCAACAAGTACACCTTCCACTACGGCTACAACAGCTACATGCTCGCCCACGGGACGGGCACCGCGCTCACCAAGTCGGGTTCCGAGAACTGGTACCTCGTCTACCCGGACTACGCGTTCGGGCAGGACATGGAGAAGACGTTCAGCGCGTCGATCAAGGCGGCGGGCGGGAAGGTCGTGCAGTCCGACCCGACCCCGTTCCCCAACGACAACTTCTCCACGTTCCTGCTGAAGGCGCCGAACCTCGACCCCAAGCCGGACGTCATCGGCGCCATGCAGGCGGGCGGCGACCTCGTCAACCTCGTGAAGCAGTACAACGAGTACAAGCTGCGCGACAAGGGCGTGGGCCTCGCGGTCGGGCTGATGTTCATCACCGACATCCACTCGCTCGGCTCGAAGGCACTGGAAGGCACCCGGTTCACCGACTTCTGGTACTGGAACCAGGACGACGACAACCGCGCGTGGGCCGACCGCTTCCAGAAGGAGACGGGCGCGCGTCCCACGGCCGTCCACGCGGGCGACTACTCCGCGGCCCTGCAGTACCTGGAGGCCGTCCAGCGCGCCGGGACCGACAAGTCCGACACGGTCGTGAAGGAACTCGAAGGCCACAAGGTGAACGACATGTTCACCTCGACCGGGACGATCCGCGCCGAGGACCACCTGCTCACCCACGACTCCTACCTCGCCGAGGTCAAGGCGGAGAGCGACGTCGCCGAGCCGTGGGACTACGAGAAGATCGTCGAGACGATCCCGGCGGCCGAGGCGTTCCAGGCCCCGGACCCCGCCTGCAAGCTCTGAGGCGGCCCCGGTGCTGGAACAAGCCTTCAACGGCCTGGTGGGCGGGGCGTTCTACGCCCTGCTCGCCCTCGGGCTCGCGGTCATCTTCGGGATGCTCGGCGTCGTCAACTTCGCGCACGGCGCGTTCTACATGCTCGGCGCGTTCGGCTCCTACGTCCTCCTCGACTCCTTCGGCGTGAACTTCTGGATCGCGCTGCCGCTCGTCCCGCTCGTCCTGGGCGTGGTCGGCGTCGCGGTGGAACGGCTGTTCATCCGACGGCTCGCGCCCCTCGATCCCCTCTACAACTTCCTGTTCACCTTCGGGCTGGCCCTGATCCTGCAAGACCTCGTCAAACGGCAGTACGGCGTGCAGTCGCAGCCGTATCCGCGCCCGTCCGCGCTGAACGGCTCGATCGACCTCGGCCTGTTCAGCTACCCCGCGTACCAGGTGTTCGTGCTGGCCGTGTCGCTCGTCGTGTGCGGCGCGGTGTGGTTCGTGCTGGCCCGCACCCGCGTGGGCATGATCGTCCGGGCGTCCACCGAACGCCCCGAGCTGACCCGCGCCCTCGGCATCGACGTGGCCCGCTGGGTGACGCCCGTGTTCGGGTTCGGCATCGCGCTCGCCGGGCTCGCGGGCGTGCTCGCCGCGCCGATGCGCGCGGTGAACCCGCTGATGGGCGCCGACCTGATCGTCACCGTGTTCGCCGTCGTGGTGATCGGCGGCCTCGGCTCGGTGTTCGGGTCGGTCGCCGCCGGATTCGCGGTCGGGCTGGTGTCGGCGCTCGGCAACTACTACGTGCCGTCGCTGTCGCAGACGCTCGTGTTCATCCTGATGGCGGCCGTGCTGCTGTGGCGCCCGGCCGGACTGTTCGGCCGCGAGGAGGTCACGCTGTGATCCTGTCCAAGCTCGCCGGACGGCCCGTCCTGCTCGCCGTCGGGCTCGTCGCGGCGCTCGCGCTGCCCTGGTTCGTCTACCCGCCGGTCGCGATGGACATCGTCTGCTGGGCGCTGTTCGCCGTCGCCGTCGACCTGCTGCTCGGCTTCACCGGGCTGCTGTCGTTCGGGCACGCCGCCTTCTGGGGCGGCTCGGCGTACGCGACCGGCCTGATCGCCCTGCACTCCGGCCTGCCGTTCCCCGTCGCGATCCTGGGCGGCGCGGCGTTCGCGGCGCTGCTCGCGCTCCCGATCGGGTTCCTGTCCGTCCGCCTGCGCGGCATCTACTTCGCGATGGTCACCCTGGCCTTCGCGCAGATGGTGTACTTCGTCGCCAACCAGTGGAGGGACGTCACAGGGGGAGAGAACGGGCTGCAGGGCATCCCCAGGGAACTGTTCGGGCTCGACCTGTCCGACCCGTTCTACTTCTACTACGCCGGTCTCCCGTTCATCTTGGCCGGACTGTTCGCGGCCTGGCGCATCGTCCGTTCCCCGTTCGGGTGCGTACTGATGTCCATCCGCGACAACCCCGCACGGGCGCGCGCGCTCGGCTACAGCGTCGACCGCTTCAAGCTGCTCGCGTTCGTCCTATCGGCGGCCCTGTCCGGGCTGGCCGGCGGCATGTTCGCCATCGGCCACGGCTTCGCGTCCCTGCAGGGCGTGTACTGGACGACGTCGGGCGAGGCCGTGATGATGGTCGTCCTCGGCGGCATCGGCACCCTGTGGGGCGGCGTCATCGGCGCCGCGCTGATCGTCGAGCTGAACGACTACCTGGCCACCGCCGGGTTCCAGGAGACCGGGATCATCACCGGCGGGATCTTCATCCTCGTCGTGCTGCTGTTCCGGCGCGGCGTCTGGGGCACCGCCCGCGACCTCCTCGCGGCCCGCACCGCGCGCCGCCGTCCGGCGGAGGAACCCGCCGGGGAGAAGGCCGAGACGCCCGCGAGGACGCACGCGCGTACGGGCCGCCGTCCTCCGGGACGCGCCCGTACGCGTGTTCGCGGGGGTTCCGGCGGATCAGCGCAGCCGGTGCAGGCGCAGCGCGAGCTGCAGCTCCAGGGCCCGGTCCGGCGACTGCCAGTCCTCGCCGAGCAGCCGCCCGATCCGGTCGAGCCGCTGGCTGACCGTGTTCACGTGGATGTGCAGCTCCTGCGCCGTCCGGGCCAGGCTCCCGCCCGCCCCGAAGTACGCCTCCAGCGTCCGGACGAGCGCCGTGCCGCGCCGCTCGTCGTAGTCGGCGACCGGCCCGAGCGACCCGGCGAGGAACCCCGGCACGTCCCGGTCGTCGCCGATCAGCAGCCCGATGAACCCCAGCTCGGACGCGCCCGCACCGTCGCCGCGGCGGCCCAGCGCCACCAGCGCGTCCGCGCAGCGCTGTGCCTCCCGGTGCGCCCCCGGCACCTCGCCCGGTCCCCGCACCGGGCCGGCCGCGCCGACCGTCGCGGGACCGCCCAGCGACGCGCCCAGCTCCTTGGCGACCCGCCGCGCGGCGTCGCCCGGCCGTCGCCCGGCAGCAGCAGCACCGGACCTCCTCGACCCCGCGACGCGGCCAGCCCCCGCTCCACCGCCGCGAACGACGACGCCCAGAACTCGGCGCGCCTGCGCAGCTCGCGCGACTCGTACCGGGCCGACAGCACGACGTGCGGCGCGGTCAGGTCCACGTCGACGCGCCGCGCGCGGGCGGCCAGCGCCGCCGCGTCCGCCCGCCGCTCCGACAGCAGGTCGTCGAGCAGCTCGCCGCGCACCCGCCCCTCCGCCTCGGTCACGCTGCGCTGGAACAGCAGCAGCAGCGCCGTGACGAGCGCGGCCCGCTCCAGGATCCGCTGGTCGCGTCCGACACCTCCTCGGACGTGCGCAGCACCAGCGTCCCGAGCATCTCGTCGCCGCTCGACACCGACGCGATCCACAGATCGCCCCGCCGGACGGTTCGTCCCTGCGCGCGCGCGGAATGCGCGGACGCCGACACACCGGCCAGCTCCGCGTCGCTCAACGGCGCGGACGCCGCATCGGTCGTCGCCAGCCGAGCCCCGTCCGCGTCCAGTACGTGCAGGGTTCCGCCCAGAAGCTCGGTGACGATCGCGGCGACGTCCTCTACGCCACCACCACGAACCACAACAGCCGTCATCCGGTCGTGCGCGCGCGCCGCCACCTCTACGGCCGCGCTACGCGCCTTGACCTCCACATTGGCCGCGCTCAGCTCCTCCAGAGCGGTACGGGTCTCCTCCAGAAGGCGCGCGTTGTCGATCGCGATCGCCGCGTGCGCGGCCAGCGACCCCAGCAGCGCGACCTCCTCTTGGTCGAACGGACGCTCGCCGCGGTTCGCCGCCGTCAGCACCCCGATCACCCGGCTGCCCAGCTTCATCGGCACCCCGAGGATCGCGACCAGGCCCTCCTCGGCGACGGCCTCGTCGATGAACCCGCGATGCCGGAACTGCGCGTCGCCCAGATAGTGGTCGCTGTTGTACGGCATCGCCGACTGCGCGACCAGCCCGACCAGCCCCGTGCCCATCGGCAGCCGCAGCCGCCGGAACGCCGCCGACACCGACCCGTCCGTCACCCGCATGTAGGTGTCGCCGCGCTCGTCGTCGTTCAGCGTCAGGTAGGCGATGTCGGCGTTCAGCAGCCGCCGCGCCCGCCGGGTGATCGCCTCCAGGACCGCGTCCAGATCCCGCAGCCCGGCCAGATCGCCCGCCGTGTCGAACAGCGCCGCCAGCTCCGCCTCCCGCCGCGCGTGCCGCCGCATCACCGCCCGCACCCGCAGCGCCGCGACCTTCGCCGCCTCCAGCTCCGCCAGGACGGCCGGTGGCGCGCCCTCCGCCCGCGCCTGCACCAGCGGCCCCTCGAACTCGACGGGGGACGCCTCGCGGGCGAGCAGTTCGAGGAAGACGCCGCAGGACATACGGGACATTGTCAATGGGCCGTCCAGCCGCCGTCGAGGGGCATCGACGCGCCCGTGACCATCGCCGCCGCCGGAGAACACAGGTAGGCGACCAGTTCGGCCACCTCCTCCGGCTCCGCCAGCCGCTTCACCGCCGCCTTCTGCAGCATGACCCGCTCGACGACATCGTCCTCCGACATCCCGTGCGCGCGCGCCTGATCGACGATCTGCCCCTCCACCAGCGGGGTCCGCACATAAGACGGATTGACGCAGTTGGACGTCACGCCATGCGCCGCACCCTCCAGTGCGATGACCTTCGACAGCCCTTCGAGCCCGTGCTTCGCCGTCACGTACGCGGCCTTGAACGGCGACGCGCGCAGCCCGTGCACCGACGACACGTTCACGATCCGCCCCCACCCGCGCTCGTACATCCCCGGCAGCGCGTCCCGCACCAGCCGGAACGGCGCCTCCACCATCAGCCGCAGGATCTTCGCGAACATCTCCGGCGGGAATTCGTGGACCGGCGCCACATGCTGCACCCCCGCGTTGTTGACCAGGACGTCGAAGCCCTCCGCCACCCCGGCCACATCCGGCCCCGCGAGATCCACCGCCAGCGCCGTCCCGCCGAACTCGTCCGCGGCCCGCCTCGCCGCCGTCCCGTCCAGGTCCGCCACGGTCACCCGCGCGCCCGCCGCCGCCAGCCGCCGGGCGCACGCCAGCCCGATCCCGCTCGCCCCGCCGGTGACCAGGGCGCGGCGGCCCGTCAGGTCCGGTGTCACGCTCGTCATGCGCAGAACCTACGCAGGCCGCCGCGCCCGACCCATGTGGCCCGCACACACAATCCCCGGCCCGGTGGTGTGGCCGTGTCCCGCGGTCTACGTTGGGGCGATGACCGAGATCGCGCACCGTTTCGTCGAGGGGAACGGCGGCCTGCGGATGCACGTCGCCGAAGCGGGCGAGGGCCCGCTCGTCCTGCTCCTGCACGGCTTCCCCGAGTGCTGGTACTCGTGGCGCCGCCAGCTCACCGCCCTCGCCGCCGCGGGCTTCCACGCCGTCGCCCCCGACCAGCGCGGCTACGCCCGGACGGGCGGTCCCGCCGATCCCGCGCAGTACACGATCCTGCACACGGCCGGTGACGCCGTCGGTCTCATCGACGCGCTCGGCGCCGAACGCGCGGTCGTCGTCGGCCACGACTGGGGCGCGCCCGTCGCGTGGGCCGTCGCGCAGATGCGCCCCGACAAGGTCCGCGGCGTCGTCGGCATGTCCGTGCCGCACCGCCCCCGGGGCTCCCGCCCGCCCATCGAGAAGATGCGCCGCCACTTCGGCGACGGCTACTACATGGTGCGCTTCCAGGAGCCGGACGCCCCGGAGGCCGAACTCGCCCGCGACCCCGCGTCCACGTTCCGCCGGCTGCTGGCCGCCGACACCGGCGACGGCACCGCGCTGATCACCCCCGAGACCGGCGGCGTCCTCGCCGGCTCCCCGGAACCCGGCGAACTCCCCGGCTGGCTCACCGAAGACGACATCGCCGCCTACGTCGCCGAATACGCCGACAGCGGCTTCGCCGGCCCGGTCAACTGGTACCGCAACCTCGACCGCAACTGGGAACTCACCACCGCCTGGCACCGCGCCCCGATCACCCCGCCCGCCCTGTTCATCGCGCGACCGCGACCCGGTGGCCGACCCCGCCGCCATCGCCCGCCTCCGCGACTTCGTCCCCGACCTCCGCGACACCGTCATGCTGACCGGAAGCGGCCACTGGATCCAGCAGGAGCGCCCCGCCGAAGTGAACGAAGCCCTCCTGACCTTCCTCCACTCCCTCTAACGCCACCCCCGGTGGGTGCACCCACCCACCCGCCACGCCCGGAACCCTCGCCCTCCCTGTACACCCCCGCAGAGTCCTCGATACCCGCGCACCCTGGCACACCCGTGCGTGGTCGGGCGCCGTGCGGGAGGGCGGCGGGGCCCGCGCGGCCGTAGGTCGCCTTGCGACCGGAGGCCGTGCGTTAGTTGATCCGGGGCCGGGGAGATTGTCGGAGGCGGGGCGTACGGTCGCGGCGTGAACCGGACGGACCGCCTTTACGCCCTCGTCGAGGAACTCCGAGCGCGCGCGCCCGCCGCGCAGCGGGCGTGAGCTGGCGGCGCGGTACGAGGTCAGCTCCCGGACGATCGAACGCGACATCGGCGCGCTGCAGCAGGCGGGCGTCCCGATCTACGCCGACGTCGGACGCGGCGGCGGGTACACGCTCGACCCCGCGCGGACGCTGCCGCCGCTGAACTTCACGCCCGCCGAGGCCGTCGCCGTCGCGATCACCCTCGCCCGCGCCGACGGCTCCCCGTACTCGCGCGCGGCCCGCACCGCACTGCACAAGATCGTCACGGCGATGTCGGCGGCCGACAGCGCGTCCGCGCACGAGCTGGCGGAGCGCGTCCGGTTCCTGACGCCGGACGACGCCGACGCGCCGCCGTCCGTCCCGTCCGTGCTGGAGGAGGCCGTGTCGGCGCGCCGCGTCGTCCGTCTCGGCTACGTGACCGGCGCCGGGGACGAGAGCGAGCGCGACGTCGAACCCGTCGCGTTCACCTGCGCCTCGCTGCGCTGGTACCTCATCGGGTGGTGCCGCCTGCGCGACGACACCCGCATCTTCCGCATCGACCGGATCCGGCGCGCCGCCCTCCTCGACGAGACCGCGCCCGAACGCCGCTACGAGGACGTCATGGTCAAGGACGTCCCCCTCGACTACGTCACCCGGCGCCTCGAATTCGTTTGAGAAACACCGACAGGGGGATGTCGCCGGTCCGTCCGAGGCTGGGTCTCGCACCGAGAGAAGGGGGAGACCCATGACGATTCCCGCGTTCAACACCGTCGCGTGGTTCCAGATCGGCACCACCGCGCCGGAGGAGGCACGCCGGTTCTACGGCGACCTGTTCGGCTGGCGGTTCGACGCCGACGCCGGTTCCACCGTGCCCGGCACAGAGGGGTACGACCTGGTCGGCTACCCGGGCGCGGACGTTCCGAGCGGCGGCCTCGCGCACGAGCGCGACGCGTCCGGAGCGCACGCGATGTTCCTCGTCCTGGTCGAGGACGTCGACGCCGCATGCGCCCAGGCGGAGAAGAGCGGAGGCAAGGTCGCCGCGTCCACCATGGCTACCGCCAAGGGGCTCCGGTTCGCCTACCTGGAGGACCCGTCCGGCAACCGCTTCGGCGTGTTCACGCCGCCGGTGCCGTCCTGACGGCCCCGGGCGGGGCGGTGCACCCGCCCCGCCCGGGCGGTCAGCTCTCGCCGCCGGTGTTGCTCTCGGCGCTGCCGACGCCGCCCGCGAAGACGTCGCTGACCCGCACGTTCAGCCGGTAGCGCTCGATCGCCTGCGGGAGGGTCTCCGGCTTGACCTCGCCGTGCCGGACGAGCCGGGTGAGGACGGCCAGGACGATCGACGCCGCGTCCACGTGGAAGAACCGCCGGGCGGCGGCGCGGGTGTCGGAGAAGCCGAAGCCGTCGGTGCCGAGCGAGGTGAAGTCGCCGCTCACCCACGGGGCGATCTGGTCGGGGACGGCGCGGGCGAAGTCCGACACCGCGACGATCGGCCCGGCGACGTTGTCGAGGGTGCGGGACACGTACGGGACGCGCTGCTCGTCCTCCGGGTGGAGCAGGTTGTGCTCGTCGCACTCGCGGGCCTCGCGGGCCAGCCCGTTCCACGAGGTCGCCGACCAGACGTCGGCGGCGACGCCCCAGTCCTCGGCGAGGAGGCGCTGCGCCTCCAGCGCCCACCGGCCGCCGACGCCGGACGCGAGGATCTGCGCGCGCGGCGGCTGCCCGTTGCCGGCGGCGATCTCCGGTGCGCTCCGGTAGCGGTACAGGCCCTTGAGCAGGCCGTCGACGTCGACGCCGGCGGGTTCGGCGGGCTGCTGGTAGGGCTCGTTGTAGACGGTGAGGTAGTAGAAGACGTCCTCGCCGTTCGGGTGCTCCTCGGACGTCCCGTACATGCGGCGCAGCGCGTCCTGCGTGATGTACGCCAGCTCGAACGACCAGGTGGGGTCGTAGTGGACGCACGCGGGGTTCGTCGCGGCGATGAGCGGGGAGTGGCCGTCGGCGTGCTGCAGGCCCTCGCCGGTGAGGGTGGTGCGGCCCGCGGTGGCGCCGAGCAGGAACCCGCGGCCCATCTGGTCGCCGAGCGCCCACATCTGGTCGCCGGTCCGCTGGAACCCGAACATCGAGTAGAAGATGTAGACGGGGATCATGTGCTCGCCGTGCGTCGCGTAGGACGTTCCGGCGGCGATCGTCGACGCCATCGAGCCGGCCTCGCTGATGCCCTCGTGCAGCATCTGCCCGCTCTCGGACTCCTTGTACGACAGCAGCAGCTTGCGGTCCACCGCGTCGTAGGTCTGCCCGTGCGGCGAGTAGATCTTGGACGTGGGGAACAGCGAGTCCATGCCGAAGGTGCGGTACTCGTCCGGAGCGATCGGGACGAACCGGGCGCCGATGTTCTCGTCCTTGATGAGGTCCTTGAGCAGCCGGACGAACGCCATGGTCGTCGCGACGTTCTGCTTGCCGGACCCCCGCTTCAGCTCGGCGTACACCGGGTCGCCGGGCAGCTTCATCGGCTTGGCCCGCACGACGCGCTTCGGCAGGAACCCGCCGAGGGCGGCGCGGCGCTCGCGCATGTACTGGATCTCGTCGGAGTCCTCGCCCGGGTGGTAGTAGGGCGGCAGCGGCTGTTCGAGCGCGGAGTCCGGAATGTCGAGGTAGAGGCGGTCGCGGAACTCCTTCAGCTCCGCCTTGGTCAGCTTCTTCATCTGGTGCGTGGCGTTGCGCGCCTCGAAGTCGGAGCCGAGCGTCCAGCCCTTGACCGTGTGCGCGAGGATCACCGTCGGCTGCCCGACGTGCTCGCGGGCCGACTTGAACGCCGCGTACACCTTCCGGTAGTCGTGCCCGCCGCGCGACAGTTTGCGCAGGTCGTCGTCCGTGAGGTCCTGGACGATCTTGCGCAGCCGGGGGTCGTCGCCGAAGAACTTCTCCCGGATGTAGGAGCCGGACTCGACGCTGAACGTCTGGAACTGGCCGTCGGGCGTCGTGTTCATCTTGTTGACGAGCGCGCCGTCGACGTCCTGGGCGATCAGCGGGTCCCAGTCGCGGCCCCAGATGACCTTGATGACGTTCCAGCCGGCGCCGCGGAAGTACGACTCCAGCTCCTGGATGATCTTGCCGTTGCCGCGCACCGGGCCGTCGAGCTGCTGCAGGTTGCAGTTGACGACGAACGTGAGGTTGTCGAGCTCCTCGCGCGCGGCCAGGCCGATCGCGCCGAGCGACTCCGGCTCGCCCATCTCGCCGTCGCCGAGGAACGCCCAGACGTGCGAGCGCGACGTGTCCTTGATGCGGCGGTTGTACAGGTAACGGTTGAAGCGCGCCTGGTACACCGCGTCGATCGCGGTGAGGCCCATGGACACCGTGGGGAACTCCCAGAAGTCCGGCATGAGCCGCGGGTGCGGGTAGGACGACAGCCCGCCGCCGGGGTGCGACTGCTCCTGCCGGAAGCCGTCCAGCTTCTCCTCTGGGAGACGGCCCTCCAGGAAGGCGCGCGCGTAGATGCCGGGGGACGCGTGCCCCTGGATGAACACCTGGTCGCCGGACTCGCCGTGGTCCTTGCCGCGGAAGAAGTGGTTGAACCCCACCTCGTACAGCGACGCGGCCGACGCGTACGTGGCGATGTGCCCGCCGACGCCGATCTCGGGACGGTTCGCCCGCGACACCATGATCGCGGCGTTCCACCGGATATAGGCGCGGATACGACGCTCGACGTGCTCGTCGCCGGGGAACCACGGCTCCAGCTCCGGCGGGATCGTGTTGATGAAGTCGGTGCTGCGCAGGCCGGGCACGCCGACCTGCAGCTCGCGGGCCCGTTCCAGGAGCCTCAGCATCACGTAGCGCGCCCTGCTGCGGCCCTCGGTCTTCATGACCGTGTCCAGCGATTCCAGCCACTCCCGGGTCTCGTCCGGGTTGATGTCGGGCAGCTGGCTCGGCAGGCCGTCGCTGATGATCGAGTAGCGTTGACGTCCGGAAGCCACGGGGTCCCCTCTGTGCTTACCGTCGATGCTGGTGGGACGCCCGGCCCGCCGCTCGGCGCGCCGACGGTCCCCGCACGACTGTTCGTCGCCTGCAATCGCGTCCATCGTCGCCGTTCACGACGGTTAACGCATCTCTACCGTCCGGTAACCATCATCCCCGCTCAGCCGGGGGACGGACCGGATCGACGACCCGTTTTTTGCGCGTTCTCGTGAGATTGCCCGCGCGGGCGGGGAACGAACGTACAAGGCAGGGAAAAGGCGAGCGTGCGCTTGGGGGAATCATGAACGGACGCATCGGAGACCGGCTGCACATCCACGGCAAGATCGTGGGGCAGCCCGACCGGGCGGGCGAGATCATCGAGGTTCACGGCGACGACGGCGGACCGCCGTTCCTCGTGCGCTTCGAAGACGGCCACGAGACCCTGGTCTACCCGGGGCCGGACGCGGTGATCGAACCCCGCGAACAACTGCACTCGACGTCCCGCTGAGGGGAACACGCCCGGCGGCGCGGGGCTGGAGGGGTCCCGCGCCGCCGATGGGGTACACCCGAGACCATGGAGAGCACCGTGATCCGGGTGTCCACCGGATCGAAGGAGGCCGTGCACGACATCACGGCGGAATGCGAGCGGTTCGCCGCCGACTCCGGCGGCGACGGGCTGCTGCACGTCTTCGTGCCGCACGCCACCGCGGGCGTCGCGCTCATCGAACTCGGGGCGGGCAGCGACGACGACCTGCTCGCCGCGCTCGGTGATCTGCTGCCCGCCGACGCCCGCTGGCGCCACGCCCACGGATCGCGCGGGCACGGCAGGTCGCACGTGCTGCCCGCGCTCGTCCCGCCCTACGCGACCGTCCCCGTCACCGGCGGACGTCTCGCGCTCGGCACGTGGCAGTCGGTCGCCCTCGTGGACCTCAACATCGACAACCCCGACCGCCAGGTCCGGTTGTCATTCCTCAGGGGTTGACGGTTGTATCAAGACACGGGCTCGAACTTCACCCCGGGTGGCCGCATCGTGACACACGATTCCGGCATCGGGCCAATGCGGGCGTCAAATGCCGGGAAGACACTTGCGCAAGGGGCCCACACTTGTGTGGACTGTCCCGCAAACACCGCACAGGTGCGGACGGGCCGCCCGTCCCGGGGGGCCGTACAGGAGATTTGCACAGGTGCACGGAGCACCGTGCGGACGAACGACATGGGAGGACTTTCGTGAGCGCGACCGCGGGTCAGGCGCAGTCTGAGCGCAGCCTGGCCGAACGGCTCGGCCTCAAGGCGGGCCAGGTGGTGCAGGAGATCGGCTACGACGACGACGTGGACGAGGAGCTCCGCGAATCCGTCGAGGCCGTCACGGGGAACGAGCTGGTCGACGAGGACTACGAGGACGTGGTCGACATCGTGCTGCTGTGGTGGCGCGAGGAGGACGGCGACCTGTTCGAGGGCCTGACCGACGCGATGGTCCCGCTCACCAGCGGCGGAGACATCTGGCTGCTGACGCCCAAGGCGGGACGCGACGGGCACGTGGAACCCAGCGACATCGGCGAGGCGGCCGGCACGGCCGGTCTCTCCCAGTCGCGCAGCCTCAGCGCGGGCAAGGAGTGGTCGGGGACACGGCTCGCCGCACCCAAGGTCAAGAAGTAGACGCGCGGGGGACGGGCGGCCACGCCCGTAGAGGTCGGCCTGCGCTCGCAGAGCTCGCTCCGGCCGCCCTGCGGGGGCGGGGACGGGCCCACGCCCATTCCCGGCCCGTGCTCGCGTCTAACTCAGGCCGTCCTGTGGAGGGCGGGGACGGGCCCACGTGCGGGTTCCGGCCCGTGCTCGCGAGCTCGCTCCGGCCGCCCTGCGGGGCGGGGACGAGTTCATGCGCGGTGTCCGGCTCGTGCTCGCTCGTGAGGCGGGAACGGGGCTGGTCCGTTACTCGGCGCTCGTGGGGTTTCGGCCCTCTGTGGAGGCGGGGACGGGCGGGTATCGGGCCGTGCTTGCGTAGCTTGCTCTCCGAGGGCGGGAACGGGCTTGCGCCCGTTTCCGGAGGTCGGCCTGCGCTCGCGGGGACGGTTCGGCCCCCCTGTGGGGACGGGCTCGCTGACCGGACCGTGTTCCGGGCGCGCGCGGCCGCATCTGGTCGCATCTCCTTGCTCGGCGGGCCCGACTCCGGCCGGGCGTCCGGCCCGCAGGGCCCTTTCGGGCCGCCTGGGTGGCCGTGTCCGGCCGCGGTCCTGTTACGCAGGGCCGCTCCGGCGGCGGGTGGTGTGCTTGCCGGGTGCTCTGGGGACGGGCGCGGGTGCGTCTGTGCGACGGGGGCTGCTTCCGTTCGCGGGAACGGGTGGCACACTTGGGCCGTTGGCATGTCGGGGAACGGACGTGTCCCCCGGCGGAGACCTAGCCAGGGAGAGGTTTTGGCGGTTGAGGTAGGCGAGAGCGCACCGGACTTCGAGCTGAAGGACCAGCACGGGACCCCGGTGAAGCTGTCGGACTTCCGGGGGCGGAAGAACGTCGTCCTGGTGTTCTATCCGCTGGCGTTCAGCGGTGTCTGCACGGGCGAGCTGTGCGAGATCAGGGACGAGCTGCCCACGCTGGGCGGGGACGACGTGCAGGTCCTGGCGGTCTCGGTGGACTCGATGTTCGCCCTGCGCGCCTGGGCTGAGCAGGAGAAGTACCAGTTCCCGCTGCTCGCGGACTTCTGGCCGCACGGCGGGGTCGCACAGCGCTACGGGGTGTTCGACGAGGAGAAGGGCCTCGCCACCCGCGGGACCTTCATCATCGACACCGAGGGCGTGGTCCGGTGGAAGGTGGAGAACGCCATCCCGGACGCGCGCGACATCGACGAGTACCGCAAGGCGCTCGCCGGTCTCTGAGCGAACGGGCCGGTTCCGGACAGGTGGCCGGAACCGGCCCCCGCACCTTCTGGAGGTGTGATGCCCTGCTTCCGCTGCGGGGCGCGGCAGACCGATCCCGTGCGGGGCGCGAGCCCGTGGCGGCGCGGGGTCCGGGCGGATCACCAGGTGCTGATCTGTCCCGGCTGCCAGGCCGACCGCGGCTGGGCGAACGAACTCGACCGCTGCGGCGCCTGTGAATCGGCCGCGCTCGTGTGCCGGCTCGGCGAGGTGGAGTGCCGCGACTGCGGCCACACCCGCGAGGCCGTCCGGGACGATCTGGTCCGTGCGGCCGCGCGGAGCGCGCCGGAGGAAACGGGCGACCGGGACCTCTCGGCGGAGGTCGCGGCGGCGCTGAGCCGGGTGCTCAGCCGGGGCCCGGCGGGCTGACCTGCGGTTTCGCCGCTTGACCGGCGGGGCCGCCGCCTGCCAGGCTGCGCGGGTGCCGATCCTGCTGTTCCAGCTGCTCAACCGGTTCACCGCGCGCTCGTGGCGGGTGCCCGCGTTGGTGCTGGCCGGGGCGTTCGTCCTGGGCTGGGTGCTGATCGCGGTGTTCGAGCCGGCGGGCGCGGAGATCAAGTCGCCGGTCGGGTACGTCTGGTACTTCATCGTCAGCGGCACCACGACCGGGTACGGCGACCTGTCCCCGGAGACGGCGGGCGGCCGGATCGGCGGCGTGCTGATCATCGGCTCGGGCGTGACGGCGGGGCTCGTGCTGTTCGCGGAGCTGACGCTCTGGATGTCGAAGGGCAGGACCATGAAGGCCAACGGACGGGCGCAGCTGCACCATCGCGGGCACATCGTGGTCGTCGGCTATGACCGGGACGGGCTGCGCTCGATCATCGGGCAGCTGCGGGCCGACCGGGAGTTCGCGAAGACGGCCGTGGTGACGGTGTTCCGGTCCGGCGAGCTTTCGGGGGAGAACCCCGACCCGGACCTGTACGACGTGGTGGAGTCCGATCCGACGGCGTTCGACCGCGCGTGCGTGAAGGACGCGCGGACCGTCCTGGTCGTGGGCCGCACCGACGACGAGACCGTCCGGGTGATGCTGCAGGTGGCCGCGTATCTGCGGCGGCACGGGGATCCGGCGGTCCACCTGCTGGCGGGGCTGCGCGACGGCGGCCGGCGTGCGGAGATCGCCGATGCGCTCGCGCTGATCGGGCGGGACGCGGAGCCGGTCGACATCGACGATCCCGCCGTGGTGGCGGACTCGATCCGCAACCCGGGCGTCTCGGCGATCTACCACAATCTGGCGAGCACCCTCGACAGCGACGGGACGCTCTACCGGGTGAACGTGCCGGAGGGCGCGGGCGAGTGGCCGCGGCTGGACGTCGCGATCTTCCTGCTGCGGCGCGGCAGCACGCTGCTGGCGGTGGGGGAGTCGCACCGGCCGAACGCCCGCTTCCGGCTGTCGGCGGCGCCGGACGAGACGATCCGCGGCGGGCAGTCGCTCGCGCTGGTCGCCCCGGAGCGGCCCGACATCCCGTGGCACGAACTGTCCTGAGCGGAGAAAGGCCGGGAGGGCGCCATGCGCCCGCTGGGCGCCCTCCCGGCCGCCGCGCCGCGCGGCCCGGGGCACAGGTCCGAAACCCCGGGGCCTCCCCGCGCGTCCGCGGAACCCAACCTGAACCCTACGGTCAGGCGGTCGGCCCCCCGAACTCGATCCGTCGTCTCCGCCGCGGCGACGGATCAGGCGGCTTGGCGATGATCCGCGTCGAGCAGGTGGTAGAGCAAGAGCAGCTGGGTGATGGCGAGCGGGTCGCTGGTGGCGGCGTCGCCGAGCCGGCCGAGGGCGTCCGGGGCGACGAGGCCGTCGCCCGCGCGGGGGCCGAGCCGTGACCAGATGGCCTTCTTGACGACCTGCGACTCCTCCGGCGAGACGTAGCCGTGCACGTGCAGGGCGTCCACGGGACGGCCGTCGGTGTCGCGGTGCAGCCGCAGGTGCATGGCCGTCCCGCCGCCGGGTTCGGCGTCCAGGACGCCCGCGAGTTCGGGGTGGTCGATCGTCGGACGCAGCAGGAGTTCGGCCGACAGGGGCGTGCCGGGCGGGTCGCCGCGGCCCGCGACGGGGGCGAACCGGACGACGATGTCGGCGTGTTTGCGCTGCGGCCGGATGTAGGCGGCGCTCTCGGGTTCGCGCCGGGCGAGTTCCGCGCGGACCTGGTCGGGGGAGTAGCCGCGTTTGTCGCAGTCCCGCGCGACCTTCCACGAGTGCCGCAGGGGTTCGGGCGGGTCGAGGTAGACGGTGATGTCGAAGCAGGCGCGGGCGAGACGCGTGTGCAGCGGGAGGAGCCCTTCGACGATCACGAAGTCGCGGGGTTCGACCAGTTCCGGCCGGACGAGCCGTCCGGTGGCGTGGTCGTACACCGGTTTGAGGATCGGCTCGCCCATCGACAGGAGCTGGAGGTGCTGCTCCATGACGTCGACGTGGTTGCAGTCGGGGTGCAGCGCCGTGAACGGTTTGCCGGCGCGTTCCTCGCGGTCGTAGCGGTGGTAGTCGTCCACGCAGACCGCGGTCATGCGGTCGGCCCCCAGGCACTGCACAAGCCCCCGCGTGAGTGTGGTCTTGCCTGCCGCGCTGTCCCCGGCGATGGCGAGCATGACGGGGCGGCGGCCCGAGCCGCGCGCCCGGAGCATATGCACGATCCGATGGGGCACCTCGCTCCTCCGTCCTGCGGAATTCTGTTTTCGCTATGAAGAGTATGCTGGGCCTTCCGGCGGTGCTTCCCCCAATCAGGGGAGAGCACGGGTGAGACGGCCGAACATGGGCTACTGGTGAGTAGCTTCTGGTTGTTATCGTGCCGGGATGAGCGTCCCCGTACGCGTCGTCCTGGTCGACGACCACGAGATGATCCTGGCCGGGCTGCAGGCGATGCTGGCCGGGTTCTCCGGCCGCGTGCGCGTCGTCGGGCAGGCGGGGACGGGCGAGGAGGCCGCCCGGCTGGTCACCGCGCTCCGTCCGGACGTGGTGCTCCTGGACGTCCGGCTCGGCCCCGAGAGCGGCCTCGACCTGTGCAGGCAGCTCACCGGGCGGGTCCCCGAGGTCCGCGTCGTGTTCCTGTCGGTGTACGACGACGAGCAGTACGTCTTCGAGGCGCTGCGCGCCGGAGCCGGGGGATATCTGCTGAAACGGGTGGACGGGCCGGAACTGGTGCGGCGGCTGGAGGAGGTCGCGCAGGGCGAGACGGTCGTCGATCCGACGCTCGCGGGGCGGATGGCGGTCACCGCGGCCCGGCTGACCCGCGGCGAGTTCTGGCCGGGCGCCAACCGCGGCCTCACCCAGCGCGAGAGCGAGGTGCTGTCGCTGCTGGTGGGCGGGCTGTCGAACAAGGCGATCGCGGCCCGGCTGGTGCTCAGCGAGGAGACGGTCAAGAGCCACCTGCGCGCCCTGTACCGCAAGCTGGAGGTGACCGACCGGTCGCGGGCGATCGCGGTCGCGCTCCGCGAGGGCCTGTTCCGGTGACCGTCCCGAGCGCGCTCGCCGGGCGCGGCACCGACCTGCTCGTCCGGATCGTCCGCGTCGCCTGCTCCGACCGCGAACTTCCGCAACTGGCGGACGAACTCGCCGGACTCGTCGTCCGCTCGGCGCGCGCGCTGACGTTCTGCGACGTCTACGTCCTGGACGACGACCGCCGCGTCCTGGAGTGGGCGGGCCCGCCCGTCCCTCTGGGGGAGGGCGACGTCGGACGGGCCGCGGCCCACGGACGGGCGCGCGCGCACGCGGACGGCAGGGGCGCGGCCGTCCCGATGCACAGCGGCGGCGCGGTCATCGCGGTCCTGGACGTCCGGTCCGCGGGGCCGTGCCCACCGGAGGACGTCGCGCTGGTCACGGCGCTCGCCGAACTGTTCGCGCCCGTCCTGTGCTCGTGCCGCCGCCTGCGCGCGGCCCGCGAACGCGAGCACGCCGCCGAGCGGTTCGCCGAACGGGCCGTCGAGGCGCAGGAGGCCGAGCGGTCGCGGCTGAGCCGGGAGATCCACGACGGCATCGCGCAGCGGCTCGCCGGCCTCGGGTTCCATCTGTCGGCGGCCGAGCGGGCGCTGCCCGAGCACCACCCCGAGGGGCTCGCGCAGATCATGATGGCCCGGTCGCTGTGCGAGCTGGCGGCGGCCGAGACCCGCGCGGCGATCGGCGGCCTGCGCCCGCCCGTCCTGGACGACCTGGGCCTGTCGGCCGCGCTCGCGACCCTCGCCCGCGAGGCGGGGGACGGCCCGGGACCGTCCGGCCGTCCCCTCGACGTCACCGTCACCGTCGAGGGCGAGCTGGAGGACGCGCTGCCCGACCACGTGCAGACCGCGCTGTACCGGATCGCGCAGGAGGCCGTCGGCAACAGCCTCCGGCACGCGTCCGCGTCCTGCGTCGACCTGCTGCTGGAGCACTTCGGCGACCGGGTGCGGCTCACCGTCGCCGACGACGGCGCCGGCTTCTCGGTCCGGGACGTCATGGCGCACGGCGGGCGCGGGCGGCGGCCCGACTCCTACGGGCTGCGCGGCATGACCGAGCGCGCCGAACTGCTCGGCGGGCGCGTCACCGTGACGAGCCGTCCCGGCGTCGGCACGAGGGTCGAGGCCGTCGTCCCGATCCCCGGCCGGGCCGGAACCGGCACCGGAAGCGGGGGCGGTTAGCGGGAGGTCAGCACCCGGAACGCCAGGCCCGCCCGGGTCAGCCGCTCCAGCAGCGCGTCGCCCATCGCGGTCGCCGTCGTGACCTGCCCGGACGTCTCCGGCAGTGCGTCGTGCGCGAGGCACAGCGCCGACTCGGCCAGCATCTTCGCCGTCTCGCCGTAGCCCGGATCGCCGCCCGCCACCTCGGTGACGACGCGCCGCCCGCCGCCCTCCCCGGCGAACTTCACGCTGAACCAGTTCCGGGCGCGGGTCTCGGCCGACGGACCGGCCCCGGCGGGCCTGGCCTTCATCAGCAGCGACCGCGCGGGCGGGATCTGCGCGAGCACGGTGAGCGCGCCCGCGCCCGCGGCCATCGCGGCGGCGGACGGCAGCCGCTTCACCGCGACGTAGTGCCCGTAGCTGAAGTCGGGCCCGTACCGGTCGAGCGCGGCGGCGGAACGGGCGACGATCTGCGGGTCGATCGTCGGCGCGGGCAGCGTCCAGCGTTCCCCGACGCGGTTCTTCGGGGACGGGCGCCGCGACACCCGCACCGTCCGGCCGTCCGGGCGGCCCTCGGCCTCGCGGCGCTCCCGCTCCGC
Organism: Actinomadura sp. CNU-125; assembly: GCF_001942465.1. Taxonomy (GTDB): domain Bacteria; phylum Actinomycetota; class Actinomycetes; order Streptosporangiales; family Streptosporangiaceae; genus Spirillospora. Next base: position 37,183 of record NZ_MKJY01000532.1, read on the forward strand.
GCGCACCATCGCGGGCAGGTCGGCGAAGATCCCGAGGGCCGAGTGGAGCGTGCCGCCGGACGCGTCCGCGCGCGCCCGCAGGAAGCCCTCGACGTGCAGGGGGACGCCCTCGGGGAGGTGCTTCACCGTGAAGTACACGCCGAGGTCGTGCGGGATCGAGTCGAAACCGCACGCGTGGACGATCCGGGCGCCGGTGCGCACGGCCTCCGCGTGGTACTTCACGTACATGCGGTCGACGAACGTCGGTTCGCCGGTGAGGTCGACGTAGTCGGTACCGGCGCGCGCGCACGCCGCGACGAGCGGCTCGCCGTACTTCACGTACGGGCCCACCGTCGTGATGACGACGCGTGCCGAACGGGCCAGCTCGTCGATCGAGTCCTGGTCGGACGAGTCGGCCCGCAGCAGCGGCAACCCGGCGCACGCGGGGTCGATCCCGGCGAGCCGGTCGCGCACCTCCGCGAGCTTGGCCGTGCTGCGCCCGGCGAGGGCCCAGCGCGTCCCGGGGTCGGCGTGCGCGGCCAGGTACTCGGCGGTCAGCCCGCCGGTGAACCCGGTGGCCCCGAACAGGACGATGTCGTACGGGCGGTCGGCGGTCATGGGTGCCCCTCTCGGTGCCCTTTCGCGATCCCGAACCCCATTCTGTCGTTCCCGCGGGGGTGTGCGCGCACAATGCCCGGTGTGTGAGCGGCCACACCGCGCCACCCGCCGGAGAACGATGCGGCCGACGATGCGGCTTACGCGGGCGTCCAGCCGGGCGCGTCCAGCAGGTGCCGGACGAACAGCAGCGTCGTCGCCGTCGGGACCGCGCCGCCGACCGCGTGCCACGGCCGCTCCAGCGGCAGGTCCGGGGCGGTCACGACGACGAGCCGGCGCGCGTCCAGCTCGGCCCCGACCGCGTCCCGCGACACCAGCGCGGCGCCCAGCCCGGCGGCCGCGCCCGCGATCACCGCGCCGTTCGAGCCGAGCACCAGCCGGGGCGGCGCCGCGTCCCGTTCGGCCAGGTCGGCGTCGGCGGCGGCGCGGGTCCCCGACCCCGGCTCCCGCATCACCCACGGCGTCCGGTCGAGCGCGAACCCCGCCGCGACGTCCGGCGCGGCCACGACGACGAGCTCGTTCGGGCGGCGCGCGAGGACGGTCGCGGCGACGTCGGCGGGCGGGCGCCCGGCCAGCACCAGATCGGCCTCGTGCGCGGCGAGGCTGCACCACACCTGGCGGCGCGGCCCCACCTCCAGCGCCAGGTCCACCTCCGGCCACCGCGCCCGGAACGACGCGAGCAGCCCGGGGAGGAGCTGGTCGGCGGCCGTGGTCACCGCCGCGAGCCGCAGCGGCCCGCGACCCGGGTCGGCCGCCCCGCGCGCCGCCGCCCGCCCCTCCTCCAGCAGCCCCAGCACCTGCCGGGCGTAGCCCGCGTAGACGGTTCCGGCGGGGGTGAGCCGCACCCCGCGCCCGTCCCGCCGGACGAGCGGGACGCCGAGCTCCCGCGTCAGCGCGGCCACCGCCGCCGACACCGCCGACTCCGTCACGTACAGGCGCCGCGCCGCGGCCCGCACCGAACCCGTGTCGGCGAGCGCCACGAACGTCCGCAACCGCGCCTCGGTCACGCCCGACCTCCTGGTTCAAGCGAATGCTTGACGATTACCGTAGAACACTTGATGGACATCGCAAGTATCGGCCGTGCACGCTCGGACTCGTTCACGGTCACTCGACCGGGGGCGCGGCGCCCGTCCCATCCCCTGGGCATGCCGTCCTTCCGCGGGCGGAGCGCCGCGCCCCGTCCCCCAGCGCGAAGGAGAGCGGCGATGAGCTCGGGCAGATGGTCGGCGGGCGTGATCCCCTACGCGGAGATGGGCTACTGGCGCCCGGACTACGAGCCGAAGGACAGCGACGTCCTCGCCGCGTTCCGGATCACCCCGCAGCCGGGCGTCCCGCCGGAGGAGGCGGGCGCGGCCGTCGCGGGGGAGTCGTCCACCGCGACCTGGACGGTCGTGTGGACCGACCGGCTCACCGCGTACGAGCAGTACCAGGCCAAGTGCTACCGGGTGGACGCGGTACCGGGGCAGGACGACCAGTTCATCGCCCACATCGCCTACGACCTCGACCTGTTCGAGGAGGGCTCGATCGCGAACCTGACGTCGTCCATCATCGGGAACGTCTTCGGGTTCAAGGCCCTCAAGGCGCTGCGCCTGGAGGACATGCGGATCCCGACCCACTACGTGAAGACGTTCCAGGGCCCGGCCCACGGGATCATCATGGAGCGCGAGTACCTGGGCAAGTTCGGCCGTCCCCTCCTGGGCGCCACCGTGAAACCCAAGCTCGGCCTCTCCGCCCGCAACTACGGCCGTGTCGTTTACGAAGCGCTCCGCGGCGGCCTGGACTTCACCAAGGACGACGAGAACATCAACTCGCAGCCGTTCATGCGATGGCGCGACCGGTTCCTTTACTGCATGGAGGGCGTGAACCGGGCGCAGGCCACGACCGGTGAGGTGAAAGGTCACTACCTCAACGTCACCGCCGCGACCATGGAGGACATGTACGAGCGCGCCGAGTTCGCCAAGGAACTCGGCAGCGTCGTCGTCATGATCGACCTGACCATCGGCTACACGGCGATCCAGTCGATGGCCAACTGGGCGCGCAAGAACGGCGTCCTGCTGCACCTGCACCGCGCCGGGCACTCCACCTACACGCGGCAGAAGACCCACGGCGTCAACTTCCGGGTGATCGCCAAGTGGATGCGGCTCGCGGGCGTCGACCACATCCACGCCGGGACCGTCGTCGGCAAGCTGGAGGGCGACCCGAACAGCGTCCGCGGCTACTACGACACCCTCCGCCTCGACAAGATCGCCGCCGACCCGGTCAAGGGCCTGTACTTCGACCAGGAATGGGCGTCGATGCCCGGCACGATGCCCGTCGCGTCCGGCGGCATCCACGCGGGCCAGATGCACCAGCTCCTGCACTACCTCGGCGAGGACTCGATCCTGCAGTTCGGCGGCGGGACGATCGGGCACCCGATGGGCATCGCCGCCGGGGCCGCCGCCAACCGCGTCGCGCTGGAGGCGATGATCAAGGCGCGGAACGAGGGCCGCGACTACCTGGCCGAGGGCCCCGACGTCCTGCGCGCCGCCGCCAAGAACAGCCGCGAACTCGACATCGCCCTGTCCACCTGGGGCGACATCACCTTCACCTACGAGTCCACCGACACCCCCGACGTCGTCGAAACCCCGGTGAGCATCTGATGCGGATCACTCAAGGCACCTTCTCGTACCTGCCCGACCTCACCGACGAGGAGATCACCCTCCAGATCGCCTACGCCCTCGGGCAGAACTGGCCCTGCTCCGTCGAGTTCACCGACGACCCGCACCCGCGCAACGCGTACTGGGACATGTGGGGACTCCCGATGTTCGACCTCGCCGACCCCGCGGGTGTCCTCTACGAGATCAACGAGTGCCGCAGGGCGTACCCGTCCCACTACATCCGGCTGAACGCCTACGACGCCCGCTACGGACGGCAGACGACCGCGCTGTCGTTCATCGTGCAGCGCCCGCCCGCCGAACCCGGCTTCCGCCTCGACCGGCAGGAGACCTCCGACCGGCGGATCCGGTACACGCTGCACCCGTACGCGGCCGACCGCCCCGAAGGCGAACGGTACGGAGCGGACCGTTGACCGGACGGCCCGGCTTCGGCATGCGGCAGAACGGCCGGAGCGGCCCGGACGGCCCGGGCGGCCCGGGCGGTCCGGGCGCACCGGACGGCTCCCCGGCGGACCCCTCGCCCTCCGCCGGGGGGCTCCTCCCCCCGGACGCCCGCGTCGACCTCGCGAAGGAACGCGCCGACTCCTGCGTCGACGACGTCCTGGCGGCCCTCGACGCCGAACTCGTCGGCCTCGCGCCCGTCAAGGCCCGCATCCGCGAGATCGCCGCACTGCTGCTCGTCGACCGCGTCCGCGCCCGCTTCGGCATCGACTCCGGCCGTCCGAACCTGCACATGTGCTTCACCGGCAGCCCCGGCACCGGCAAGACGTCCGTCGCCGTGCGGCTCGCCGAGCTGCTGCACCGCCTCGGCTACGTCCGCGGCGGCCACCTGGTCTCGGTCACCCGCGACGACCTCGTCGGCCAGTACGTCGGGCACACCGCGCCCAAGACCAAGGAGGTCCTCAAACGGGCGATGGGCGGCGTCCTGTTCATCGACGAGGCGTACTACCTGTACCGGGCCGAGAACGAGCGCGACTACGGCCAGGAGGCCATCGAGATCCTGCTGCAGGTCATGGAGAACCAGCGGGACGACCTCGTCGTCGTCCTCGCCGGCTACCAGGACCGCATGGACTCCTTCTTCGCGTCCAACCCCGGCATGAGTTCCCGCATCGCCCACCACATCGGCTTCCCCGACTACGAACCGGACGAACTGGAGGCCATCGGCCGCCTGATGATGCGGCGCGAAGGCTACGTCCTCGCCCCCGAAGCCGAACCCGTCTTCCGCGACCATCTCGACCGCGCCGCGCCCGTCCCCGGTTCGCGAACGCCCGGTCCGTCCGCAACGCCATCGAACGCGCCCGCCTCCGGCACGCCGGCCGCCTCCTCGACCGTCCGGGCGAGGTCGGCCGCGCCGACCTCACCACCCTGCGCCCCGAAGATTTCGCCGTCCCCCGCACGTCCGGGTGACCGCGAAGGCCCACGGTCGGCCTCCGCCCGCAAAGCCCGCTCCGGCCGCCCGGGGACGTCCCCGCCCGCCCGTCCGGAGCCGGGCGGCGGGGGCGAGAAGTGATCACCTCGCTCCGCAGGGATGACCGCCCCATGTCTTAGTGTTGGGAACATCGACATGATGATGTGGGGGAGAAGTTGCTGAACCCTGAGGATCTGTACGAGCTGGACACCGACCTGCCGGAGATGTCCGGACCGGTGCTGCTGCACAGCCTCGACGGCTTCGTGGACGCCGGTTCCACCGGGCAGCTCGTGCGCGAGCACATTCTGGACGCCCTGGAGCACCGGGTCATCGCCCGCTTCGACGTCGACTCGCTGATCGACTACCGGGCGCGGCGGCCGCCGATGACGTTCGACCGCGACCACTGGGCGGCCTACGAGGCGCCCGAACTGGTCGTCCGGCTCGTCCACGACGAGGCCGGGACGCCGTTCCTGCTGCTCACCGGCCCCGAACCCGACCGGCTCTGGGAGGGCTTCACCTCGTCGGTGCTGCACCTGGTCGAGCGGCTCGGGGCGGGGCTGGTCGTCGGGTTCCACGGGATCCCGATGGGCGTGCCGCACACCCGTCCGGTCGGGATCACCTCGCACGCCACCCGGCCCGAGCTGATCGACCGCGGCACCTGGTTCGACAAGGTGCAGGTGCCCGGCAGCGCCGCCGGGCTGCTGGAGCTGCGGCTCGGCGAGGCCGGGCACGACGCGGTCGGGCTGGCCGTGCACGTCCCGCACTACCTGTCGCAGTCGGCGTACCCGGCGGCCGCCGTGGCCGCGCTGGAGGCGATCATCGCCGCGACCGGGCTGGCGCTGCCGGTGGACGCCGTCCGCCGCGCCGCCGCCGCCACCGACGCCGAGATCGCCGAGCAGGTCGAGGGCAACGACGAGGTGGAGAAGGTCGTCCGGGCGCTGGAGCAGCAGTACGACGCGTTCGCCGGCGCCGCCGAGCGCGACAGCCTGCTCGCCGAGTCGCAGGACATGCCGACCGCCGACGAGCTCGCCGCCCAGTTCGAGCAGTTCCTCGCCGAACAGGACGGGCCCGACGCGTCCTCGTGACGTCCGTGCATGCCCGCCGGGCCCACGGGTAGGCGATTCCCCGAGAGGGGAGGCGCGACATGACCCAGCACGCCATGGCACAGAACGTGAACGAAGTGATGACGCCCGTGCCGGTGACGGTGTCCCCGGACACGCCGCTGGCGCGGGTGGGCGAGCTCATGCGCCAGCACGGCATCGGTGACGTCCTCGTTGTGCACGAGGGACGGCTCCGCGGGTTGGTGACCGACCGCGACATCGTCGTCCGCGGTGTCGCCCTGGGGCGCGACATGGCGTCCACCGCGGTCGCCGACATCTGCAGCACGAACGTGATCACCGTGCCGGTCGGGGAGGACGCGGCCACGGCCGTCCGGCTGATGAGCGAGCACGCCGTCCGGCGGCTGCCGTCGTGGACGGCGACCGGCCCGTCGGCATGGTGTCGATCGGCGATCTCGCGGTCCAGCGCGACGAGCGTTCCGCCCTCGCCGACATCAGTGCCGAACCGCCGAACACGTGAGCACCGTCCGGCTCGACCTCGCCGACGCCCCCCTCGACGCGGACCTCGACATCCCGGACGAACCGACCGGCATCGTGGTCCTCGCGGGCACCGGCGACGGCCCCCACGACGGGACGGTCGCCCGCGGCCTCACGCGGCCGGTCTCGGCACCCTCGTGCTCGACCTCCGGGCCGGGGACGCGCGGGCGGCCGCGGACGCGCGCGACGGCATCGAAGCGCCGACGCTCCTGCTGCTCGGCGCGATCGACCGGCTCACCGAGGGCCTGGAGGCAGCGCCGCACA
>NZ_MKJY01000533.1 GCF_001942465.1 Actinomadura sp. CNU-125
TCACCGGCGACGTCGCGGCGAAGCTGACCTCGCTCAAGGCGGACACCCGGCTCGGCACCACCGGTAGCGCCACGCTGGTGCGCTGGATGCTGGAGCAGGGCCTGGTCGACGAGCTGCACCTGCTGGTGCACCCGATCGTCGTCGGACGTGGGGCGAAGCTGTTCACCGATGGCCAGACCGTGCCCCTGAAGCTGCTGTCCTCGACGACCTTCGAGGCCACCGGCGTCGTGCATCTCGTCTACACCAACGCTGACGCTCCCAAGGAAGAGTCGGCCCCTCCCGCCGCCTCCTGAACCGGGTTCCGTCGCACGCCTTGCCCCGACTGCCGGGAGTCACCGGGCACCCCCGGCAGTCGGGGGCACCGCCGTCGAGTTCACGACCTGGACGGTCGGCCACGGTGCTCCAGGAATCCTCGAACCGGCCGCCCAACAGGTATCCCGACTATGCACGCCCGACCGGCTCCGCCCGCCGGTGCCGACAGATACTTCGGCAAGGTACTGCGCGGCGCCGCCAAGGGCACCCGGCTGGCGCGGACCCCTCGGCAACGCCGCCGCCCACTCGTCGGCGATCCGCTCGATCCGCGGCCGCAGCGCCTCGATCGCCCGCGGCGCGAACGCCCGTGCGCCGAGCCGCCGCAGCCGCGAGTGCGCCTCGCCGTCCTGCGACAGCGTGTCGAGCGCCGCTGGGCGCCCGGCGGCGTGACCCCGAACCGCGCGTCCGTCAGCACTCGGGTGACCGCGTCGAACGACGTGACCAGCCACGCCCGCCGTCGGTCCGGCGCCGACACCTCCGCGACCGGCGGCAGCCCGGTGTACGCCGCGGGCGGCATCAGCGGATCGCGCCGGTCGAACGGCAACGCGAGCATCACGAACCTCCTCGTCTGGCGCCGGCGGGACCGGTAGAAACGCTGACGTCGCGACAAGGTCAAGCAGCCCGCCCCTGCCCGCACGCAGCGCCGGGAACGGATCGTCACCGCGAAGAATGCCCTCCCCGGCGGGGGTCCTTCCCGCTCGGACGGTTACCGCAGGGTGTGGGCGACGGCGGTGATCGCGCGGGCCAGTTCGAGGCCGGCCTCGGGGCTGTGGCGGTCGCCGACGCGTTGCAGGGTGAGCATCCCGTCGTCGGCAAGGACCGCGCCTGCGCCGTCGGTGAGCGGTACCCCGGTCGAGTCGCCGATGTCGGTGACCATCGGCAGGGCGAGGGCGGTGCGCAGCCGGGAGGCGGTGTCTGTTGCGGTGTCGGCTCGCGCGGTGGCGCGGTCGGCGCGGTCGGCGGCCTGGTCGGCGGTCTGCTCGGCGCGGCGGACGCGGGCCTGCAGTTCGGTGAGGCGTCCTTGCGCTTGGGCGGTGTCGGCGACGGCGGCGTGCCGTGCACGGTCGG
>NZ_MKJY01000534.1 GCF_001942465.1 Actinomadura sp. CNU-125
ATCGGGATCGATCTGGGGATCAAGGATTTCGCGGTGACCTCCGACGGGCGGCGCATCCCCAACCCCCGGCATCTGGACAAGAAGCAGCGGAATCTGGCCCGGTACCAGCGGCGCATGGCCCGCAAACAACCCGGCTCGGCCAACCGCCGCAAAGCCAAAACCAAAGTCGCCCGCGCCCACCGCAAGGTCCGCGACGCCCGCCAAGATTTCCTGCACCGCACCAGCACCAACCTGGTCCGTGACGCGGACACGATCGTGATCGAAGACCTCGCCGTCACCAACATGGTCCGCAACCGTGCCCTGGCGCGGGCGATCTCCGACTGCGGGTGGGGCGAGTTCCGCCGCATGCTCGAATACAAAGCCGAACGTGCCGGGCGGACCGTGATCGTGATCGATCGCTGGTTTCCTTCCTCCAAGACGTGCTCGTGCTGCGGGCACGTCCTGGAGCACTTGAGTCTTTCCGCCCGGTGCTGGACGTGCCCGGGCTGCCGCACCCGCCATGACCGGGACGTCAATGCGGCCAAGAACATCCTTGCGGCCGGTCACGCCGCAGCCGGGCGTCTGTCCCCCGGCGATGTCTGTGGAGCCGACGTAAGACGGCCGGGGAACCCCCGCCGCCGACGGCACAGAAGCAGAAACACCCGCGGCGCGAGCCGTAGGAATCGCCTCCCTTCAGGGAGGGGAGGAAGTCAACTATGTGTCGCGATCGCGGCGGCGCCCGCGCGTCGCGACCCGCACGGCGCCGACCAGGCCGAGGCCGATCAGCACCAGCGGGACGACGAGAACCGGGTTCAGGAACCGGCCGCCGCCGAACCCCTCGGCGAGGAACGCCCCGGCCAGCGCGAGGAAGAACACACCGGTCACCGGGCCCGCCGGGTCGAAGCGGCGCCGCTTCGGGGCGCGCTCGGCGGGCCGCTCAGCCACGGGCCACGTCCACGTCCACGTCACCGATCTTCCCGCGCAGCCGCAGCACGATCGTCGGCGGGTCCGCGATGCCGGGGTCCGGTTCGAAGACGCGCTCGGCGCGGACGTTCGGGCCGCTGGACGTCCGGCCGTCGATGCGCAGGTCGCCGAGCACGATCCGGGCGTCCAGGACGATCCGGGCGTCCTTCGGCACGGTGACCGCGAGGCCGCCGAGCACGACCTCGGCGTCGATCGTGACCCGCCGCCCGGCGCGCAGCGGCAGCGCGGTGAGGTCGAGGGTGCCCTGGCCGACGGTGACGCGGTACTCCTGGTTCGTGCCCGGGTCGGTGGTGGGCCGCCACGTCACCTCGCGGTACTTCATCGAGTCGGGGGCCTGCGCCGCGACCGACGTCGTGACGAGCGCGAGCGACAGGACGGTCCCGGCGGTGGCGAGCCCGCGCGTCCGGCC
>NZ_MKJY01000535.1 GCF_001942465.1 Actinomadura sp. CNU-125
ATCGTGATCGTGGCGTCCGTCGGGATCCTGAGTCTGCTGTTCGCGACCTCGCAGACGCTCGCCGACCCCTACGGCACCCCGCTCGGGCAAACCGTCCTGGCGGTCGTCGCCGGGATCTATGCGGTGGGGTTGTGGTGGATGCGGCGTCTGTCGGTCCTGTCGACCGGCGCCCGTTTCCTCCACACCCGCGGCGCTGACGTCCGGGCGGAGGTGTCGCGGTGACCGTCTTGGCTGCGCTGGCCGGGTGTCTGGGCGCGCTCGGCGTCGTCCTCATCGTCCGTGAGCTGTGCCCCGCGCCGCCCCGTCTGGACGCCGCACTTGCGCGAATCCAGCCCACGCCTCTGCCGTCTGCGATGCCAACGACAGAGGAGGCGAGCGGCAGTAAGCGCCTCGGCCGGTGGCTGGCCGAGCATCTGGCCCGGCCAGCGGGGATGTTCGCCGTCCCCCGCGCCGACCTGGCTCTGCTGGGACGAACCGTTGAGCGGTTCATGCTCGACAAGCTCGTCCTCTTCCTCACCGGCCTGGCCACCCCCGCCCTGTTCGCCGCGCTCGTCACCATCACCGGGGGCTCGCCGTCCTGGGCATTGCCGGTGCTGGTCGGGCTGGCGTTGGCCGTGGTGCTGGCGATGGTCCCGGACTACAACGTCCGCTCGACCGCACGGGCCCGGCGCCGCGACTTCCGCTACGCCTTCACCTCCTACCTCCAGCTCGTCGTCCTGGAACGCGAAGCCGGCGCCGCGCTGAACGCCGCGCTGGAAGAACCGGCGAAGATCACCGACGGGTGGCCGTTCCAGCGCGTCCACCAGGCCCTGTCCCGCGCCCGGCACGCCCAGCAACAGCCCTGGCGGGCACTGGCGGACCTAGGGCCTGTTTCGAAGTCCGGTGTGTGACGCGGTGTGTCATGATCGCTACGCAGCGAGGTCTCCGGTAGAGGGTTCATCGACCAAGAAAAACCTGAACCACCGGAGACCTCGTGGCCACCCTAGCGGTGACGAGGCGGCACGACCTGACCGATGGGCAATGGGCGCGGCTGGAACCGCTGCTGCCCGTGCCCAGACGTCCGGGCCGGCCCTCGAGATGGACGAAGCGGCAGCTCATCGACGGCATCCGCTGGCGGACCCGGGTCGGCGCTCCGTGGCGGGACGTGCCCGAGTGCTATGGCTCCTGGCGTTCGGTGTACTCGCTGTTCCGCCGCTGGCAGCGCGACGGCACCTGGGCCGACATCCTGGCCCGGCTTCAGGCCGAGGCCGACGCCGCCGGGCTGATCGGCTGGCAGATCGGCGTCGATTCCACCGTCATGCGCGCCCACCAGCACGCCGCCGGAGCCCGCCGCCACGGCGAGGCGC
>NZ_MKJY01000536.1 GCF_001942465.1 Actinomadura sp. CNU-125
CTGGAGAGCGACTTCGAGCTGTTCCTGGACGACCCGTCCCTGGCGCATCGGCACCCGGACGTGGTCGCGATGGAGGCGCGCCAGGCCAACGCCGAAGGTGCGGGCGAGGTGCGATTGCAGGATCTGGTGCCGGCGTGCCTGCGTCTGAACCCCGATCGAGTGATCGTGGGCGAGGCACGGCACGGCGAGCTCGCATCGATGCTGGAGGTCATGTACTCCGGAGCACGCGGCTCGATGTGCACCCTGCACGTCCACCGTCCCGAGCACGTGTTCAACCGCGTGGTACAGCTCGGCCGCCGCGCCGACCTCGGACTGTCGACCGAAGACCTGCATCTGATGTTCGGCCTGGCAGAGCCATTGGTGGTGTATCTGCAGCGAGACAAGGTCAGCAACGACCGATTCATCTCCCAGGTGATGGAAGTCGGTCCACCCTCCGATTCAGCCGAGCCGACCCGCAACCACATCTTCGTCCCCGGCGAGGACGGCCGCGCCACGTCGGCGTGCGGACACGTCAGCGCCGCACTACTGGACGAGTTGACCGCTTGCGGTTTCGACCCCGACCTGCTGGCCGGTGTCCCTGCGGTGGTAGGTGGTGGTTGGGCATGACCGACCTTCTCGTCGCGTTCACCGGCCTGTGCGGTGCCGCCGGGATCCTCACGCTCACCGCCGGAATCCGCGGCAGCAATCCGGCAGCAAGACAGAGCCGTCCGCCATCGCGGTTGCAGATGCTCGTGCACTCACCGGCATGGCCGGGGCGGCGAAATCGGCTGCTGGCCAGTGTCGGTGCCGGGCTGGCGGTGTTGCTGCTGACCGGGTGGCCGGTGGCCGCGCTCGCGGTCGCGACCGGTGCGTACGCGTTGCCGCCGATGCTGTCGGGACGTGCGCCGCAGCGGCGGATCGTCCGACTGGAGGCGCTCGCGCAATGGTCGCGGCGGCTCGCAGAAATGATCGGCGCCAGCCGCGGCCTGGAGCAGGCCCTGGCCGACAGCCTCCGCGTCGCCCCTGCGGCAATTCGTCCGCAGGTGGAGGTGCTGGCGGGGCGGTTGAACAACCACGCCGGGACCGAGCAGGCGCTGCGGGCTTTCGCCGACGACCTCGACGACCCGATCGGCGACTTGATCGCGTGCGCGCTGATCCTGGCCGCCCGCCGCCGCGGCCCCGGCACCCGGGAGGCGCTCGGGCTGCTGGCCGACGCCGTCGAGCACGAGGTCATCGTCCGCCGCGACGTCGAAGCCGAACGCGCCAGCCTGCGCACCACCCTCATCGTGATCGTGGCGTCCGTCGGGATCCTGAGTCTGCTGTTCGCGACCTCGCAGACGCTCGCCGACCCCTACGGCAC
>NZ_MKJY01000537.1 GCF_001942465.1 Actinomadura sp. CNU-125
AGGGCGTTGACGGCCGCCGCGGCGACCGCGGACCCGCCCTTCTCGGACACGTTGCTGAGCTGCGGCAGCCCGGCGGCGCGCAGCGCCTCCTTCGCCTCGGCGGCGCCGACGAACCCCACCGGCACGCCGATGACCAGCGCCGGGCCGACCCGGCGGTCGATGATCTCGAAGATCGCCTCGGGCGCCGACCCCACGACCCACACCGCGCCCGGCCCCACGTCGGCGTACGCGAGCCGGACGGCCGCGGCCGGACGCGTGATGCCCGCGGCCCGCGACATCCGCGCGGCGGCCGGGTCGGCGGCGTGGCAGACGGTCTCCCGCGCGCTGATCCCGGCCGCGACCATGCCCTCGTCGGTCACGATCGGCGCCCCGGAGCGCAGCGCGGCCCAGCCCCGTTCGAGGAACTCCTCCTTGGTCACCAGGTCGACCGCGTACTCCAGGTCGGCGGTGGCGTGGATGACCCGCTCGGCCACGGCGCGCCACAGCGGCGGCATCGGGGACAGGTCGACGCGGGACCGCAGGATCTCATACGACCGGATCTCCACCGGATGCGGCTGGCGTACGCTCACAGGAGCCTCCTGCTGGGTCACGGGCAATCCTCGCTGTCGCCGTCCCCGGGCGCATACCGCTCCGGGAGGAAGTACCAGGGTTTCACGCCTTCCGCACCGTTATGCCGGGATGCGCGCAGCTCGTCCCGCTCGTCCCGCTCGTCCCGCTCGTCCCGCTCCTCCCCGACCGCCGTCGGAGCGGGCAGGACGCCACCGGCCGGCACATCGACCGCCCCGACGCCGCTCGCCCCGACGACGGCCGGCCCGACGACGACCGGCCCGGGCAAATCCGGCCCGGGAGCAGCCTGCCTGGGAAGGGCCGACCCGGGAAGGGGCGCCGGGCCGGGGGTGGTCGTCGCCAGCGCGGCCGGTGGCGCGGCGGGACGCTCGTTTCGGGACGGCGAGGCGGGCGGGGCGCCGCCGAGCGTGCGGGCGGCGTGCAGGGCGGCGGCCTCGGCGACGCTCGGCGTGCCCGTCGGCGACCGCACCGCATCGGACGGGTTCGGCACCTTGACCTGCGCCAGCACGGGCACAGGGTAGGTGACCAGCGGCAGCCCGCGGACCCGTGCGGCGGCGCGGACGGCGGGCTCGCCGCCGCGTCCGTCGGCGGTCTCGGCGCACCAGACGGCGTCCGGGCGCACGCCCGCCTCCCGCAGGACAGCGTCCAGCAGGGCGCCGACCTCGCCCGCATCGACCCTCGTGGACATTCCGACACCGATCACCGCGAAGTGCATCACAGCGGCGGTGTCCTCTCGACCGGACGGGCGCGACCGGCCGGG
>NZ_MKJY01000538.1 GCF_001942465.1 Actinomadura sp. CNU-125
TGAGGGGCCACGCGTTTTCCGGACAGCTTCTTCATGGGTGATCTGCGGGCAGATCTACGCTGCTTGCTGCCGATCCAGGTACTCGTTGTGGACCTCCATAGGGGTCCGGTACCCGTTCGCGGAATGAAGCCTGCGTCGATTATAGAAGCCCTCGATGTACTGCACAACCGCGCGGCGGGCCTTGGCTCGTGTGGCAAATACCATACGGTTGAGCCACTCGTTCTTCAATGCCCCGAAGAACGACCTCGGCCATGGCGTTGTCCCAGCACACACCGGTTCTGCCGACCGAACGCCGCATCTTGTACTTCTCGGTCAGGTGCCGGCCGAACTCGTCGCTGGTGTAGTTCGATCCGCGATCGCTGTGGAAGATGCACCCTTTCTCGATGTGGATGTTCCCGGCCGCGGAGTCGAGGGCGGCGGTGATGAGCGAAGTCTTGAAGTGATCGGCCATAGCCCATCCGACCACCATCTTCGAATGGCAGTCGATGACGGTCGCCAGATACAGAAATCCTTCCCACGTCGGGATGTAGGTGATGTCGCCGACCAGCTTGGTGCCCGGCCGGTCGGCGGTGAAGTCGCGGTTGACCAGGTCGGGGATCGCTCCGGGCCCGCCGGCCAGGGTGGTGACCGGCCGCCACGGCCGCGGCTGCACCGGCTCGAGCCCGAGCTCGCGCATCAACTGCCGCACCAGCTCGGGCGAGACCTCCTCGCCCGAGCGGGCCAGCACCGCGTGGACGCGCCGGTACCCGTAGGTCTCGTGGTTGGCTGCGAACACCGCCTCGATCATCGGCTTGAGGCGCTCCCGGCGTTCGGCGGTCGCCGACAGCGGCCGGCTCAGCCATTCGTAGAAGCCTGACCGGGACACGCGCAGCCAGGCGCACATGTCGATGACGGCGTGGTGGGCCTTCTCCGCGTCGATGAGCTCGTACTTGGCGCTCACCGGTGATCCTTGGCGAAGAAGGCCGCGGCTTTTTTCAGGAACTCGTTCTCTTCGCGGAGTTTGCGGTTCTCGCGTTCGAGTTCGCGTTCCCGGAGGCTCTTCGGGGCGCCGGCCGGTGTGGTGGACGCGTCGTCGCCGTGGCGTCTGCGGTAGTCCTTGACCCAGTTGCCCAGGGTGGTGTCGTGGATGCCGACCTCACGGGCCACATGGGCGATGGGGCGCGGGCCGTCCAGGACCATGCGGACGATCTCGTCCTTGTGCTCCTGGGTGAAATGCCGCCTCTGTCGTGCCAACGACCTTCCCTTCCGGTTCTCCCCAACTCTAGTTGGGGCCCTGTCCGGAAGATCCGTGGCACCTCA
>NZ_MKJY01000539.1 GCF_001942465.1 Actinomadura sp. CNU-125
AGCCGTCCGGCGGCGCCCGCGCGGTCCCCGGCCGCCAGGTCCGCGCGGGCCTCGCCGAGCAGCGCCCGCGCCGCCAGGGTACGGCAGCCCGAGTTCCTCCCAGACGCGATCGCGGTGCGCCACGCGTCCCGCGCGTCGCCGGGGTCGTCGCAGGTCAGCGCGGTCACGGCGGCGGCGTGCGGCGGGTCATCGGCGGCGTCGCGGCGGGCAGCCGCGCGGCGAGGTCCGCGATCCGCGCGAGCCGCGGCCCGCCGGCGTGCGCCGCCGTCTCCAGCAGCGGCCACAGGTGGCAGGGCTGCGCGGTCAGCCGCGGGTGGCGCAGGACGGCGTCCACCGCCGCGCGGGCCGCCGCGTGGTCGCGCGTCCGCCAGCCGCCGCTCGGCGATCATCTGGGCGAGCGGCAGCGCGGTCTGCGGGTACCCGGCGTCCAGCGGGACGCCGGAGATCTCCGGTCCGGGTTCCGGGCCGGAGCCCCGCGCGGCCCGCAGCGCGATCCGCCAGATCGTCATCTGCACCTGGAAGGCCGGGCCGTGGTGCCGCGCCAGCCGCGTCCGGACGATCGCGGCGGCCTCGTCCCACCGGCCGAGCCGGTACAGGGCCTCGACCTGGTTGACGGCGGGCGCCAGCCCCGCGCTGTGCGCCAGCCCGGCGCGCTCGGCCACGGCCAGCCCCTCGGTCGCGAAGGCGAGCGCGTCGGCCGCGCGTCCGGTGCACAGGCGGCAGTGCGCCAGCATGTTGAGCACCCGGGCGGACGCCCACGGGCCGAGGCCGCCGTCCAGGAGCCGTTCGAGCGGTGCGTGATCGCCCTCGCCGTCCCGTGCGGCGGCGGCCGCCACGGTGACCTCCAGGCCGCGGACCGCTTCGGGCGGGCCGATGTCGCGGGCGAGTTCCAGCCCCTCCCGGCCGAGCCGTTCCCCGGCGGCGGCGTCCCCGCAGACCAGCAGCCGCGAGCTCGCGCGGGCGAGCACCTGGACGCCGACGCGGCCGGGGGCCGCGGCGAGCCGTTCGGCCTCGCGCAGGTCGTCGAGTTCGTCCTCGCCGCCGAGGTAGCCGCGCAGCGCCGCGCGGTGGACCAGCAGGACGGCCGCGCGCCCGGGCTCGCGGGCGCGGTCGGTGCCGTCCAGCGCCCGGTCCACGAGCGGCAGCCCGCGGCCCGGGTCGCCCGTCGCGATGGCGGCCTCGACGGCGCTTCCAGCACCCGGTGCCGGGGACGGCCGGTCAGGGACTCGGCGTCCGGGACGCGGGCCCACAGCGCCAGGACCCGTTCCAGCAGCGTCAGTTCCTCGGCGTACGCGG
>NZ_MKJY01000540.1 GCF_001942465.1 Actinomadura sp. CNU-125
ACGGCAAAGCGCGGGCATGTGTTCGGAACGCCGTCGACCTGCACCTTCGGCCGGCGCAGGATTTCCGGGTCCGGGTTCGACAAGTGGTCAGTATGCCCGGCTCAGCCGACGGCGGCGCCGTGCAGGGACCGCGGTGCAGGTCGGGATGCGCAAGATGCCGAATCGGGTGTTGGTCTGCTGAGCAGCCCCCTCCGGCCCCTCGGCCCGGTCCCATCGAGACCTGTCCGTACTCACGTTGCCCACGCATTCGACGTCCCGTGCGCGCGTCCCGGCGGGCCGCCGGAACGGGTTGGTGACGGCTTCGGTGGCCGCCTGCACATGTGACTTGACGGTGCGTGCCGAGTCGAGCGCCAATCGTGTTCGCGTCGTTCGTTTGTGCAACCGGGCCGCGTCAGCGGCGGCGGACGGCGTCATCGAGACGACATCGAGGAAAAGGGAGAACGACGATGGGAAGTGGGAGCTGGAGCGTGCCCTCACCGGGTGAGTGGCTGTGGGGTCCGGAGCCGATGCGGTGGCGCCGGGTCTTCCCCGGCCGGGCGGACCAGGTGACGGTGGCGCGGGTGTTCGCGGCGGGACTGTTCGAGGGGTCGGGCCGTGAGGAGGACGTGGCGGTGGTGGTGGCCGAGCTGGCGAGCAACGCGGTGCGTCATTCGCGGTCGGGGGCGCCGCAGGGCTGGTTCGGCCTGGAGATCACGCTCGCCGAGAAGTCCTGCATCGGGGTGATGGACCTGGGCGGTGGATGCGTCCCCGCGATCCGTTCGGAGAACCCGAACTGCGAACCCCGCACGGACGGGCGCGGGCTGCTGATGGTGTCCCGGCTCGCGGCCGCGATCGGGATCTACGGAAGCCCCGTCATCGGGCACACGGTGTGGGCGGAGGTGGACCTTCGCCGCACCCCGCAGACCGGACCCGCGAAGGGGACCGGGCCCGCGCGCGAGGTGCCGCTGGCGTCATAGGAGGGCCCAGCCTGTCCATAGCAGGCTGGGCCCTCACGCCCAAGAGTAGGCGAACCGCCTTGGCGGCAGGGTCCCGTCCGCGTCTCTCTCGATCCCATGGGGGAGGCGGGGCGGGACCCTGCCCTTTTCGGCGCGTATCGGGCGCTTTGTCCCCTGTCTCTTCAGGTGTGGAAGGTGGCTGTCTTTTCGGGGTTCTTTCCCGTGTTCTTTTCGGTCCTCTTTCCGGGGGCGCGTCTATGAACGGCAGACCCGGGCCGGCCTGTTCGTGCAGGTCGCCGCGGTTTCGAATCTTCTGTTCGCGGGCCCGACTCCTTAAGGAGGAGAACTCCT
>NZ_MKJY01000541.1 GCF_001942465.1 Actinomadura sp. CNU-125
CAGGCTTCGCTGGTCGGCGTGTTCGGGCGGTGGCTGAACTCCCTGGACGCGCCCGTGCAGATTCTGGTGCAGGCCCGCCCGGTCGACCTCACCGGCCTGGCCGACCACCTCGCCCGGCTCGCACCCGAACTACCCGACCCCGCGCTGGAACAAGCCGCCGAAGATCACGCCGCGTTCCTCACCGATCTGGGCGCCGCGCACGACCTGCTGGTCCGCCAGGTCCTCATCGTGATCAGCGACAGCACCCAAGTGCCACCGTCGGCCGGCGCGCTGCCGTGGCTCAAAGGCCGACGGGAGCGCGCCGCGAGGGATGCGGGTGCTGCGGTGGCACTACGGCGCGCGGAGGAGGCCGTGTACGCCCTCATCGCGCTCGGTATCACCGCCGAGGTTCTGGACGCCGATGCCTGCACCGCCGTACTGGCCGAGGCGTTGTCCCCAGGCGAGTCACAGCCTGTGGACAACTCCGGCCCAAACGACGTGATCACTGCCCAGGAGGCTCACGATGCGACGCATGCTTAACGCCCTTAAGCAGACCTTGACATCGACGTCCGGCAAGTCGGAAAGCGGCACCGGCCTTGATCCCGGGGACGGCTTGGCCGGTGTCGGGCCGTCGGCGTTGCGGGTGAACGCCAAGACCCTTGAACTGCCCGGCGGGGTGTGTGCGTCGTTCGCGGTGGCCGGTTATCCCCGCGAGGTCGGTGCCGGGTGGCTGGAGCCGCTGCTCACCCACCCCGGACGCCTCGACGTGTCCCTGCACATCGAACCGATTCCGCCGTTGATCGCCGCGCAGCGGCTCCGCCGCCAGCTCGCCCGCCTGGAATCGGCGTCCCGCGCCGACGCCCAGCACGGGAGGCTGGCCGACTTCGCGGCCGAAGCCGCCGCCGACGACGCCGCCGAACTCGCCGCGTCCCTGGCCCGAGGCCATGGCAGGTTGTTCCGTGTCGGGCTGTACCTGACCGTCCACGCCTTCGACCACGAGCAACTCGAAGCGGAGACGGCACGGGTGCGGGCGCTTGCGGCGTCGCTGCTGCTGGACGCCCAGCCCACCACCTTCCGAGCGCTCCAGGGGTGGGCCACCACGCTGCCGTTGGGGAGCGACACGGTGAAGGTCCGGCGGTCGATCGACACCGCCGCACTCGCGGCGGCGTTCCCGTTCACCTCACCCGACCTGCAACCCCGCCTCGCCGACACCCCCGTGCTGTACGGGCTGAACGCCTACTCCTCGGGGGTGGTGGTGTGGGACCGGTTCGCCCAGGACAA
>NZ_MKJY01000542.1 GCF_001942465.1 Actinomadura sp. CNU-125
CGCGGCCGGGGCGGCCGGGCGTGTCGGCCGCCGCGGCGGTGCCCGCGGCCGCCCTGGGCGCGGCGATCGTCGTGGGCGGGATACCGGTGTGGGCGGAGTCGAACGGGTCGGTGGTCGCGGACCGTCCGGCCTGGAAGGCGCATCCCGCCCAGGTCGGTACGGCGCGCGCGATCGTCGCGGAGGCGGGACCGGGCGGGATCGTCGTGATGCCGGGCCGGTACATGCGGATCGTCCCGCTGCTGACCGCCGAGACGCACGCGGTGAACCCGAACTCGCACTACCTGTCGCTGCTGCCCGCGCCGGAGCGGGCGGTCGAGGACCGCGAGCTGCTGGCCGCGACCGTCCGGTCGGCGCGGAGCGAGAAGCCGGGACGGGCGGAGGTCGCGGGGGCGCTGCGGCGGCTGGACGTCCGGGTGGCGTGCGCGTACCCGTGGGACGAGCGGGGCATGGAGCTGCTGGTCGGTGCCGGGTACGGCGGCGGCCGGCGGATCGGCGACCTCGCGTGCGTCTTCCCTGGTGGCGGCCGGGGGTAAGGGCCGACGGCCCTGTTCGCCCGTTTGGCCGGGTTTTACCCGGGCATCGGCGTGTCGTTCGATCCGACGCACGTTGGAGGATGACATGTCGACCGTCGTGATGGTCGTCATCGCAGTGATCATCGTCGCCGTCGTGGCCGCCGCGGTCGTGTTCCCGGGCCGGTCCCGGGCGCGCACCCGCCGGCTGCGGCGGCGCTTCGGGCCCGAGTACGACCGGGCCGTCGAGCGGCACGGCGGCCGGGCGGCCGCCGAGGAGGAGCTGCGCACCCGCGAGCGCAGGCACCGCGAGCTGGAGCTGCGCGACCTCGCCCCGCACCGCCGCGAGGAGTTCCGCGCGCGGTGGGCCGACGTCCAGGAGCGGTTCGTGGACGCGCCCGCACCGGCCGTCGAGGAGGCCGACGACCTCGTCCGGGCGGTGATGGCCGAGCGCGGCTACCCGACCCGCGGGTTCGAGGACCAGGCCGCCCACCTGTCGGTGGAGCACGGCCGGACGCTCGGCCACTACCGGAGCGCGCACGCCATCGGCGGCAAGGCCGCGGCGGGCGAGGCGTCGACCGAGGACCTGCGGCAGGCGATGGTGCACTACCGCGCCCTGTTCGAGGGCTGCTGCCCGCGTCCGGCGCGGACGGCGCCGCGCCCGCGCGGCCGCCGGGGAGCCCGCCGCGGAACCGGTC
>NZ_MKJY01000543.1 GCF_001942465.1 Actinomadura sp. CNU-125
CGTCCGTCGCGGGCGCCGCCCCGGCCGACGTCGACCGGGCCGTCGCGGCGGCGCGCGCCGCGTTCGACGACGGCCCGTGGCCCGGCCTCGACCGGCCGAGCGCGCCGCGCCCGTCCGGACGACTCGCCGGGCTGTACAAGGCGCGCCGCAAGGAGATGGCGCAGCTCATCAGCTCGGAGATGGGCGCGCCCATCACGTTCTCCAAGTTCTCGCAGGCCACGCTGCCGATGGTGCTGATGAACGCGTTCGCCGACATCGCCGACACAGTCCCGTGGGAGCAGGCGCGCCCCGGGAAGTTCGGCGCGGACGTGCTCGTCCGCAAGGAGCCGGTCGGCGTCGTCGCGGGCATCGTCCCGTGGAACATGCCGCAGTTCCTGCTCGTCGGGAAGCTCGCACCGGCGCTGGTCGCCGGGTGCACGATCGTCGTCAAGCCGTCCCCGGAAACACCGCTGGACGCGCTGCTGCTCGCCGAGCTCGTCGCGGAGGCGGGGCTGTCGCCGGGCGTGGTGAGCATCCTGCCCGCCGGGCCGGACGTCGGACGGCACCTGGTGTCGCACCCCGGCGTCGACAAGGTGTCGTTCACCGGGTCCACCGCCGCCGGACGGGACGTCGCGCAGGCGTGCGGCGCCGCGCTGAAGCGGGCGAGCCTCGAACTCGGCGGGAAGTCGGCCGCGATCGTCCTGGACGACGCCGACCCGGCGGCCGTCGCCGAAGGCATCAAGGTCGCGGGGCTGATGAACAGCGGGCAGGCGTGCGTCGCGCAGACCCGCGTCCTCGTCCCCCGCAGCCGGTACGACGAGCACGTCGGGGCGCTCGCGGACATGGTCGCGGCGCTGCGGACCGGCGACCCCGCCGACCCCGCCACCGAGGTCGGGCCGCTCGTCGCGCGCCGCCAGCAGGAACGCGTCCAGGGGTACATCCGGGCCGGACGGGACGAGGGCGCGCGGATCGTCGTCGGCGGCGACGGCACGCCGGACGGGCTCGACCGCGGCTGGTACGTCCGCCCCACCCTGTTCGCCGACGTCGGCAACCACATGCGGATCGCGCGCGAGGAGATCTTCGGGCCCGTCCTGTCGGTGATCGCCCACGACGGCGACGACGACGCGCTCAAGATCGCGAACGACTCGGAGTACGGGCTGTCGGGGTCGGTCTGGACGGCCGACGGCGACCGGGGCCTGCGGGTCGCGCGCGGCGTCCGCGCCGGCTCGTTCGGGATCAACCAGCCGTACAGCATGGACCCCGCGGCGCCGTTCGGCGGCATGAAGGCCAGCGGCATCGGGCGCGAGCTCGGCCCCGAGGGGCTCGACGGCTACCTGGAGTCGAAGGCGATCTCGCTCGCGGCGGAGGGCTGAGGTGGCCGGTCCGCTGGAGGGGGTCCGGGTGGTCGAGGCGGCCACGCTCGCCGCGGGCCCGATGGTCGCCACCGCGCTCGGCGAGTTCGGCGCCGAGGTCGTCAAGATCGAGCAGCCGCGCACCGGCGACCCGATGCGCACGTGGGGCGAGCGCCGCGACGGGATCGGGCTCGTCTGGAAGAGCATCAGCCGGAACAAGAAGTGCGTGACGCTCGACCTTCGCCGCCCCGAAGGGCAGCGGCTGCTGTACCGGCTGCTCGGCACCGCGGACGTCCTGGTCGTCGGCAACCGGCCGAGCGCCCTCGCCCGCTGGGGCATCGACTACGAACCGGTGCACGCCGCGCACCCGCACATCGTGTACGCGCACATCAGCGGTTACGGGCGCGGCGGCCCCAAGAGCGACCGTCCGGGATACGGGACGCTCGCCGAGGCGATGAGCGGGTTCGCGCACCTCACCGGGCAGGCCGACGGCCCGCCGACGCTCCCCCCGTTCATGCTCGCCGACGGCGTCGCGGGCCTCGCCGCGACGTACGCGGTGATGATGGCGCTGTACCACCGGGACGTCCACGGCGCCCCGGGCCAGCTCGTCGACGTCAACCTGATCGAGCCGCTCACCCGGCTGCTGGAGACCTCGACGCTCACCTACGACCAGCTCGGCGTCGTCAAGCGCCGGGCGGGCAACCGGCTCGACGCCAGCGCCCCCCGCAACGCCTACCGCACGTCCGACGGCGAATGGCTCGCGATCTCCAGCGCGTCGCCGAGCATCGCGGTGCGCGTGTTCCGCGCCATCGACCGTCCCGACCTGGCCGAACACCCCGACTACGTCGACCCCGTCCGCCGCCAGGAACGGGCCGTCGAGGTGGACGGGCTCGTCGCCGCGTGGATCGCCGACCGCACCCTCGACGAGGCGATGGCGGTGTTCGAGAAGGCCGAGGTCACCGCCGCGCCCGTCTACGACGCGCCCCGCCTGCTCGCCGACGAGCACCTGCGGGCGCGCGGCACGTTCCTGCCGGTGGACGACCCCGACTTCGGCAGCGTCACCGTGCAGGCCCCCGTCGCCCGGCTCAGCGACACGCCCGGACGCGTCGCGCACCTCGGCCGCCCCCTCGGCGCCGACAACGACCACGTGTACGGAGAGCTGCTCGGCCTCGCCCCCGGCGAGATCGGCGCCCTCGAATCGGAAGGGATCATCTGATGCGGCCGAGACGCTCGGAGCTGGCGACGCCCGCGAACGACGCGCACATGTGCGAGAAGGCCGCCGCGTCGGGCGCCGACCTCGTCTTCCTCGACCTCGAAGACGCGTGCGCGCCCGCCGCGAAGGAGGCCGCGCGGGCCACCGCCGTCGCGGCGCTCACCGGGCTCGACTGGGGACGCACCGCGCGCGCCGTCCGCGTGAACGGCCTCGACACCCGCTGGTGCCACGACGACGTCATCGAGATCGTCACCGGCGCCCTCGACGCCCTCGACGTCCTGATCGTCCCGAAGGCCCGCACGGCGCGCGACGTCTGGTGGGTGGACGTCCTGCTCACCCAGCTCGAAGAGAAGCTCGCCCTGTCGAAGCGCATCGGCCTCGAAGTCCTCATCGAGGAGGCCGAGGGCCTCGCGAACGCGACGGAGATCGCCCGCGCCTCGTCCCGTCTGGAAGCCGTCATCTTCGGCGCGGGCGACCTGTCGGCGTCCCTGCACGCCCGCGTCGACGGCAACTTCGACCCGCTCGGCGACTACCCCGGCGACTTCTGGCACCACGCGCGCGTCCAGGTCCTGACCGCGGCCCGCACCGCCGGGATCGACGCGATCGACGCGCCGTACCCCGCGTACCGGGACCCGGACGGCTACCGGCGCGCGGCCGTCCACGCGTCCCTGCTCGGCTTCGACGGCAAGTGGGCGATCCACCCGTCTCAGATCGCGATCGCCAACGAGGTGTTCGCGCCCACCCCGGAGGAGATCGCGGAGGCACAGGAGGCGATCAAGGTCTACACGAGCGCGTCGGATTCCGGCACGGGCGCGATCGGCCGCGACGGCCGTCTCGTCGACGCCGCCCACATGCGCCTCGCCGCCAACACCCTGGACAAGGCGGCCCTCGCGGGCCTCCTCCCGGGCGACTAACGGCCGCGGACCAGCACGGCGAGGGCGGGCAGCGGGAACAGCAGCAGCCACAGGTTGGGCACCCACCAGGCGAGCGTGAAGTCGCCGCGCAGGGCCCAGAAGGCGACCGCCTGAAGCCCCGCGGTGCTGGTCAGCGCCAGCGACACCGTCATCAGCGGACGTGCCGCGAACCGGCCGGCCAGGGTCGCCAGCCCGGTCAGCGCGGCGGCCAGGTCGAGCGGGACGAACGACACGTTCCAGTCGCTCAGGATCGGGTTCGTGTAGTCCTTGTACGCCATGTCGGGCGGGATGAGACCAGAGAAGATCACCACCCAATAGAGCAGCAACCCGACATCGGTGACCAGCATCGCGATCTTCGTCGGCCCGAGCACCCGATCCGCCGGCACGTCTCCGGCGACCGCCATCAGGCGTCCTCGACCATCGCGGCGAGCCTGGCCCGCACCTCCCGGTGCAGGTCGTCGCGCGGCGGCGCGAGGTCCAGCAGCCGCGCCATCCACCAGCCGTCCACGGCGAGCCGGACGAGCGTGGCCGTCGCCGGGTCGATGCCGTCGTCGGCGAGCCGGTCCTGCCAGGACCGGTAGGCCCGCCGGAACGCCGCCAGCACCTCCGGGCCGCCGGACAGCCCGGCGAGCAGGGCGGTCGCCACCTGGTCGGCGTGCGCCCCGGCGGGGACGTCGGTGCCGGGGATCGTCGCGTCCAGCCAGGCCCGCGCGAACGCGCCGGGCGGCGCCCCCGGCCCCGGCAGCTCGTCCTCGAACCGCCGCACCAGCCGGTCGAGCACCCCTTCGAGCAGCGCCTGCTTGGACCTGAAGTGGTGCAGCAGCCCGCCCTTGCTGACCCCCGCCTCCGCCGCGACCGCGTCCAGCCGGATCGCGTCCGCCCCGCCCGCGACCAGCATCCGCTCGACGGCGTCCAGAACCCGATCCCGCATCGTCTCCCCCATCGTCACCGACCGTCCAGACGGTCGGTAACCTAGCCGAGCGCCGCGCGTCCGGCAAGATCGAGAACTCGGCCGAACGCCCGTCCCGGAAGCCGCGGACTCGATAGTTTGTGGGCGAATGCCCCACATGCGAAGGAGCGCGCACGTGAGCGATGTGAACTCGTCCGTCCCGCATTCGGCTCGCATCTGGAACTACTGGCTGGGCGGGAAGGACTTCTACCCGGCCGACAAGGCCATGGGCGACCAGATCATGGAGTTCTTCCCGGAGATCGTGGAGAACGCCCGGGGCAACCGCTACTTCCTGTGCCGCGTCGTCCGGCACCTGGTCGCCGACGCGGGCATCACCCAGTTCCTCGACGTCGGCACGGGCCTCCCGACCGCCGACAACACCCACGAGGTCGCGCAGCGCGTCGACCCCGCGTCCCGGATCGTCTACGTGGACAACGACCCGCTCGTCCTCGCGCACGCGCACGCCCTGCTCACCGGCACCCCCGAAGGCGCGACCGCCTACCTGGACGCCGACGTCGAAGACCCCGAGAAGATCCTGCGCGAGGCCGCCGAGACCCTCGACTTCGACAAGCCCATCGCCCTCGTGATGGTCGGCATCATGCAGTTCGTGAAGGACCTCGACCGCGCGTACGCGATCGTCCGCCGCCTCGTCGAGAGGCCCTGCCGTCCGGCAGCCACCTCGTCCTCACGCACCCGACGAACGCCGTCCGCGGGGCCCGCATGGACGAAGCCGTCCGGCAGTGGAACGACGGCGGCGGCTCCCCCGAACTCACCCTCCGCACCGTCGCCGAACTCGAACCCTTCTTCGCGGGCCTCGACCTCCTCGACCCGGGCCTGGTCTCCACCGCCGACTGGCGCCCCGACCTCGCCGACGACCCCCTCAAGGTAGACGACCACGGCGCCGTCGCGGTCAAGCGCTGACCGGAGCTACGCCGTCCACTCTCCCGGCAGGGCCGCGCGGACGCCGTTCACCGCGGCTTCGGTACGGCCGAGCACCCACAGCCATTCACCCGCGTCCGAACGGAGAAGCACGTCCGGACCGGCGAACCAGCGGATCGTCCCGTCGTCCATCGCCCACATCGGATACTCGGGGAAGGGCAGCGGCGAGTACAGTTCCTCGACTCTGGACGCGTCGGCCGGTTCCATCCACCGGTTGCCGAGGTGGCGTTCGTCGGCGGCCAGAACGGACTCGGACATGACCATCTCCACGCACGCCAGGGAGAACCGTTCGAGATAGTTCCGACGTCCCTCGTACCCGCGGAAGCACACGGGCGGGTCGTCGTCGGCCAGGCGGGAGAGCGGCACGCCCCACTCGACGACATGCTGGTTCTCGACGCGATACACCAGCATCCCGTCGTCCACGCGAAGCTTTTCCGGAGCGAGCAGCCGATCCTGCCGGCTCGTGAGGTCGGCGCGGCGCCCGAACAACGCGTACGCCTCGCGCATCGCGGCGGGCAGCGCCAGCCCGAGCCGTCCTTCCGCCCGCGCGAGCTCGCTCGCCTCGCACCCGTCCCCCGGCACCAGCGGCGTCCGCCACTCCCGCGCGAAGCGCCGGACGAACGCCCACGCACCGTCCCGGTCTCCGTTGCCGCCGATACCCGCCACGCTCCCGACGCCTTCGCCCACGCCCGCGACCCTAGCCCGGCGGCACCCCACCCTCCCCTGACAACCCGCCGGCGAGAAGTGACCGCGATCGGTCAGGCAGGGGCTCGGCACATCACGAGAGTGAGAGAAAAGAGTGGTGGATGTTCCGGTTGAGGCGTGGGCGCGGCTCGTGTCGGAGGGCCGTGGCCCGCGGTTCCGGGGCGGGGACGTGCTGCTCCGGCAGGGCGACGCGGCGACGCGCCGGGCCGGAACGCGATGCCGTCGAACCCCGCCGGTCAGAGGGCCCCTCACCGTGGATCGGCGGGCCGCGTGGAAACGCTGGTGAGCCGGTCGGCGAGGTGGAAGCGTGGTGCCGGCAGCACCGGTCGTCGCTCGCTGGTGCGACGTCCGGCCGACCGCGCCTACGGGTGGGTGTCCGTGATCGCGATGACCTCGTCGAGGCGGTTCAGGACGGCCTGCAAGTCGTCGACCTTGGCCTGGATGCGGTCGCGCTCGGCACGCAGCATGGCTCGTTGCTCGGCGTCGGTGTGCCCGGAGTCCCAGCACGGAAGGAGTTCGGTGATCCTTCGGCTGGTCAGGCCGGCGGCGAACATCTGCTGGAAGAAGCGGACCAGGGGGATGGCGTCCTGCCGGTAGAGGCGCTGGCCGGATGGGCTGCGCTCCGCGACGAGCAGCCCCTGCTGCTCGTAGTAGCGCACGGCGCGTACCGAGACACCGGCACCCCGTGCCACCTCGCCGATGCGGAACAGCCGCTCGGCCTCTGTGACGGTCATGGTGATTCCTCTCACCCCGGCTCTGCCGACCAGCACTTGCCTCTGACGTTAACGTCAGGTTTTAGCGTACCCGGCATGGATATCAACGACTCGGTCGCCCTTGTCACCGGAGCCAACCGCGGCCTGGGCCGCGCCTTCACCCAGCGCCTGCTCGAACGGGGCGCCCGCAAGCTCTAACGCGACGGCCCGCCGTCCGGAGACCGTGGACCTGCCCGGGGTCGAGGTACTGCCCCTCGACATCGCCGATCCCGCATCCGTACGGGCCGCCGCCGAGGCCGCCCCGGACGTCTCGCTGCTCATCAACAACGCGGGGATCCAGACGGGGACCGATCTGGTGACCGGTTCGCTGGACGCGGTGCGACACGAACTGGAGACCAACGTGTTCGGCCACCTGGGAATGATCCGGGAGTTCGCGCCGACGCTCGCCGGGAACGGCGGGGGCGCGAACGTCAACGTCCTCTCCGCCATGTCGTGGTTCGGGGGCAAGGGCGCCAATGCCTACCACCTGACCAAGGCCGCAGCCTGGGCCATGACCAACGGCGTCCGCTTGGAGCTCGC
Organism: Actinomadura sp. CNU-125; assembly: GCF_001942465.1. GTDB lineage: Bacteria > Actinomycetota > Actinomycetes > Streptosporangiales > Streptosporangiaceae > Spirillospora. The sequence goes on from NZ_MKJY01000543.1 coordinate 7,344, forward strand.
CGAGCAGGGCACGCTCGTGACGGCGGTGCACCTCGGCCTGGCCGACACCGACATGGCCGCGGGCTGGCCCGTGGACAAGATCGCGCCGGCGGACCTGGCCGACGCGGCAATCGACGGTGTCGAGGCGGGCTCCGCCGAGGTCCTCGCCGACCAGTGGAGCCGGGACGTCAAGTCCCGGCTGCCGCTGGCGCCGGAAGAATTCAACGCCGCGATGGACCGAGCCCTGGCGTCGCTGAGTTAAAAGATGTCGAGTATCCAGTCGAAGAATCCCGTGCTCTCGCCGAGGTCGACGTCCGGGGAGGGGGCGACCTCTTGGGCGTTGCCCACGTCGCTCGCCCCCGTCCCAGCGTCCACCGATTCCGGGGCGGCTTTCTCGTCCCCGGTGAAAAGGTCATGGGTGAGGCTGCCCACTCCGGCGACGGCACCGACGCCACCGGTCACCGCGTTGAACACGCCAAGACCTTCCGTCGGCGTCTGTTCCTGATCCTGCTCCGGGTCAGCAGGTTCGACACTCATCTATGAACCTCCACAAGACTCGGGCATTCGCACTACTGGTCGTCCTCGCTCTCGCTGGGGCGGGGACGGCTTCGCGGCCCCTTCCTGCCGGGGTTGCCGCGGGCGGGCTTCGGCGATGAACACGATGGCGCCATGACGCTCACGCCCGCGACCCCGCCGAGCAGGGTGAAAGCCGATCGTTTCAGAAATCTTCTCCTGCTCGACGCGGCATCGTCTGGAGAATTCACGACTTCCCCCCTGAGCGTGCGATTCGGGTCTTTGCTTTGGAGATTAGGCACACTCTGCGGGGGCTGCTATCCGATTCGCGCTGGGGTTGGCCGGTTCGCGCATCCGGTTGCGGCGTGTGGAGTGGCGGCGCCGAGGGCGTTTTGGTTCGGCTGTGGCTATCGGGCCGTGCGGAGGGTGTCTGACGGGAGGACGCCGTACTTGTCACCGTAGGCGGCGGCGAATCGGCCCAGGTGGGCGAATCCCCATCGGTGCGCCACGTCGGACACGGTGGTGCTGGACGGATCGGACGAGAGCAGGTCCGCGTGAGCTCGTTCCAGACGCAGGTTTCGCAGGTAGGCCATCGGCGGCATGCCGACGTGGGCCTTGAACGCCGTTTGGAGGGTGCGGATGCCGACGCCCGCGGTTTCGGCGAGTTCCGCCACGCTGAACGGAGTCTCCGGCGATGCCCGCATCGCATCGATGACCCGTTCGACCGTCCTGGGCCGGCACGGTGGCCCGGGGGTGAGCAGCTCGTCCCGGTAGTCGTGGTCGGCCGCGGCCAGGAGGTGGGAGAGCATGCTGTGCCATAGGGGCGCGCCGATGATCTCCTGCCGGGTCAGGGACTCTTCGCGGCCGGCCTGCCCGGCGAGCAAGCGGGCGAGGTCTCGCAGGACCCGCCCGTAGCCGTGGACCAGGTCCATCGAAGGGGCGAGTTCGATCGGTGACCGGATGGGCCTTTGCAGGAGGCGTTCCAGTTCCGCTTCCAGCGCTTCGCGCCTGATCTTGACGCAGAGGATGCGGCTTCCGGCGCTCCAGTGGGTCAGTCGTACGTCTCCGGTGGGCCCGTACAGGACGGCACGTTCGGGGGTCGCCGTGATCTCGTTGCCCCGGTTCCTGGAGCACAGGCTGCCCGACAACGGAATGTTGAAATGGTAGAACTTGTGAAGTTCGGCGAAGTCCATTCGGATGTCGGCGTCGAACCGGCAGTCTCCGACCAGGCCGGCCCGAGTTGCATGGCGTCGATCGACATCTTGAACCGGTCGGCTCTGCCGATGACGCTCATCCTGAGGGGGTAGTACGTCTGGGCGCCCTGCTCGCTGGCCTCGTCGAGGTCGAGAGTGCGAGTGCTGAAACGCCAGGGCAGCGATGGAACTGCCGGGACAGGAGTGTTCGCCATACTGCCACCATGCGCCGGAATGACCATTCAGCGCAGAACTCTAGCACGATTTCCATCCGCCACAACTCTCATTGTTACTTGTTTTATTTGATCTCTGCGAGTGGCCTGAAAAGAACCTCGGTCGAGGAGATTGGGTCGGTACTTTGTTCGAGGTGGCCACGTCTGAGCATTCTTGCCTCGGTGTGGAAGGAAAAGGGTGGTGGCCGTTCCGGCGCTCCCGCAATCCCCACGGACCGGACACGCCGCTCGTCGCGCAGCGATGATCCGGGTCCCGGTGCCGGATCGGTTAACTCGCATCCTTTGGCCTGACAAACCGATTATCGAAGATGACCATGATCGGTCAGAGCACTCTCGTCCCGCTCCGGGAGTGGGAGAAAGGGGATGTGGATGTTCCGGTTGAGGCGTGGGCGCGGCTCGTGTCGGAGGGCCGTGGCCTGCGGTTCCGGGCCGGGGACGTGCTGCTCCGGCAGGGCGACGCGGCGACGCACGTGCTCGTCCTGGTCGCCGGACGGGTGAAGGTGCTGCTGACGTCGGCGGACGGGGACGTCCTGCTGCTGGCGGTTCGCGGGCCCGGTGAGGTACTCGGGGACGTCTCGGTGCTGGGCGGCGACGGACGTTCGGCGAGCGTGGTCGCCGTCGAACCGTGCACGACCCGCGCCATCACGGCGGAACGGTTCCGCGAACTGGTGCGGGAGGAGAGTTTGGACGGTTTCTTCCTGCGGCACACGATGGCGAGGCTTCGGGAGGGCGAGGCGTGGCGGGCCGAGCTGGCCGCGCTTCCGGCGGGGCCCCGGCTGGCGCGTGCGCTGCTGCGGTTCGCGGACGAACGCGGCGACGTCGTCCTCGGGCAGGCCGAGCTGGGGCAGGCGACCGGGCTCTCGCGGAGCACCGTCGCCGCCGAACTCGCGCGGATGCGCGATGCCGGTCTGGTGTCGACGGCGCACCGGCGCGTCGCCGTCGGCGATCGTCCGGGACTCCACGAATTGGCCGAGTCGGGCCACCGAAGTGTCTGATGCCGGACAGTTCGCGCGCCCGAACGGCCCGATGGTGGAGGTCCGAGAGCGAAGGGGTGTGCCGTGCGCGAGTTCCGCAGTGTGTTCGTCGTCGACGCCGAGAAGTTCAGCCACCACCGGGACGCCGAGTTGCCGGGCGTCCACCTGGAGATCCGCCGCGCGGTCGAGGCCGCGTGCGAGCGCAGCGGGCTCGGTGAGATGTGGGGGGAGGTCCGATTCCTGCAGAGCACCGGGGACGGTCTGCTCGCGGCGCTTCCGCTGGCCGCGATGGCTCCGCTGATCAGCCCGTTCGTGGACGAGCTGCAGCGCGTCCTGGCCGAGGCCGCGCCGAGGATGCGCGGTCAAGGGCTGCGGCCGTTGCGGCTGCGGGTCGCCCTGCACGTCGGGATGCTGGACGACGAGCACTCCGAGGCGGCGGGGATCTCGACGGCGACGAACGACGTCAACCGGCTGCTCGACTGCGGCCCGCTGCGGGACGCGCTGGGCACGAGCGATCCCGACGTCACGTTCGCCGCCGTCGCCGTGTCCGACGAGCGTTCAGGATGTTCGTCGAGGGCGGCTTCACTGACCTGAAGCCGAGCCAGTTCACCGAGGTCCGGGCCCGCGTGAAGCAGTTCGACCGGCCCGCATACCTGTACGTCCCGAAGCCGTCCCGCCGGGAGGACGGCAAGGACCGGCCGGATAGCGGCCCGCCCGTCGAACCGCCGGCCCCGTCAACGCGCGGGCAGTCGTTCTCGAACTTCAAGGTCAGCGGGGACGGGTCGCAGAACTTCGTGGGCGGCCAGATCAACGGCGATGTCCGGCAGGACCGGTCATGACCGCGCAGTCGTTCGCCGACTTTCATGTCTCGGGCGATGGCCAGAACTTCGTCGGTTCTACCGTCGGCGGCGACGCCGTCCTGAACGTGCATAACTTTCTGCGGGGACGCCCGGCGCTGATCCTGCCCGCGAGCGATATCGCTGAGCGCGTCGACTGCCATGTTCCCGCCCGCAACCACGACCTGGTGATCAAGTCGTTGGAGAGGGATCACACCGTCATGCTCGGCGGGCCGCCCGGATCCGGGCGGGAGACCGGTGCCATCGCCGCGCTGCGGTACCTGGTGCCGGGGATGCGGATCCGCCGCTTCTCCGCCGATTACGAGGACGTCGAGGAGGTTCGTGCCGAGGGCCGTTGCGGGTACCTGGTCCGGGCGGCCGACGAGAGTCCCGAAGGCGTGCGCGCGTGCCTGGACGCCGCGCGGGAGGTGGGCGCGTACGTCGCGGTCATCGGGGACGAGACGCAGTGGCGGAGGCTCGCGCCGCCGATGGAGTTCATCGAGTTGCGGCCGCCGGACGCGGTCGAGGTGTTCCGGCGCCGGATGGTGGTGCGCGGGTTCCCCGCGTGGGCGCGCTGGGACGCGGCGCGGTCGCTGCTGGCGGACGCTCGTCCCGGCGACGCCCGGCGGCTCGCGGGCATCGTCGAGGAGGTCGCCGCTCGCGCCGAGGGCCGGGGCGGGACGGACGCGGACGTCGAGGCGGTGCGGGCGGAGGTCACGCGGTCCTATCGGGGCTGGCGGGAGCATCTGCGCACGTGGTTCGCGCGGAACGAGCCGCCCCAGAACCGCGCGTTGCTGCTGTCCGCCGCCGCGCTGGAGCCCACGTCGGTCGAGAACGTCTACAAGGCCGCCGTGGCGCTCGCGCGGCGGCTGAAAGTCGACGTGAACGGTGCCGGGCTCGCCTGGTTCCCGGCCACCGGCCTGAACGAACTGCTGGAGGCGGCGGACGAGGACGAGGGGGTCGTGTTCCGGCGGCACGGGTTCGGCCCGTCCGTGCTGCGGCACGCGTGGATCGACTATCCGGTGATGCGCCCCGACCTGCTGGGCTGGTTGACGGGCCTCGTTCTGGAGAGCGGCACGTCCCCCGAGACGCGGACGCGCATCGCGGAGACTCTCGGGGATCTCGCCGCCGAGCACGGCCACGCGCAGCAGATTCTGGACGCGGCGAAGGCGTGGGCCGAGGCGGATCTGCCCGATCCCGCCTATGTCGTCCTGTCGCGGACGTGCCTGCATGCTCGGGTGGGCGGGGGCGTCCGGCGCGGGCTGTACGAGTGGTCGAAGAGGGGCGGCCTGGACCAGACGTTGAAGCTGACGGTCGCGCGGGTCTGCGAGCCGCTCGGGCAGGCGTACCCGTCGATCGCGCTGACCCGGTTGAAGCATCTGGCGACGCGCGGCAACCCGCAGGTGCGCGCGGAGGTGGCCAAGGCGGCAGTGGAGCTCGCGCGGGCGGGGCATCGGGGTGAGGTCGTCGGCGCGGTGCTCGGCTGGTGCGGTCCGTCCGCGCACGAGTCGTTGTCCGAGGTCGCGCAGGACCGGCGGGCGCGGGCGGGTGCGTCGGTGTTCCTCGCCCTGGCGGCGGACGACGCCGGGGACGGGACGCCGATCGTCCTCGACCTTGTAAACGCTCGCGCTGCGAGCCCGCGTGGGAAGCGGCGATGGCGGGCGTGCCGGCGCTCGGGTGGGAGGGGCCCGCCGTGTTCTGGCTGGACGCCGCGCTCGCGCACCCGCATCTGCGTGCCGGGATCGTCCGGACGTTCGTCGCCGCCGCCCGTCCCGCGCCGGACGCGATGATCGGGCTGGTGCGGGGCTGGGCGGCGGCGGAACCGGCGCGGCGGGAGATCCGGGACGCGATCGTGCTCGGGCTTTCGCGTCCGTGGTGGCTGTGGCTGGTCAGGTGGGTCGTGCTGCGGTGGCGGTGATCAGCCGGTCGGGGGCGTCCAGTTCGCGGGGATGTGGGCGAGGCGGACGCGCTGCGGGTGGTCGCCGACGGGGACGGACGCGACCTTCTCGCCGGTGGCGAAGCTGATCGCGGTGACCTGGTCGGTGCCGCTCTCGGAGATGACGCACGACTTCCCGTCGCCGCTGACGGTCGCCCAGTAGGGCTTGGACGCGGTGACGAGCGGGCCCTCCTGCAAGGTGGCGCGGTCGACGACGGTGGCGTAGTCGTCCATGGTCCCGGCGATGCACAGCTTGGTGCCGTCGGGGCTCATCGACATGCCGTGGTGGCGGGAGTCGTTGACGAACGTGGTGCGGTCGTCGCTGGTCTCGGGGTTCTTCGGCAGTTCCTTGACGCGGGTGATCGTGTCGGACTCGACGTCGTATTCGAGGAAGCCGTTGAAGAACGACACCTGGAAGTACAGCTTCGACTCGTCGGGGGTGAACGCGACGGGACGGACGGCGTCGGAGAGGTCGTCGCGGCCGAAGGCGTCGAGGCGTTCGCGCATGTCGACGGTGCGGACGGTCTCGAAGGTGGTCGTGTCGACGATCGTGATCTTCCGGTCGCCCTTGGCGAAGTCGAGCCACGGGGCGTCGAGGTCGTTGTTGACCTCGCCGATCGACATGTTCCAGAGGTACCGGCCGTTCTGGGTGTAGACGTTCTCGTGGGGTTTGTCGCCCGTGCCGAAAGAGCCGAGTTCCTCGCCGGTGTCGATGTCGAGGACGTGCACGGTGTTGGACGTCGAGGCGGAGACGGCGACCGAGTTGCCGTCCGGCGAGACGGCCATGTGGTCGGCGCGGTGGCCGGAGACGGGGAAGCGCCAGTTGACGTCGCCGGTTTCGAGGTCGATGGAGACGACGTCGGCGAAGCTGGGGCGGGACACGACCATCGATCGGCCGTCGGGGGTGGAGTACATGTCGTCGACGTACTGGTCGTGGCCCTCGCCGACGGTGATGCGGATGCCCAGGAAGAAGACCAGCTTGACGGGGTCGCTGTAGATCTCCTGGAGGCGTTCTTCCTTGTCCGGGACGACGTTGATGCGGCCGATGGCCTCGAAGTCGCCGCGCGCTTCGATGACGTGGGCGGTGCCGTCCCAGTTGTTGCCGACGAACATCACCTCGCGGAGCGGCTCCGCGTGGGCGGGGGCGGTGGTGAGGGTGGCGGTGAGGGCCGCGGCGGCGAGGCCGCAGCTGATCGTCCGGGGCTTCATGGCCGCTCCTCGCGGTGTTACTTTTCGGTAGCCGATAGCAAAGCAAGCGCCCGCCCGGCCTCGATAGGGGTCGGCGGACAAGAAGGTCCATATCGATTGGAACCGGCCCACAACCCCGGCGGTGATCGTGCACGAGGACTTCGCTGCGGTGCTGCACCGGATGGCGACGGACGCAGGCGTGATCGAGGAGGTCGTCCGGGCGGCGCGGAGCCAGTCGCCGCCGGTGGCGCGGCTGCCGGAGGAGGAGACGCGGCGGCACGTCGCGCTGGTGCTGCCGGTGGTGCTCAGCGGGGAGGGCGATCTGGCGGCGGCGGCGCGGCTGGGCGCGGACCGGGCGGCGCAGGGCGTGTGATCACGGCGCTGCTGCACGGGGTGCAGGCGGGACGGAGCCGCGCGGCGCGGATCGCGGTGGTGCGGGGGCGGGCGGCGGGCGTGCCGGAGGAGACGATGCTGTCGGCGCTGCTGGATCTCGAACCGCGCGTCGGGGCGCTGGAGCGGGCGGTGGTGAACGGGTACCGGACGGCCGAACTGGAGCTCGCGCGCACCGCGCGGGACGTCCGGTTCCAGGTGCTGCGGCGGCTGCTGCACCGGGCCGAGGAGGCCCCGCCGGACGAGCACGTCCTGCAGGCGGGCCTCCGGCCGGACGGGCTGTACCGGTGTCTGGCGTCGAACGTCACCGATCCGGTGCGGGCGCGGGAGCTGGAGCGGCGGCTGGCGGTGTTCGGCGGGGTGTTCGGGCTGGTGGACGGGCGGTTCTCGGGTCTCGCGGCGCGGCTGCCGGAGCGGGTCGAGGGGGACGTGCTGGTGGTGTGCGCGCCGCCGGCGCGGCTGGCGGACGTGCGGGGGCTGCACGCGCTGTGCGGGTCGGCGCTGGGCGCGGCGGAGGCGCGGGGGTTGCGCGGGTTGCGGGACCTGACGGAGCTGGCGGGCGAGACGGCGCTGGCGGCGCAGCCCGCGCTGGCGGGGCTGCTGCGCCGGACGCTGCTGGGGCCGCTGGATCCCGGCGATCCGTTCCATCGGCAGCTCGCGGCGACGGCGCTGGCGTACCTGGACCACGAGCGGCGGCTGGACCGGACGGCCGCGGCGCTGCACGTCCACCCGAACACCGTCCGGTACCGGCTGGGGCGACTGGAGGAGATCGTCGGGGCGTCGCCGGGCGCGGAGGGCACGGTGCTCGACACGCTGCGCTGGTGGTGGGCGCTGCACACCTGGCCTGCGGAGTGAGGCCCGGCCGGTCCGTGGCGGACCGGCCGGGCGCGGGCCGTCAGGGGACGCCGAGGTCGGTGGCGAGGCGGTCGAGGTGCAGGGTCGGGTCGCCGTGGGCGAGTGCGGTCGACAGGGCGTGCCGGGAGAAAAGGTGCAGATCGTGCTCCTGGGTGAAGCCGATCGCGCCGTGCACCTGGTGGCCGAGGGCGCACACCCGTTCGTACGCCTCGCTCACCCACGCCTTGGCGGTCGCCACTTCGCGGGACGCGTCCCGGCCGACCGAGAGCAGCCATATCGCCTCGTAGGCGATGAACCGGGCCCCGAGGACGTCGATGGCCATGTCGGAACAGTGGTGCTGAACCGCCTGGAACGTCCCGATGGGTTCACGGAACTGGTGCCGCTCCCCCGCGTACGCGACCGTCATGTCGAGGACGCGCTGGGCCGCGCCGACCATCTCCGCGCAGGTCGCGGCCGCGCCGAACAGCGAGATCGCGTCGGCGGCGGCCCGGTCGGCGCCGAGCGCGTCGTCCGGGGCGACGCGCACGCCCGTCACGTCGACGTGGCACGGACGGTCGAGCCCGAGCGTCCCCACCGGACGCAGGGTCGCGGCGGACGCGTCGATCCGGAACGCGCGGGGTTCGCCGTCCAGGCGCGCCACGACGAGGACGTGCTCGGCGGACGCGGCGAACGGGACGAACGTCGCGACCCCGTCGAGGAGGTATCCGGCCCCGTCGGGCGTCGCGACCGGGCCCTCGCCGGGCCGGTCCCACGGCGGCGGCGCGGCGGTCGCGACGTGCCCGGCGGCGATCGCGCCGAGCCACCGGGCGCGCTGGTCCGGGGTGCCGTACCGGGCGATCGGCAGGCCGCACGCGGCGACGGACGCGGCGAGCGGGCTCGGGACGAGCGCGCGCCCGAGCTCCTCGAACAGCAGGCAGGCGTCGAGGAAGTCGCCGCCGACGCCGCCGTCCGCGGCGGCGAACGGCAGGCCCGTCCAGCCGAGTTCGGTCATCTCCTTCCACAGGTCGGCCGAGTGTCCCGCCGGGTCGCCGGCCATGGCGCGCGCCCCGGCGGCCGCCGCGCGTCCGGCCAGGAGCTCGCGGGCGGTCGCGGCGATGAGCTCCTGGTCCTGCGTGCGGGTCAGGTCCATGGCGGGATCTTGTCGGAGCGGACCCACACGCCCGGCCGTTCCTCCCAGAACAGCTGGACGAGCACGCCGCCGGTGTGCTTCGGGTGGACGAACGCGTCCCGCCACGCGGCGCCGTCGGTCGCGCCCTCGTTCTCGCCGAACGTGGGCGTGTCGTGGTGGCGGCAGGCGTCCATGGCGCGGTCCCAGTCGGCGACCTCGAACGTGACGTGGTGCGCGGCCGCGCCGTTGCGGTCCCAGAACCGTTCGATGAACGAGTCCTCGCCGCGCGGCGAGATCACTTCCCAGCAGATCGCCGAGCCGGGGATGTTGAGCACGAGGTCGGCCATGTCGGGGTGCTCGTCGTCGGCGGTCCGCCATACCTGGACGAACCCGGCGAGGTCGCGGTACCAGCGGGCGAGTTCGTCGCGGTCGGGGAACGCCTGGCAGACGTGGTCGAGCGCGACGATGCCGAGGGACGGGCCGTCCGGTGCGTCCCACGGCCCGGTCGCGGCGGCGTCGGCGGTGTCACCGCACATGTCGAGGCCGCCGGGGCCGCGCAGCCGCCACAGCACGCCGGGTCCGCGTTCGGGCGGGCTGAGGGACGCCTCCAGCCACCGGCCGCGTTCCCCGGCGGTCGGTTTGATGCCGCGCACCTCCAGTTCGGCGCGGGCCGCCTCCAGGTCGGGGACCTCGGCGCCGACGTGATGCAGGCCGGGACGTCCGCCGTGGTCGTCGAGGAAGGTCTGCAGGGCCGAGCCGTCCCCGGCCGGTGCCACGACCTCCCACACTTGACCGCGGCTCCCGGGAATCTCCAGGCGGGCCCCGCGCGCGCCCTCGGCGGGGTTGTCCCATGTGCGCGCGCGCCGGAAACCGAAGAGCCCCTCCATGAGCGTGACCTGGGCGTCGAGGTCGGTGGCCACCTGCGCGACGTGGTCGATCCGGTAGATCTGCACGGGTACCTCCTAGCTCGGGTGGGGCTCGATCCAGTCGTAGCCGCTGGTGACGAGTTCCTTGACGAGGCGCAGGTTGTAGCGGTTCATGGCCGCGATGCGCCGGGCGAGTTCACCGACCCGCTCGTCGAACTCCCCTGCCGGGTACACGTCATTGACGAGGCCGAGCCGCAGCGCGCGCTCTGCGTCGATGCGGGCGCCGGTGAACAGCAGTTCCTTCGCGCGGGCCTTGCCGATGCGTTCCGGGAGCCGCTTGACGCCGCCCCAGCCGGGCGCGGACCCGCCGAACTCGGGTTGGTCGGGGTCGCCGTCCTCGGTCATCTTCGGCCGGTACGGGGGCCGCGCCGACAGGGTGATCTCGACGAGCCCCATCTTGGCGTTTTCGGACGCGACGATGAAGTCGGCGGCGAGCGCCAGTTCGAGTCCGCCGCCGACCGCGTAGCCGTGCACGGCCGCGACGACCGGGACGGACGTGCGCTCCATCATCGCGAACGTCTTCTCACCGAGGCGTCCCTGCTCGACGCGTTCGCGCGGGGTCAGTTTCTCGGACCAGCCCAGGTCCATCCCCGCGCAGAACGCACGTTCCCCCGCCCCGCGCAGGACGACGACGCACACGTCCTCGTCGTCGTCGACGCGGGTGAAGACGTCCCTCAGCTCGTGCATGGTGGTTGGGGTCAGTGCGTTGAGCTTGTCGGGGCGGTTGAGGGTCAGCCAGGCCACCCGTTCGTCGAGCCTGAGGTCGATGGTCTCGTAGTCGCCGTATCCGGTGTCGGGCATGCGTTACTCGCTCCTCCCGGTGGGGGTTCAGCGGGGCAGGTTCAGGCCCCTGGTGGCGATGACGTTCCGCTGGATCTCGGTGGTGCCGCCCAGGAAAGTGGACGCCACCGAGTCGCGGATCATGTGGGTCCAGTACGCGTTCATGGGTGCGTCGTCGCGTTCCCATAGGTCGGCGTGCCGTCCGAACACGCGCGCGCCAGTGCGGGCAAGGCGCTGATGCAGTTCCGCACCGAAGAGCTGGTTGACGGACGCCTCGTACCCCGGTTCCTCACCCGCGGCCTGCCGCGACACGGTGTAGCGGGCGAGGTTGTACAGCACCCGGATCTCGGTGTGGCGGCGGGCGATCTCCCGCCGGAGGTCCCCGTCCGCGCGGGCGAACCGGGCGCCGTCCGGCGACCGCAGGTACGCGACCAGCTCGGCGAGGGCCTGCTCGTACTTGATCGTCGCGCCGATCCCGGCCCGTTCGAACCCGAGCGCGGTCATCGCGACGTACCAGCCCCGGTTCTCCTCGCCGACGCGGTTCGCGACCGGCACCCGCACGCCGTCGAAGAAGATCTCGCAGAACGGCGCCGCCCCGCGAAGATCGCTGATCGGACGGATCGTCACGCCCGGCGCGTCCGCCTCGACCAGCAGGAACGTGATGCCGCGATGGCGCGGATCGGCGGCCGGGTCGGTGCGGACGAGGACGAACAGCCAGTCGGCGTACTGGCCGAGCGACGTCCACACCTTCTGCCCGTCCACCACATAGACGTCGCCGTCCCGGACCGCGCGGGTGCGCAGGGACGCCAGGTCGGATCCCGCGCCGGGCTCGGAGAACCCCTGCGCCCACGTCGCCTCGCCGCGCGCGATGGGCGGCAGGTGCGCAGCCTTCTGCTCATCCGTCCCGTGGACGAGGAGCGTAGGCCCGAGGAGGAACGCGCCGATGCCGTTCACGGTCGGGACGCGCGCGCGCATCATCTCCTCGTGCAGGATGAACTCCTCCATGGGGGACAGGCCCGCACCCCCGAATTCGGACGGCCAGTGCGGCGCGATCCACCCGCGTTCAGCGAGCGCGTCGGCCCACGCGCGCGCGCCGTCCCGTCTTGCCGGATCGTCCGATACACGGTCGACCGGCCAGTTGTAGCCTGCGACGTCCTCCGGTTCGAGGCTCTGCTCCTCGTCCCACGCGGGCTCGTACGACGCCGGGAACTTCTCCCGGACGAACGCGCGCACCTCTTCGCGGAACGCGGCCTGCTGCGGTGTGTCGTCCCAGTTCACCGGCCGTCCGCCTCCCGGTCCCACGTCGTGGGCGTGAGGCCGCCCTCGCCCTGGGCGCGCAGCCGGTACTTCGCGACCTTGTCGGTCGGGGTGCGCGGCAGGGCGTCCACGAACTCGATGTAGCGGGGGACCATCGAGCGCGGCAGCCGCTCCTCGCAGTACGCGACCAGCTCGGCCGGTTCGAGCCCGAGGTCCGGCTGCACCACGACCGACACCTTGATGTCCTCGTCCTCCAGTTCGGAGGGCACGCCGATCGCCGCGCACTCCAGCACCGCCGGATGATCGTTGATCTCGCACTCCAGGTCGAAGGCCGAGATGTTCTCGCCGCGCCGCCGGATGGCGTCCTTCATCCGGTCGAGGAAGAAGAAATAACCGTCCTCGTCGCGCCATACCCGATCTCCGGTGTGAAACCACATGTTCCGGAAACAATGGGTGGTCGCCTCCCAGGCGCCGTAGTACCCGGTCGTGAGGACGAACGGCTGCTTCGGCCGCAGCACCAGCTCGCCCGGCTCGCCCGGCCCGACCTCGCGGTCCTGCTCGTCGACGACCGCGACGTGGAACCGCTCGTCGTGCGCCGTCCCGCACGAGCCCGTCCGCCATTCCCCGTACGGGCTGCCGGTCGCGATGCCCGCCTCGGTGCTCGTGTACGTCTCCACCGACCGGACGCCGAACCGGTCGCGCAGCGGCTCGTCCAGGTTCGACTTGCCCATGTAGAACGTCTCCAGCCGGTGGTCGCGGTCGCGCGGCGTCGGCGGGCGGTTCAGCAGGATCGGGATCATCGAGAACACGCTCATGCACACCTGCGCGTCGAACCGGCGCACGTCGTCCCAGAACCGGGACGCGCTGAACTTCTCCACGATCGCGATCGACCCGCCGCCGAGCAGCGCCGACAGCATCCCGTCCCACAGCGCCGCCGCGTGGAACAGCGGCAGCGGGCAGTAGATCGTCTTGCCCCACCGGTCGAGGAAGTCGAGCGAGTCGTAGGCGCAGGTCAGCGCGAGCGCGTGCGGCACCATCGCGCCCTTGGACGGGCCCGTGGTGCCCGACGTGTACATGATCGCCTGGAGGTCGCCGAACCCGACGGGGACGCGCACGGGGCCGTCGCCGTCGTCCGGCAGGGACGTCAGCTCGCGGGCCGGCTTGCCGAGCCGGTCGAGCGGGACACCGGCCCCGGCCGCGTCCCGGACGAGCACGCCGTCCAGTTTCGGCAGCCGTTCGGCCAGCTCGGGGACCCGCTCGGCGTACGGGCCGTCCACGATCAGCCAGCGGGAGTCGGAGCTGGTCAGCACGTGCCGGAGCAATTCGCCCCGGTAGCCGATGTTGACCGGGACGGCGACGGCGCCCAGCCGCGCCAGCGCGAACACGAGGGGGACGAAGTCGGGACAGTTCGGGAGCATCAACGCAACGTGGTCGCCGCGCCCGATGCCGGCGCCGGACAGCGCCCGCGCCATCCGGTCGGCGGTCGCGTCGACCTCGCCGTAGCTGATCTCGCCGTCCCGGAATCTGAGAAAGGTCTGTCTGCGGTGAATCTGCGCCTGCGACCGGAGAACGTCGCCGAGGACGAAGCTCTCCAGCGTCTCCTTGCGCATCCGGACCTCCGCTTGTCGCTCGAAGGGCATGCGTCGTGACGGTGGTTCGTGGCCGGCGGTCGAATCGAGATCATCCAGGATCTGGACAGTGCGCTAAATATCGGAACACACAACGCCATATACAGCAATAGTGTCTAAAAGGGCACAAAAAGGTCTCTTGGGACGCAAGGTGACAGCGTGACCACGACCACTTCCGGGTACTTCATTTTCGGACGCGCTTGAAATTGTCGTTTTCGGCGTCCGAAATACCTCCCCGCCCTTCGATCGCCATCAGGCTCACGAATGACGGCCGTCCATCGGATCCCTTTTTCGGATCGCCTCTGCCGCTCCGCCCGGAAGGGGCCGGCTCCGGCCCCCGCTCCGGATCGAGGGCGCCGCGCACTACCAGCACGTCGAGCGTCCGGACGCGGTGAACGCGGCCCTCCACAGGTTGTGGACGGGCGGACGACGTTCCCGGGGGCCGCCCGAACTTTCAAAAGAACATCGACGTCCATATAAGCATGGTTCCCACACCGGACGAGGAGTCATGATGCGAACACCGCGACGTGTCGCCGGACTCCTGACCGCCGTTCCGCTCGCCGCCGTCCTGACGGTCGCGGCGGCGCCGCAGGCCGCCGCCGACCCCCTCACCGAAGAGCTGTGCGCCGGCCCGGTCGCCGACCTGAAGGCGGTCCAGGCACGGATCCGAGCCCACAACGCACGTCCCAGCGTCAGCAGCTCCCAGTCTTACGTGAACTCCTACAACGCCGAAGCCGCGACGCTGCGGCGGGAGCAGAACCAGGCCATCTCGCGGCTCATGGACTGCGAGAAGAAGCTCGACCGGGTGAAGGCCAGGTACCCGCGCGGGGAGTTCATGAAGCCGACGAACGACGCCACCAAGAAGATCGACGCCGCGCACCGGGGGGTGACCGACGAGGAGAAGCGCGCGGTGACGCACTGGAGCCCCAAGACCTACGAATTCCTCCGGTACGGGCAGGGGAAGGCCGGGATGACGAAGCGGCTGGACCGGCGCCCGCCCAAGCTGCCGCCGTCCGTCCAGCGCGTGTACAAGGCGCTCGACGAGACGCGCCCCTCGTTCCCGCCCACCGCCTACCTCCAGGGCGTGCGGGCGCCCAGGACGGGCACGCCCGACCCCGCCTACCCGTCGTCGAGCGGCCGCCGGATCGGCAGCGTCCACATGGACCACATCGTCCCGCTGCGGCGGCTCGTCGCCTTCCCCGACTTCCTGAAGCTCACGCCCCGCAACATGTTCATCGTCGCGAACTCGCCCGCGAACGCCCAATGGCTCTCCGGATCGTCGAACCTCTCGAAGGGGTCGGGCAGCGCGGCCTTCGCCTCGGGCACGTCCCCCGCCTGGCGGCGGGAACAGGCGAAGCTCCGCGAGAAGGCCGAAACGGAACTCAAGGAACTGATCGACGTGCTGCTCAAGAACCAGAGGAGCTGAGCCCCATGGATCGAAGGGTCGCGGGCCCGCCGCAGTTCCCCCCGCCACAACCGCCGCCCCGACAGCAGCAGGCACCCCTGCCGCCGCACTCGCCCCCGCCCCCGCCCCCGTCCCAGCCGCCGCCGTCCCAGCCGCCGCCGTACCAGCCGCCGCCGTACCAGCGCCGCCGACCTCGCCGCGGCACGTTCGCCGGTCGCGCAAGCGGCCGATCGCGATCGTCGGGGCCCTCATGGCGGTGGTGGTGCTCTCCGCCGCGGGCTACGGCGCGTTCTGGTGGACGCATCGGGACGAGGGTCGGATTCGCGCGGCGGCCGAGGAGTTCGCGCACGCGGTCGACCGGGAGGACACGGCCGCGGCGCTCGACCTGATGTGCGCCGAGGAGGCGCGCGGCGCCGCCGAGTCCGGGGTCGCCGAGGACGGCGACGGCCTCGGCGCGGATGCGGAGCGGCCGGTCGAGACGTCCGGCGTCGAGGTCTCCGGCGACCTCGCCCGGGTGCGCGTCGCCCGTCCCTCGCAGCCGCCCGCGACGCTCTACCTGCGCAAGGAGGACGGCGCCTGGAAGCTGTGCGATCCCGAGCGCCTGCGCTGGCCCGGATAGCCGCCCCGACGGATCGTCCCGCCCCCCCGGCGGGTCCGCCCGCCGGGGGGGGCGTCAGCGCGGGTCGAGCAGGGCGCCGGGGTTGAGGATCCCGGCGGGGTCGAGGGCCGACTTGGCGGCGCGGAGGGCGACCGCGAACGGGCCGGGGCGCTGCCGGTCGTACCAGGGCCGGTGGTCGCGGCCGACCGCGTGGTGGTGGGTGATCGTGCCGCCGTTGGCCGCGATGGAGTCGGAGACCGCCGCCTTGATCTCGTCCCACTGCTCGACCGTGCGGCCCCACGTGCCGGACGCGTAGATCCCGAAGTACGGCGCCGGGCCGTCCGGGTAGACGTGGGTGAACCGGCACGTCACCACGCCGGTCTCGCCGAGGGACGCCAGCGCGCGTTCGGCGGCCGTGCGGACGGCGTCGCGGAGGGCGTCGAAACGGTCCCAGGTGCAAGCGGTCTCGAAGGTCTCGACGATCATCGAGCGCGCGGCCAGCGCGTCCCGCCGGTAGGGCATCCGCAGGAACGCCGACCGCCACGTGTCGGACGCGCCCGTCCGCTCCGCCGGGATCTCGCCGCCGTGCTCGCGGCAGGTCTCCGCCGCCCGCGCCAGCTCCGCGTCGACCGGACGGTCCGCCGACTCGAAGCCGAGGACCAGGACGCCGCCGGGCGCGGACGAGCCCGCGTTGAGGAACGCCTCGGCCGGGTCGAGCAACCGGCAGTTCGCCGGGGACAGGCCGGACTGGGCGATCACCCGGGTGGCCGTCACGGCGGCGGCGTGGTCGGTGAACTCGACGGACGCCCCGGCCCGCCACCGCGGCCGTTCGCGCAGCCGCATCCACGCCTCGGTGATCACGCCGAGCGCGCCCTCCGAGCCGAGGAACATCCGGTCGGGCGACGGGCCCGCCCCCGAGCCCGGCAGCCGCAGCGACTCGCCGACCCCGGCGGGCGTCACGACCCGCATCGACTCCACCAGGTCGTCGATGTGGGTGCAGCCGGTCGCGAAGTGCCCGCCCGAACGCGTCGCGAGCCAGCCGCCGAGCGTGGAGAACTCGAACGACTGCGGGTAGTGCCGCAGCGTCAGGCCGTCCCGGCGCAGCTCCGCTTCCAGGGCCGGGCCGAGGATCCCCGCCTGGACGCGCGCCGCGCGGCTCGTCCGGTCGACCTCGACCACCCGGTCGAGGCCGGTGAGGTCGAGGGAGACCACGCCCGGATAGCCGTCGAGGTGCCGGGGCTCGACTCCCCCGACCACGGACGTCCCGCCGCCGAACGGGATGACCGCGATGCCGGCGCCGGTGGCCCAGTCCAGGGCGTCCACGACGTCCTGTTCGGTGCGCGGGCGCAGCACCAGGTCGACCGTCCGGTCGAGGCGGCCGAGCAGGCAGCGGACGACGTCGCGGAA
Organism: Actinomadura sp. CNU-125; assembly: GCF_001942465.1. GTDB lineage: Bacteria > Actinomycetota > Actinomycetes > Streptosporangiales > Streptosporangiaceae > Spirillospora. The sequence goes on from NZ_MKJY01000543.1 coordinate 24,550, forward strand.
CGCCTGCCCGTGGCTGTGCGCGGCCCGGTCCGCCGGGTCGTGCGACGCCAGCGGTTCCAGCGCGCCGGGCACCCGCACGCGCGGGGCGGGGACGCCGAGGTCCGCGACCTCGGGCGGACGGTGCGGCGTCAGGTCGGCGTCCGGCAGGAGCGCCGCCACCCGGGCGGCGAGCGCCGCGGCCTCCCGTCCCGTCACCGCGTCGGCGACGTTCCCCCAGCCCCACCACGATCGCCCGTCCGGCATCGCCCGTCCTCCTCGCTCGTCCGTCGACGGACACGCTGCACGCCCGGCCGTCCGGAAGCAAGATCCCCGCCGGAACCGCCGGTGGTCCGCGGCCGTCGAAACGGCCGGGACGGAGGCTGCGCGAGGCTTATGGACGACGAGCACGACGAAGGCGGCCGCCCGGGCGCGGCCGGGCGGTTCGGGTCCCGGGGGTTCGCGGCCCTGGCGTTCGGGGTGCTGCTGCTGGTGGCGTCCTCGAACATGTTCCACGACCGCTACCAGGAGCCGGGCGCGGTCCTGCGCGACGGCGTCCCGGGGATGTTCGAGCTGGACCGCTGCAAGAAGATCCGGAACCTGACGGACTCGTGCCACGGCTCGTTCCGGTCGGACGACGGGAGGGTCGTCCGGGAGCGGATCCGGCTCTTCAACCGGTACGACGCGGCGGACGTGGAGAGCGGGAAGGAGTTCCCGGCGCGGCTGCGGGTCCGGGAGCCGGGCGGCCACGTCGCCGAGATGCTCGTGCGGTCGGACGGGGTGGGCCGCGACAACGTCCGGGAGCGGGGCATCGGCGCGGCCGGGCTCGGCGTGGCAGCGCTGGCGATGTTCGGTTTCGCGGCGCGGCGGGCGGTGACGGCGCCGGGCTCGGCGGCGCGGCGGGTCACGGGATACGTCCTCGGGTGCGCGGTGTTCGCGGGCGTCGCCGTCTGGCAGCTCCTGGAGAGATGGGGCGGCGGCCCGTGGGGTCCCTGAGCGCCTCCGGCCCCGCAGCCCGCGGACGTCGAGGTCGACAAAACTAACCAGGTGGTAGGTTTTGCTCGGCAGCGGCGAACGAGGAGGACGAACGTGGGCTTTCCGGACGGGTTCCTGTGGGGCGCGGCGACCAGCCCCCACCAGACCGAGGGCAACAACGTCGCCAGCGACTTCTGGGCGCTGGAGAATCGGCCGGACGGGTTCCTGCCGGAGCGGAGCGGCGACGCGTGCGACTCCTACCACCGGTGGCCGGACGACCTCGACATCGTCCGCGACCTCGGCCTGAACGCCTACCGGTTCGGCATCGAGTGGGCGCGGATCGAGCCCGTCGAGGGGCGGGTCTCGCGGGCCGCGCTGGCGCACTACCGGCGCGTCGTCGAGGGGTGCCTGGAGCGGGGGCTCACGCCCGTCGTGACGCTGCACCACTTCACGAGCCCGCTGTGGTTCGCCAAGGCCGGGGGCTGGACGGCCGACGGCGCGGTCGAGCGGTTCCGGCGGTACGTGCGGGCGGTCCGGCCGATCCTCGACGGGGTGCCGTGGGTGTGCACGATCAACGAGCCGAACATGCTCGCGATGATGGCGAACATGGTGAAGCGCGAGGAACGCAGCGAGAACGTCGCGGGCGCCATGCCGCCGCCCGACCCGGCCGTCGCGGACGCGCTGACCGCCGCGCACCGTGCCGCGAGCGCGGAACTCGGGCCGCTGAAGTCCGGGTGGACGATCGCGAACCAGAACTTCGAGGCGGTCGGCGGCGCGGAGGCCGAACGGGACGAGTGGGCCCGGTCGCGCGAGGACCGCTTCCTCGACGCGGCGCGCGGCGACGACTTCGTCGGCGTGCAGGCGTACACGCGGGTGCGGATCGGACGGGACGGCGCCCTGCCGGAACCCGACGGCGTGCGGCGCACGCTGACCGGCTGGGAGTTCTACCCGGCGGCGCTCGGCAACGCGGTGCGGCACACGGCGGAGCGGGTGCCCGGGGTGCCGATCCTCGTGACGGAGAACGGCATCGCGACCCGGGACGACGCCGAGCGGATCGAGTACACGCGGGGCGCGCTGGAGGGCCTGCGAGCGGCGCTGGCCGACGGCGCGACGTCCGCGGGTACCTGCACTGGTCGCTGCTCGACAACTACGAGTGGGGCACGTACGCGCCGACGTTCGGGCTGGTCGCGGTCGACCGGGACACGTTCGCCCGCACCGTGAAGCCGAGCGCACGATGGCTGGGCGACGTCGCGCGCACGAACGACGTCCCGGCGTAGTCGCGCGGTTCAGGCGGGCTCGCGGGTGTAGGTGAGGAAGATCGCGCCGCTGTCCGTCACCGTGGGGGCAGGCGTCGGCTGCCCCCGGCCTTGAGCTCGATCTCGTAGGTGTTGCGGCCTTCCAGGCCTGTGTCGAAGCGGGTGCCCGGATCTGTGACGCCCAGAGCCTCCCGCGCCGGGCCCGGAGCGGCCTTGCGGGAGGCCGGTGGCCGGAGGGGGCCGGCCGCGGCGCGGTGCGGCCGGCCCCCGGTCTCACGAGGTCTCGGACTCTACGGCGGTGACGAGCTCGTCCACGACGTCGCCGGACAGGCCGATCCCGAACGTGCTGAACTTCGCCAGAGGGATTCCCCGGGCGAGTGCCAGCAATGCGGGCGAACCGCCCGAGGTGAAGCCGCCGGCGTCGCGCAGCCGCGACTTCAGCACCCGCGAGCCGACGGGGTGGTCGAGCCACTCGCCGAGCGTGGACATGCGCCCGAGCGCGGTGACGTGGCCGTCCCCGGGCGTGGACAGTTCGGTGCGAAGGCGGATGTCTCTGGACGAGGCGCCGATCTCGACCGCGAAGGTGCCCGCGTCGACGCGCCAGCCGCCGCGCGACGGGGACCACTGCGCGACGTCCCGTCCGGTGAGCTCGAACCGGACGCGCGAGCGCTCGCCCGGCGCCAGCTCGATCTTCGCGAATCCGCGCAGCTCGTGCCGGGGGCGCGTGGGGAGTGCCTCGTCGAACGCGACGTACAGCTGGACGACCTCGTGGGCCGTCCGGTCGCCGACGTTCGCGACCGTCGCCTCGACCGTCCACTCGTTCGCGCCGGTCTCGCGGGCGCGAGGTCGGAGTACTCGAACCGCGTGTAGGACAGGCCGTGCCCGAACGGGTAGGCGACGTCGAGGCCGAGCGTGTCGTAGTGGCGGTAGCCCACGAACCGTCCCTCGCCGTACCCGACGCGTCCGTCCGCACCGGGGAAGTGGAGGTGGGACGGGACGTCGGCGAGCCGGTTCGGGATCGTCTCGGTGAGCCGCCCGGACGGGCTGTGCGCGCCCAGCAGGATGTCGGCGATCGCGGAACCGCCCGCCTGGCCGGGCAGCCACCCCTCCAGGACGGCCCCGGCGGCGTCCTGCCAGTCGGCGACCGCGACGACGCCGCCGTTGGCGAGGACGGCGACGACCCGCGGGCACACGCCCGCGACCCGGCGGAGCAGGTCGGTCTGGACGGCGGGCAGGTCGATGGTGGTGCGGTCGAAGCCTTCGGACTCGGCCTCGTCGGGCAGGCCGAGGACGACGACGGCGACGTCGGCGGCCGAGGCGGCGGCGACGGCCTCGGCGGCGAGGGACGCGTCGGGCTCGCCGTCCAGCCGGTATCCGGCGGCGAACGCGGCGTCGATGCGTTCGCGCAGGGCGTCCCACGCGCTGTCGAGGCGGGTCGGGACGACGTGGGAGCTGCCGTGGCCCTGGTAGCGGGGGGTGCGGGCGAGTTCGCCGACGACGGCGACGCGGCCCGGGTCCGCCAGCGGGAGCACGCCGTCGTTCTTCAGCAGGACGATCGAGCCGCGTGCGGCCTCGCGCGCGAGTTCGTGGTGCTCGTCGACGTCCCAGCCGTCGAACCGTTCGGCGTCCCGAACCCGGCCGGCGAGGGCGGTCACGCGGTCGGCGGCGCCGGTGACGGCGTCCTCGGCGAGGCGGCCCGCGCGGACGGCGGCGACGACCTCGTGGTCGGTGCGGGTGGGCGGCATCTCGAGGTCGAGCCCGGCGGCGAGGGCGGCGGCGCGGTCGTTGACGGCGCCCCAGTCGGAGACGACGACGCCGTCGAAGCCCCATTCCCCGCGCAGGACGTCGGTGAGCAGCCAGTGGTTCTCGCTCGCGTACACCCCGTTGATCTTGTTGTAGGAGGACATCACCATGAACGGGGCGGCGGTCCGGACGATGTGCTCGAACGCGGGCAGGTAGATCTCGCGGAGCGTCTGCTCGTCGACGTCCGCGCTGACCCGCATACGGTCGGTCTCCTGGTTGTTGACCGCGAAGTGCTTGACGCACGCGCCGATGCCGCGCGACTGGATCCCGGCGACGAGCGCGGCCCCCATGACGCCGCTCACGTGCGGGTCCTCGGAGAAGTACTCGAAGTTGCGGCCGCACAGCGGCGACCGCTTGATGTTGACGCCGGGGCCGAGGAGCACGTCGGCGCCGAGCGCGGACGCCTCGCGGGCGAGGGCCGCGCCGACGCGGCGGGCCAGGTCGGCGTCCCAGGAGGAGCCGAGCGCGACGGCCGGGGGGAAACAGGTCGCGGGGACGCTGTCGGTCAGGCCGAGCGCGTCGCCGGATCCCTTGCGCTGGCGGCGGACGCCGTGCGGGCCGTCCGCGAGGGTGATCGAGGGGACGTCCCGCACCTGCTCGGTGCGCCAGGTGTCGCGGCCCGAGGTGAGCGACGCCCGCTCCTCCAGGGTGAGGGGTTCACGGTCGGTCTGTGTCATGCGGTTCCTTTGCGGGCGGGACGGGCGAGGACGGTTCGGACGTCGCGGGCGTCGGCGGCGCGGGCTCCGCGGACAGTTCGAGGGTGAGCCCGAGCTGGCGGAGGAACGCGACGACGGACGCGTGCATGTCGACGGCCTCGGGTTCGAGGAGCCACTGCGTCTGCAGGCCGTCCATGAGGGCGAGGAACTGCCCGGCGACGATGCCCGCGTCGTGGTGCAGGGGCGGGTCGGGCCGTGCGAACAGGTCGGCGAACGCCCTGGTGAGCGCTTCGCGGAGCACCCGGTAGCGCTGGACGAAGTAGTCGTGCGCAGGATGCTCGGGGTCGGCGGCCTCGCCGGAGATCTTGACGTAGAGGCCGACCATGCCGGGGGTGGCCATGTTCCGGTGGACGATCCGGACGATCGCGTCCAGCAGCGCCTCGGGACGTTCGCCGGCGTCGGGGGCCCACAGCAGTGCGGCGTCGGCGCGGTCGCGGCGGCCGAGCACCTTGATCAGCACGTCCTCCTTGCCGGGGAAGTGGTGCAGCAGTCCCGCGTGGGTGAGCCCGGCGTGCGCGGCGATGTCGCGCAGGGAGACGGCGTGGAACCCGGACCGGGAGAACAGCTCGGTGGCCGCGTCGAGGATCGTCGCGCGGGTGCGCTCGCCCTTCGTGGGCCCCTTGCGGTCGGTTTTCCGGCCGCCGGACGCCCGTCGCGGGGTCTGTTCGCTCATGGTGCGGGCCTTCCTGGGATGTCGGGCTGGGCGGGTTCATCCTTCAGCGCATCCTTTGACCGAGCAAAACCTACCACGTGGTTAGTTTCGCATGTATGCTCACCGGCACCCCGGCGGCACCTCCGCTGAACACGGCCGTTGCGCCCGGAGAACGGAGTAGCGATGAAGAAGATCCCGAGAGGCGTCGCGGCCCTCGCGGCGTGCGCCGCGGCGGCGGCCGCGCTCACCGCGTGCGGCGGTTCCGGCGGTGAGGACGGCTCGTCCGACTCCCTCACCGTGGCGACGATGACGCTCCCGCAGAGCCTCGACCCCAAGGACGCCGCGGGCAGCGCGATGCCGTTCTTCCAGGCGGCCTACGACACGCTCGTCAAGCGCGAACCGGACGGGACCTACAGCCCGATGCTCGCCACGAAGTGGGAGTACGGCGAGGACCGGACCGAGCTGACGCTCACGCTGCGCGACGACGTGAAGTTCGACGACGGCACGCCGTTCGACGCGTCCGCCGTGAAGGCGAACATGGAGCGGTTCGCGAAGGGCGGCGGCGGGATGGCCAAGACGCTGGCCGACGTCGAGAAGATCGAGGTCGCCGACGCCGCACACGTCGTGCTGCACCTCAAGCAGCCGAACCCCGCGATGCTGTTCTACCTGAGCGACGCCGCCGGGCTCATGGCCAACCCGGCCAGGTTCGACGACGCGGGCGACCCGCTGAAGACGAAGCCGGACGGCACCGGCCCCTACGACCTCGACTCCGGCAAGACGGCCATCGGCACCAAGTGGACGTACACTGCCGACACCGGCTACTGGGGCACGAAGCTTCCGTACAAGGAGCTGACGTTCCGGTACTTCGACAACGAGACCGCGATCGTCAACGGGCTCAAGACCGGGCAGGTCGACGCGGCCGTCCTGCAGACCGCGAACGCGCAGGCCCGCGTCGAGAAGGACCCGGGCGTCGAGACGAAGAAGCAGGAGTTCGACTTCCAGGGCATCCTGCTGTTCGACCGCGGCGGCGAGATCGCGCCCGCGCTGGCCGAGCCGAAGGTGCGGCAGGCGCTGAACTACGCGATCGACCGCAAGACGATGCTCGACAAGATCCGGCAGGGACGCGGCGAGGCGACGAGCCAGATCTTCGGCACCGAAAGCGTCGCGTTCCAGGAGGAACTCGACTCGTACTACTCCTACGACCCGGCGAAGGCGAAGCGGCTCCTCAAGGAGGCCGGGTACGCGGACGGCTTCGAGCTGAAGCTGCCGCGCATCTCCGCGATCGTCCCGGACGCGCTCGCCTCGTCCCTCCAGACGTACTTCGAGGCGATCGGCGTCGAACTGACCTGGGACGACATGGACCAGTCGGCCGTCCGGCGCATCTTCACCGACCGCGAGTACCCCGGCATGGTGATGAACATGGGCCAGTCGGCCAACGACTGGGTCGCGATCGGTGAGCTGGTGCTGCCCAGTACCTTCAACTTCTTCGGCACCACCGACGGCACCGTGCAGAAGCTCCTGCCGCAGATCGCCGGGACCGCCGCGAAGGACGCCGAGGCGCAGCTCCACGAACTGAACCGGCACCTCGTGGAAGAAGCCTGGTTCGTCCCGTTCTATCGGCTGTCGTACCTGCACGTGTCGGACGGCGGCGTGACGATCGAGCCGCAGTCCGGCATGGCCCTGCCGTCGATCTACAACTACGCGCCCGCCGGATGACGGCGCGGGACGCCGGACGGCCCGCTCCCCGACCGGCGTCCCCCGTGCCCCGGCCACCCTCCCGACCACAGAAGCCGAGTCACATGCTGAGCTTCGTACTGCGCAGGATCGCGGCTGGCGTCGTGCTCCTGTTCGTGATCTCCGTCCTGTCCTATCTGCTCCTGTCGATCCCCGACAACGACGTGGGCCGCCAACTCCTGGGCAACCGTGCCGCGCAGGATCTCGTGGACGCCAAGAACGCCGAACTGGGGCTCGACCGTCCCGTCCTCGTCCAGTACGCCGACTGGCTCGCGCACGCGCTGCGCGGCGACTTCGGCACGTCGTGGTTCACCGGCGAGGACGTCCTGCGGTCCATCACCACGCGGCTGCCCGTCACCCTCAGCCTGATGGTCGGCGTGACGCTCGTCAGCGCCGTCCTGTCGCTGCTGTTCGGCGTGTGGGCCGGTGTCCGGCGCGGGCCGATCGACCGGTTCGTCCAGATCCTGGGCGTCGTCGGGTACGCGCTGCCGGGCTTCCTGGTCACCCTCGTGATCGTCGTGGTGTTCGCGGTGAAGCTGGGCTGGTTCCCCGCGATCGGCTACGTCGGGTTCACCGAGTCGCCGTCCGGCTGGCTGTCCACGGTGACGCTGCCGATCGCGTCGCTGTCGGTCGCCGCCGTCGCGGGCGTCTCCCAGCAGGTGCGCGGCGCCGTCATCGACGTGCTCCGGCAGGACTACGTCCGGACGCTGCGCGCGCGCGGCCTGCCGCCCGGCCGGATCCTGTTCCGGCACGTGCTGCGCAACGCGGCGGCGCCGCCGCTGACCGTCCTCGGGCTGCAGTTCGTCGGGATGCTCGGCGGCGCGGTGCTGGTCGAGCAGATCTTCGGCCTGCCCGGCATCGGCAGCATGACCGTCACCTACACCACCCGCGGCGACATCCCGATGATCATGGCGATCGTGCTGTTCACGGTGGTCGGCGTCATCGCGGTGAACCTGCTGGTGGACGTCCTGATCGGCTGGCTCGACCCGAAGGCGAGGACGGCGTGAGCGAGACGACCGTGCACAAGGCGCCCGCCGCCCGGCGGCCCCGCGGCGGCGGCGCGCCGCGGCGGCTGCTGCGCAACCCGCTCGGCCTGATCCCGGCGATCGTCCTCGCGGTCATCGTCGTCGCGGTGCTGTTCGCGCCCGTCCTCAGCCCGCAGGACCCGAACACCGCCGACCTCGCCGACTCCTTCGGCGGCGCCGCCCCCGGGCACCCCCTCGGCTTCGACTCCGCCGGGCGCGACCTGCTGTCCCGGCTGCTGCACGGCGGCCGGTTCACCCTCGGCGGCGCGGTCATCGCACTGCTCGTCGCGCTCGCGCTCGGCGTCCCGTCCGGGCTGCTCGCCGGATACCGGGGCGGACGGTTCGACGCCGCGGCGAACTGGACCGTCGACCTCGTCATGGCGCTGCCCGCGATGGTCGTGCTGCTGGCGTCCCGCGCGATCCTCGGCAACACGGTGTGGGTGCTGATGGTCGTCCTCGGCGTGCTGGTCGCGCCGAGCTTCTTCCGGCTGGTGCGCGGCATCGTCGCGGGCGTGCGCGGCGAACTGTACGTGGACGCCGCGAAGGTGTCGGGCCTCACCGACCTGCGGATCGTCGCGCGGCACGTGCTCATCGTCGTCCGCGCGCCGATCATCATCCAGATCGCGCTCGTCGCCGGGCTCGCGATCGGGCTGCAGGCCGGGCTGGAGTTCCTCGGCATCGGCAGCGGCGACACCCCGACCTGGGGCGCGATGCTGAACGAGGCGTTCCAGAACATGGAGCGGGCCCCCGCGATGATCGTGTGGCCGGGGCTCGCGCTCGGGCTGACCAGCGCGTCCCTGGTGCTGCTCGCGGGCGCGCTGCGGGACGCGCTGGAGGACCGCGGCGACCGTCCGGCCGAACGCCCGCGCAAGGCCCCGGCGGCCACGGCCCCACCGGCGGACGCGGACGCGTCCGAGCGCGCCGACCTGCTGTCGGTCCGGGGGCTCGCCGTCTCCTACGGGACGAACGAGGTCGTGCACGGCATCGACCTGGACGTCCGCGCGGGCGAGATCGTCGGGCTCGTCGGCGAGTCGGGGTCGGGCAAGTCGCAGACCGCGTTCTCGATCCTCGGGATCCTGCCCGAGGGCGGGCGCGTCAGCGGCGGCAGCGTCACCGTGCGGGGACGCGAGACCGTCGGGCTCCCCGAACGCGAGCACCGCGCGCTGCGCGGCGGCGTCGTCGCGTACGTCCCGCAGGAACCGATGAGCAACCTCGACCCGTCGTTCACGATCGCGCGCAACTCGTCGAGCCGATGCGGTACAAGCTGGGCATATCGAAGGCGGAGGCGAAGCGGCGCGCCCTCGACCTGCTGCGGCAGGTCGAGATCCCCGACCCCGAGCGGACGTACGGTTCGTACCCGCACGAGATCTCGGGCGGCATGGCGCAGCGCGTCCTCATCGCGGGCGCGATGTCCTGCGACCCCGAACTGCTCATCGCGGACGAGCCGACCACCGCCCTCGACGTGCTGGTGCAGGCCGAGGTCCTCGGCCTCCTCCGCCGCCTGCAGGCCGAACGCGGACTCGGCGTCCTGCTCGTCACGCACAACCTCGGCGTCGTCGCCGACCTGTGCGACCGCGTCGGCGTGATGCACGACGGACGCATCGTCGAGGCGGGCCCCGTCGAGCGGGTGCTGGGCGAGCCCGCCGAACCGTACACGCGCCGCCTGCTCGAAGCCGTCCTGGACGACGTCCCGGCCCGCGGCCCGTGGCGTCCCGCGCAGAAGGAGCCGACGTGACCGACGAAGCCGTGACCGACGAACATCTGCTCGCCGTCGAGGACCTTCGGGTGTCCTTCCCCGGCAAGGGCTTCCGGGCGCCGCGCAACGAGGTACTGAAGGGCGTGTCGCTGCACGTCAGGCCGGGTGAGACGCTCGGCATGGTCGGCGGTTCGGGCTCCGGGAAGACGACGATCGGACGCGCCGTCCTCGGGCTCGTCCCCGTCGCGTCCGGCACGATCACGTTCGCCGGGGAACGCATCGAGCACGCCTCCGCGAGGCGGCGGCGACGGCTCAGCCGGGACGTCCAGGTCGTGTTCCAGGACCCGTACACCTCGCTGAACCCGTCCCTGGCCATCGGCGACACCCTCGCCGAGCCGCTCCTGGCGCAGGGCACCGGCCGCCGCGACGCCCGCCGCCGGGTCGGCGACCTGCTGGACCGCGTGCACCTGCCGTCCGACGCCGCCGCCCGGCTGCCCCGCGAGTTCTCCGGCGGCCAGCGGCAGCGCGTCGCGATCGCCCGCGCGCTCGCGATCGGCCCGAAGCTGATCGTGTGCGACGAGCCCGTCTCCGCGCTCGACCTCACCACCCAGCGGACCGTCCTGGACCTCCTGCTCGAAATCCAGGAGCGGACGGGCGTCGCGTACCTGTTCGTCTCGCACGACCTCGCGGTCGTCCGCTTCGTGAGCCACCGCGTCGCGGTGCTGCACGGCGGCGAGATCGTCGAGACGGGCGACGCCGCGCAGGTCACCGGCGACCCGCGGCACCCGTACACGCGCGACCTCCTGCTGTCCGGCGCCGTCGCGGACGTCGCCGCGCAGCGCGCGCGGCGCGCGGCGTCGAGCGCGAACGCGCGTCCTGACGTCCGTCCGGCTCGGGGTCGGCTTCAGGAGCGGGTGATGAGGCCGCGTTCCAGCGCGGTGACGACCGCGTGGGTGCGGTCGCCGACGTCGAGCTTGGCGAAGACGCGCAGCAGGTGGGTCTTCACGGTGGCCTCCGCGATGACCAGCCGCCGGCCGATCTCGGCGTTGGACAGGCCGTCGGCGACCGCGTTGAGGACGTCGACCTCGCGGGCGGTCAGCGCGACGGGCGCGGGCCGCCGCATCCGGGCCACGAGCCGCTGCGCGACGCGCGGCGCCAGGACCGTCTCGCCGCGCGCGGCGGACCGGACGGCGTCGATGAGCTGGTCGCGGGTGGTGTCCTTGAGGAGGTAGCCGACGGCCCCGGCCTCCACCGCCCGCTCGATGTCGTCGTCGGTGTCGTAGGTGGTGAGGATCAGCACGCGGGTGCCGGGCCCCGCCGACACGATCCGGGCGGTCGCGGCGACGCCGTCCAGGTCGGGCATCCGCAGGTCGAGGAGCGCCACGTCGGGACGGTGCCGCGCCACGAGCTCGACCGCCTCGCGGCCGTCGGCGGCCTCGCCGACGACGGTGATGGCGGGTTCGGCGGCCAGCAGCGCGACGACCCCGGCGCGCATCGCCGGATGGTCGTCGGCGACGATGACCCGCAGTTCGGCTTCGGGCATGGCGTGTCACTCCTCGACGGGCGGGACGGGCGGCGGCCCGACGGGCAGGACGGCGAGGACGCGGGTGCCGTCGCCGGGCGAACTGGTCACGGTGAGCTCGCCGCCCAGCTCGGCGAGGCGGCGGCGCATCCCGGCGAGGCCGAACCCGCGGGCGGCGGCGACGTCGAAGCCGCGGCCGTCGTCGGTGACCTCCAGCTCGACGGCGTCCGGCCAGCCGGTGAGGACGACGCTCACCGCGGCCGCGGCGGCGTGCTTGCGGACGTTGGCGAGCGACTCCTGGGTGCAGCGCAGCAGCGCGATCCGGGTCGCCTGGTCGCAGTCGACGTCGGCGAGGTCGCCGTCGACGGCCAGGCCGGTGTCCTCGGCGAACCGGTCGAGGGTGCGGCGCAGCGTCCGGGCGATCGAGCCGGACGCGTCCCGCTGGACCGAGCCGACCAGGACGCGCGCCTCCGCGAGGTTCTCGCGCGCGGTCCGCTCGATCGACACGAGCCGGGCGGAGGTCCCCGGATCGTCCGCGAGGTCCGCCCGCGCCGCCTCGGCCAGGACGACGATGGACGCCAGGCCCTGCGCGAGCGTGTCGTGGATCTCCCTGGCGAACCGGTCGCGTTCCTGCGCCGCGCCCTCCCGGCGGTGCGCGTCGGCGAGTTCGAGCCGGGCCGCGGCCAGTTCCTCCGCGAGCCGCCTGGACCGTTCCGCGGCCCGCCTGAGCAGCAGGTGCACGAACGCGCCGAGCACCGCCCCGGCGGCGAAGGCGGCCGCGGTCACGACCTGGTTCCCGGCGAGCGGATCGCCCGTCCGCACGGCGCCGCCCGCGAGGGTCGCGGCGGCCCCCAGCGCGCTGACCGCGACGGCGCGCGGGACCGTCGGGGCGAACAGCCAGAACGTCGGGAGCGACACGACGAACAGGGACGCGCCGCCGCCCCGCAGGTAGGCGACGGCGCCGAGCCCGGCGACGAGGACCGCCAGGAACGCCGTCCGGTGGCGCGGGAACCGCAGCGCGGCGAGGTGGGCGGCGCCGAGCGCGATCGGCGCCCAGATCGCCCAGTGCCGCAGGGCGCCGTCGTCCTGCAGCCCGGCGGCCGCGTAGGGCGCCGCACCGAACAGCAGCCACAGGACGGTGTTCCATCGCAGGATGCGGAACCGGTCGTCGGGGGGCGCCATGGTGATCACCTTACGTTTCCTCTCCGCGCGTCGGTCCGGACGGCGGCCGTTATCCGCGCTCGCCCGCGACCGCGGCGGCGGGACGGTCGCGCAGCAGCGCGAGCGTGGGCAGCAGCGTCGCGGCCAGGGTCAGCCCGAGCGCGGCGGCGATCACCGCGGCCAGGATCCACGGGGAGCCCGCCGGGACCGGGGCGTCCAGGACGCTCAGGCTCAGCGGCACCAGCGTCGCCGCGGCGACCAGCAGTCCCGCCGCGACGCCGACCGCGGTGACCAGCAGCGCCTCCACCGCCATCATGCGGAGCACCTGCCGCCGCGCGGCGCCCGCGAGCCGCAGCAGCCCGAACTCGCGCCGCCGCTCCCCCGTCGCGATGATCTGGGCGTTGACCAGGGCGATCGCGGCGTAGCCGACGACGACGGCGAGGACGAGCCAGGCCATCCACGCCTGCGTGTCGTCCTGCTCGGCGCGCAGTTCCGACAGCGTCTCCCGGTCGACGACCCGCAGGCCGGGGCCGGTCTCGGCGAGCGCACGGGCGAGCCGGGCCCGGTCGGCGCCGGGCTCGGCCGTCACCAGGATCTGCGGGACGAGACCGCCGTCGGTGTGGGGCAGCAGGCTCTCCGCGGGGAGCAGCGCCGTCTCGTAGCCGGGCCGGGACGCCACGGTCGCGACGAGTTCGAGGGCGGCGCGACTGCCGTCGCCGAGCCGCATCGGGACCGTGTCGCCGATCTCGTAGGGTCCGGCGTACCGCTCGGGCAGCGCGACCGTCGCACCGTCGAGGGCGTCCAGGCTGCCGCTCGCGGCGCGGAACGCCGTCGTCGGTTCCACCGCGCCCGCGGTGACGCCGAGCAGCGCCATCGTGGGCGGCTGCGGGGCGCCCTCGCCCGCGTCGCCCTCGTGGACGAGCGGCCCGGACAGTTCCGCGGGTTCGATGTAACCGGTGCTGGTGACCTGCGCCGACGCCGCCGCGACACCGGGGTGCCGGGCGATCTCGCCGACCGTCGCCGGGGACAGGCCACCGGCGGCGGAGGTGACCGCCAGGTCGGCGCGCAGACCGTCCTCGAACGCGTCCCGCGCCCCCTTCGCCTGCGTGGTCTGCATGTAGACCAGCGACAGGGCCAGCCCGGCGGCCAGCATCACCGGCACCACCACGCCGGTCAGCCGCGCGATGCGGGCCCGGGCGTTCTCGGTGGCCAGGTGACCGGCGAATCCGGTCACGGCGCGCAGCGGCCGGCGCAGCGCCGCCGTCACGACCGCGGCCAGGACGGGCCCCAGCAGCGCGACCCCGGCCGTCCACACCATCGCGGCGGGGGTCGCGACCCCGGCCGCGTCGGGACCGTCCGCCCGGGCCGTGCCCAGCGCCAGGGCCGCGCCGCCCGCGACGAACCCCAGCCCCGCGACGATCCGGACCGTCCCGAACCGGCGCTTCTCCACGGACGCCTCCGCGAGCGCCTCGACGGGACGGGTGCGGGCCGCGCCGTGCGCCGCGACGAACGCGGCGGCCAGTGCGGTGAGCAGCGCGGTGCACACTCCGGCGATCAGCGGGACGCTCCCCGCCCGGTACGCCAGCGTCTCCGGCACCGCGCCCGCCTCGGCGAACGCGGCGAGCAGCCACCGCCCGACGTACGGGCCGGGCAGGCAGGCGAGCCCGGTGGCGGCGGCCGCGAGCAGCATCGTCTCGCCGACGACCGACCGGCGGACCTGGCCGGGGGTGGCGCCGACGGCCCGCAGCAGCGCCGTCTCGCGCTGCCGCCGCCGGATCGCCAGACCCAGCGTCGCGGCCACGCCGAACACCGTCACCATGGCCGACAGCCCGCCGAACGCCGCGGCGAGGGGGATCAGGTCCTCGCCCTCGGACATGACGCCCGGGTCCTCCGCGCGGCCCCGCTCGTCGCCGGTCAGCACGGCGGCCTGCCGTCCGTCCACCACGGCGGCGACGTCGCGCTTCACCGCCGCCGCGTCGGTCCCCGGCGCGGTGAACACGCCGAGGGAGTCGACCTTGCCGGGACGTCCGGTGGCCCGTCCGGCCTCGGCGTCGGTCAGGTAGATCGCGCCCGCGCCATCGACCAGCCCGGACACCCGGTAGCGCGCCGCGCCGCCGCCCACGAGCAGCTCGACCGTCGCGCCGACGCCCGTCCCGAACCCGGCGGGCAGCACGACCTCCCCGGCCTCGGACGGTGCCGCACCCCGGACGAGCGCGGCGGGTGCGAGCCGCGCCGACGACCAGCCGTGCCCGGTCAGCTCCCGGCCGTCGTCCGTCCGCCGGACGGGGAACGACACGTCGGCCGCCACGCCGGTCACGCCGGGCACGGCCGCCAGCTCGTCCGCCAGTCCCGCGTCCAGCGGGACCCGCTCGGCGAACACCTCGTCGGAGGCGGTGCCGTGGTAGCGCTGGTCCCCGGTCACCACGATCGGCGCGGCGCCGAGCCGCTGCGGCGGCGCCGCCCGGTGGATCCCGGACTCCAGCAGCCCGCCGCAGCCGATCACGATCACGGCGCCGAGGAACATCGCGACGAACGCGGCGAGGTACCCGCCCGCGTGGAAGCGCAGCATGCGCAACGAAATGCCGATCACCACAGCTCCCGCACGTTCTCGTCGCCGCCCGCGCCGCCCGCGCGCCCGTCCCGTCCCCGGCCTGCGGCGCCTCGCCGCGCAGCCGGGTCATCCACTCGGCCACCCGCTCGGTCGTGGGCCGGTTCAGCGCGCCCGCGATCCGGCCGTCCGACAGGAACACCACCCGGTCGGCGTACGAGGCCGCCACCGGTCGTGGGTGACCATGACGACCGTCCGTCCCGCGTCCGCGACGACCTCCCGCAGCAGCGCCAGCACCCCGCGCGCGTTGCCGGTGTCGAGCGCGCCGGTCGGCTCGTCGCCGAAGATCACCGCGGGCCGGGTGACCAGCGCCCGGGCGATCGCCACCCGCTGCTGCTGCCCGCCCGACAGTTCCGCGGGGCGGTGGCCGCGCCGGTCGCCAGCCCGACCCGCTCCAGCACGTCCGCCACCGCGTCCCGGTCTGGCCGCCGCCCCGCCAGCCGCAGCGGCAGCGTCACGTTGTCCACCACGGTCAGCGCCGGAAGCAGGTTGAACGCCTGGAACACGAACCCGATCCGCTCGCGGCGCAGCCGGGTGAGGGCCCGCTCGCCGAGCGAGCCCAGGTCCGTACCGTCCAGCCGCACCGATCCGGACGTCGGCCGCTCCAGTCCCGCCGCGCAGTGCAGGAACGTGCTCTTGCCCGAACCGGACGCGCCCATCACCGCGGTGAACGTCCCGCGCGGCAGCCCGACGGTCAGGCCGTCCAGGGCCGCCGTCCCGCGCTTGGGACCTCCGTACACCTTGCGCACGGCCTGCAGCCGCACCACCTCGTCCGGCTCCGTGACCGGACTCCCGCTCGCCGACTCCGCAACTCTCGTCATGCCGTCAATGCTGGTCGCGGGGGCGGCACCGCCGACAGCCTCGACCGGCTGAACCCGTTGTCCACCGACCGGTGGACGGCGCACTACTTGACACTTCATAGCAAGTACTTGCTATCGTCCGTCAAGTGACGACCACCGACGAACACGTCGAACTGGCGGCCGAGCTGGCCGGACTGCTGGAAACACGGCTCCTGGACCCGCTGGAGATCCTGCTGACGTCCGGCGAACTCCTCGAACCGATCAGGGACCGCCTGCGCGTGGAGGCCGAGGTCTGGGCCGCCCAGCTGCTCGGCCCCGACCGGCAGCGGGCCACCGCGACCGCGGCCCGGCTCATCGCGGCGCTGTTCCCCGGCGACGCGCCCTTCGACCCGCCCGCCGCATGGTGGCGCACCGCGCTGGGACGCGCCGTGGCGCGCGTGACCGGCCACCCCGCGGCGGACGCCGTGCCGTACTCGACCGCCGGAGCGATGCTCGGCATCACCCGGCAGGGCGTCCACGACCTGGTCAAACGCGGCAAGCTCGGCAGGCACCCGGACGGCGGCGTCACGACCTCCTCCATCCGCGACCGACTCGACCGCCCGTAGGAGCGCACCGTGCCCGCACGAGACTCGATCATCGACGACCGTCCCGTCCGCCTCGCCGTCCGCGACCACGGCGGCGACGGCCCGCCCGTCCTGCTCCTGCACGGACTCGGCGGCACGCTGCTGCACTGGAACGCGCTCGCACCGCTGCTCACCGGCGCCCACCGGGTCGTCGCCATGGACCTGCGCGGCCACGGGCTGTCCGGTGACGGGCCGTGGGACTGGGAGGCGGTCCTGGACGACGTGCAGGCGGTCATCGACCGCCTCGAACTGCGGGCGCCCCTCCTGGTCGGCCACTCCCTCGGCGGCATGGTCGCCGTGCGGTGGGCGCTGCGGCACCCGGACGGGCCCGGCATCGTCAACCTCGACGGCCTGCGCTCCGCCGAGACCGACCCGCACCACTACGACGGCATCGCACCGGACGAACTGGTTTCGCTGCTCGCCGAACTGAAGGCCGTCTTCGACGCCCAGGCCGAGGCGATGGCCCGGCCGCTCGCCGAGCGCACGCCGCGCTGCTCCCCGAGCGGGCGCTGCGCACCACCGGCGAAGGCGTCCACGTCCGGCCGGACGCCGCGCTCGCCGGGCAGGTCCGGTACGACCCGCACTTCCGGGACGGCGTCCCGGCCGTGGCCGGCGTCCGCTGCCCGGCCCTGTTCGTCCTCGCCACCGAGAACCTGCCCGGCCTGCCCGGACGCGTCGGCGACCTCATGCCCGCGCTCCGCGCCGGCCTCCGCCGCGACCTGCTCCCCCTCCTCGCCGACCGGCCCCACCTGCGCGTCCTCGAACTGGACGCGAGCCACGACATGGTCGCCGAACGCCCGAGCGGATCGCCCGGGCCGTCCTGGAGCACTACTCCGCGAACGCGACCGTCGAGCGGTAGTGGCCGCGCCAGCCGAGCGCCTCCCACCACGCCGGATGGCAGGCGAGCCGGACGCGGTGGCCGTCCCACCCCGTCCGTCCGGGCGTCCACGCCTTCTCGGCGATGCCCGCGAGCCTCGGCAGCAGCAGGAACGCGAGGTCGTCGAACCCCTCGACCGTCTCGCACCAGATCGCCGCCTCGACGCCCGCGAGGCGCGCACCGGCCGGGATCTCGGCGAGCGTGCCGGGCGTCCAGTCGAACAGCTCACGGCAGGTGCGCGGCTCGTACGACTCGTGCCCCACGACCGTGCGCCGCGCGGTCTGCGCCGCGTCCCGCGAATCCTCCGCGTACCGCCGGTCGAGGTACAGGACGCTGCTCGCCGACGCGAGCACCGGCGCCCCGGCGGCGACGGCCGCCGGGACGTCGCGCGCCGACTCGGCGAACGCCGCCGCCATCGCCTCGACCAGCGCGTGGTACTCCGACGGGATCCGCTCGCGGGCGGCGTCGGCGTCGAACTCGTCGCCCGCACCGACCCACTCCTGCACCACGTCCGCCGGGTCGAGCGCCCCCGAACGCGCCGCCTCCTGCCACGCGACGACCCGCTTGCCGGTCGCCCGTCCGGCCTCCAGCGCGCGCGCCGCGAACTCCCGGTACAGCTCGTCGGGCATGCCGAACGCCTCGTCCCCGCCGATGTGCACGAACGGCCCCGGCGCGAGCGCCGCGACCTCCCGCAGCACGTCGTCGACGAACCGCCACGTCGCGTCCCCGCGCGGATGCAGGTACGCGAGGAGCTTGTGCACCGGCTCGTCCGGCCCCTGCAGTCCGGGGTACGCGCGGACGGCCGCGAGCGTGTGCCCCGGCATGTCGAGCTCCGGCACGACGGTGACGAACCGCGCCTCCGCGTACTCGACGATCTCGCGGAAGTCGTCCCGCGTGTAGTAGGGCCGGACGCCCTCGTCGGCGTGCGTCAGCCGACCAGGCCAGTTCGCCGGATCGGTCAGCCCCGGCCACCCGCCGATCTCCAGCCGCCACGCCTGGCTGTCGGTGAGATGCAGGTGCAGGACGTGAACTTGTAGAGGGCGAGCAGGTCGACGACCTTCTTCACCTGGTCGACGGTGAAGAACCGCCGGACCACGTCGAGGGACAGCCCCCGCCACGCGAACGCGGGCCCGTCCGCGATCCGCACCCGGGGCACGACGCCCCCGCCGTCCCCGTCCGGCCGGACGAGCTGCGCGAACGTCACCGCCCCCCGGAACACCCCCTCGACGTCCCCGGCCGTGACCGTGGCCCCGCCGCCGTCCGCGACCAGCTCGCACCCCTCCCGCCCCCCGAAGTCGCCGATCCCACCACCCCCCGCACCGGACGAGCCGTCGCCAGCGCCGTAAGCACCGGGAACACCCGCCTCGACACCGGACGAGCCGTTCGGTGCGCGTCGCCAGACACAGCCGACACATCACCCGACGCGCCACCGGCAAGGCCATCGGCACCGGGAACACCCGCCTCAACATCGGACGCCCCGACGCCGCGGCCCGTCCGCCGGACACAGCCGACACATCACCCAACGGACCACCGGCACCGGACGAGCCGTCGGCTGGAGCGGGATCGGGGGCGGGATGGAAGGTGCCGG
>NZ_MKJY01000544.1 GCF_001942465.1 Actinomadura sp. CNU-125
CGGGCGCGCGTGAGGGGCTCGTGGACGTCGTCCGCAGGACGACCGCAATCAGGGACCGCGCACGTCGGGGCGTCTCCGAACGTCGCGTGGACGACCGTGCGGCGTTCGCGGTTTTCCGCGCGGCGCTTCCGGCTGACCAGCGCCAACGGAGTCACCCGCGCAAGCGTGGTGGCGGCATGCAACGGGGTGCGGCGCTCGAGCGGCTTCCCCGACGACAAGGGCGTGCGGCGCTGCAGACGACTGGTGCGGTTCACTGGTCCCCCGCCTCGAGCTCGGGGCGGAACAGCCCGCCCAGGAGTTCACCGAGTTGGCCGTCCTGCCACGCCCTCGCGACGAGGTCCGCAGCGTCACGTTCGAGGGTGACCATCGGGTGCGGGTCGCCCTCGCGGACGAGCAGTCCGGGGATCACCTCGCCCGTCGCCGGGTCGACGACGCTGCCGGTCTGCCGCGCGAACGCCAGCATCCGGTCGATGAAGTCGGGCTTCACCTGGACAACGAACTTCTGCTCGACCTCGCCGGGGTGGGTGACCAGCACCCACTCCAGGAAGGCGTCCTCGTCGTCGACTTCGGCGGTGGTCTTGCCCTTCGCGAGGGTGATCGACCCGATCTTCGTGTCGCCGGGGAGGACCGCGGCGTTGCGGTCGCTGACCTTCCACGTGTCGGTGACGGCCGTGGCGGTGGTCGTCCTCGCCTTCTTGAGCCGGTCCTGCAGCACCTTGATGAGTGCGAGGGCCAACGCAGCCTCGTCCTTACTCAACTACCTCGTCCTCCCCGACAAGTCGAAGGCTTGGCGGGACAGGACACCGATGGAGCGCAGGACCTCGATCTGGTCCTTGATCGCCCACACGTACGCTTCGGCGTCTTCCCGCTGGACCTTCGCGGTCCTGTAGATCCACAGCTCCGTGTCGAGCTGGGTGTTGACCCACGCGTCACGGACGGCGACAGTGACGTCCCCCGCGGCGCGGCCCACGTGGGGGCATTCATTCGAGAGCAGCAGCCGGTCGCGGGTCCGGTCGCGGATCTTGCGGGCGTCAAGTTCCCGCTCCCGCGCCTGCCGCAGCGCGTTCTGGGCGCGGGCGATCTCGTTGTTGAAGTGTGTGGAGGTCCCGCTCCACCTCCGCAGGGGTGAGATGGGCGTCCGGCTCAAGGAACACGAACCCGCTCATTGGGGCGCCGTCCCGACC
>NZ_MKJY01000545.1 GCF_001942465.1 Actinomadura sp. CNU-125
TCGACACGCCCGCCCTGCCCGTCCTCGACGCACCGTCCGGACCCGTCGCGTCCGCCGGCGCGGACATCGCCCGCGCCGAGCACGTCTCGTTCCGCTACGACGACCGGCCCGTACTCGAGGACGTCTCCCTCGTCCTGCCCCGCCGCGGGCTCACCGCGCTCGTCGGGCCCTCGGGCGCGGGGAAGACCACCCTGCTGCGACTGCTCACCCGGTTCTGGGACCCCACCGACGGGCACATCGCCCTCGACGGCGCCGATCTTCGCACCCTGCGGCCAGAGGACCTCTACGCACGCATCGGCACCGTGCTTCAGGACGACCACCTGCTCGACACCACCATCCGCGAGAACATCCGCATCGCACGCCCCGACGCGTCCGACCCCGACCTGGCCGCCGCCGTCCGCGCCGCGGGACTCGAACGCACGATCGCCGAGTCGCCCGACGGGATCGACAGCCCCGTCGGGCCCGCCGGGAGCCGCCTGTCGGGCGGCGAGCGGCAACGCGTGTGCGTCGCCCGAGCCCTGCTCAAAGCCGCACCGCTCACCGTGATGGACGAGGCCACCTCGGCCCTCGACCCCGCGAACGCCCGTCTCATCGGCGAGGCCGCCCGCCGCCTCGCGGCGTCCGGAAGCGTGCTCGTCATCGCCCACAACCTCGACACCGTCCGCCGCGCCGACCAGATCCTCGTCCTCGACCGGGGCCGCATCGTCCAGCGCGGCACGCACAGTGAACTCGCCGCCGAGGACGGCCTCTACCGGAAGCTCGTACTCGGCCGGGACGACCGCCCCGAAGACGTCCTTCGGGGGCGAGCCTGAGCCGCCGGACGCCTTGATGCACAGCCGTCGCCGAGCGTAACGGTCGGCGAGATCCACAGAGCGCGCATGCCTCGTGCTCGGGGTGTGCGCTCATCTGGAATGCCTCCGAGAACGGACGACGCGCAATCGGGGGCGTCGAGTGGACACGGGCATGCCCTCGCCGCTGAACGCCGGCTCCTGTGTGCGACAGATGGCGGAAGTGCCGGACAGGTGGGACGACCGACTCGCGCCGCGCCCAGACGGCCGCGTCATCGAGTTGTCGCAGGGCGCGTTCCCCGGCCGTCTCGGCCGTTACCCGCCTCGAAAGGCGGTGTCGGCGCTGCGGCGGGCCGTCGGTCGGCCCGAGTCGCAGG
>NZ_MKJY01000546.1 GCF_001942465.1 Actinomadura sp. CNU-125
TGCTGCCCGAGCCGTCGGCGCTGCGGCCGGGCAGCACGACCAAGCCGCGCACCAAGGCCAACGACACCGTCGTGAACGCGCTCACCGGGGTGCTGGAGCAGTTCGACATCGACGCGCAGGTCACCGGCTTCACCCGCGGTCCGACGATCACCCGGTACGAGATCGAGCTGGGTCCGGCGGTGAAGGTCGAGAAGGTCACCGCGCTCACCAAGAACATCGCGTACGCGGTCAAGAGCGCCGATGTGCGGATCATCTCCCCGATCCCCGGCAAGTCGGCGATCGGGGTGGAGATCCCCAACACCGACAAGGACATCGTCAGTCTCGGCGACGTGCTGCGCGCCCCGGCCGCGACGAACGAGCACCACCCGATGATCGTCGGGCTGGGCAAGGACGTCGAGGGACGCACGGTCGTGGCGAACCTGGCGAAGATGCCGCACATCCTGATCGCGGGCGCGACCGGCGCCGGTAAGTCGACCTGCATCAACGGGCTCATCACCTCGATCCTGATGCGGGCGACGCCGGACGAGGTCCGGATGATCCTGGTCGACCCCAAGCGGGTCGAGCTGACGATGTACCAGGGCATCCCGCACCTGATCACGCCGATCATCACCAACCCGAAGAAGGCCGCCGAGGCCCTCGACTGGGTCGTCGGGGAGATGGACCGCCGCTACGACGACCTCGCCGCGTCCGGCTACCGGCACATCGACGACTTCAACAAGGCCGTCAAGGCGGGCAAGCTGAAGCCGCCGCCCGGCAGCGAGCGCGTCTACACGCCGTACCCGTACATGCTGGTCATCGTCGACGAGCTGGCCGACCTGATGATGGTCGCGCCGCGCGACGTCGAGGACTCGGTCGTCCGCATCACCCAGCTCGCCCGCGCCGCCGGGATCCACCTGGTGCTGGCCACGCAGCGGCCGTCGGTGGACGTCGTCACCGGGCTGATCAAGGCGAACGTCCCGTCCCGGCTGGCGTTCGCGACGTCGTCGCTGTCCGACAGCCGCGTCATCCTCGACCAGCCCGGCGCGGAGAAGCTCGTCGGGCAGGGCGACGCGCTGTTCCTGCCGATGGGCGCGAGCAAGCCCATGCGGCTGCAGAACGCCTACGTGTCCGAGAAGGAGATCAC
>NZ_MKJY01000547.1 GCF_001942465.1 Actinomadura sp. CNU-125
CCTCGAACTCCCCCCGCCCCCGGACGAACACGACGAACCGAACGTTCGCGTCCGGTCGGCGGGGGCCGAACCGGAGGCGCACGCGCGGGTCGCTTCCGTGCGGTTGTTCGTGGCGCGGGCGGTGGCGGCCGATCCCGGGTTCAGGCTCGACGCGTCGAACGCGGCCGCCGTCGCCGCCGTGTGCCGCCGCCTCGACGGGCTGCCGCTCGCTCTCGAACTCGCCGCCGCACGCGTCCGGGCGCTCGGCCCGCAGACCCTCGCCGAACGCCTTGACGACCGCTTCCGGGTGCTGCGCTCCGACCGCCGCGACGTCCCGGACCGGCAGCGGACGCTGCACGCGGCGATCGCGTGGAGCTGGGAGCCGCTCGGCCCCGCCGAACGCGCCGTCCTGCGCCGCCTCGCCGTCCACGTGGGCGGCTGCACCCTGGAGGCCGCCGAGCAGACCTGCGCCGGCGGCGACGTCGCCGAGGCCGATGTCATGGACGTGATCGTCCGGCTCGTCGACCGGTCGCTGGTGCTGACCGCCGACGACCCCGGCGGTGTCCGCTACCGGCTCCTGGAGTCGGTCGCGGCGTTCGCTCTCGCCCGCCTCGCCGAGGCGGGGGAGAGCGACGCCGTCCGGGCCCGCCGCGACGACTACTACGCCCGCGTCGCGGAATGCGCCGACGCCTACCGCGCCGGGCACAGCCGCATCCGCTGGCTCGCCCGGCTCGACGCCGAGGCGGCCAATCTGCGCGCCGCGCTGGAGAGCGCCGTCCGGCGCCGGGACGCCCGGCTCGCGCTCCGCCTGACCGCGTCCCTCGCCTGGTACTGGATCGAGCGCGGACGGGTCGTGCACGCGGGCCGCTCGCTCGGCGCGGCCCTCGCCGACGCCGCCGCCGTCCACCATCTCGACGGCCTCGCCGCCGCGCGCGTCCTCGGTGACGGCGCCGCCATCGCGTCCGCCCTGGAGGGTCTCGCGGGCGCCCGGCTCCTCGCGGGCCGGGCCGATCAGGCCGCCCGGCTGCTCGGTGCCGCCGCGACCGTCCGCGCGGCCGCGCCGTCCGGGGAGGCCGCGGGCGACCGTCCCGTCACGGGAGACCGCCCGGCTCCTCGCCGCCGCCCGCACC
>NZ_MKJY01000548.1 GCF_001942465.1 Actinomadura sp. CNU-125
GCCGGTTACTTGAGGAGCTGGCGGGCCATGACCATCCGCTGGATCTGGTTGGTCCCCTCGTAGATCTGCGTGATCTTGGCATCGCGCATCATCCGCTCCACCGGGAAATCACGCGTGTACCCGTACCCGCCCAGCAACTGCACCGCATCGGTCGTCACGTCCATCGCCACATCCGACGCCATCGTCTTGCACGCCGACGACACGAACGTCAGATCCGCGACCTTCTCCCCCAGCATCGCCCGCTCGGACTTGACCGCCGCGTGATACGTCAGCTGCCGGGCCGCCTCCAACCGCATCGCCATGTCCGCCAGCATGAACTGCACACCCTGAAAATCGCTGACGGGCTTACCGAACTGACGCCGCTCCTTCACATACCCCACCGCGAAATCCAACGCCCCCTGCGCGATCCCCAGCGCCTGCGCAGCGATCGTGATCCGCGTATGGTCCAGCGTCGCCAGCGCCGTCTTGAACCCCGTCCCCGGCGCACCGATCATCCGATCCGCCGGAATCCGCACACCCTCCAAAATCACCTGACGCGTCGGCGACCCCTTGATCCCCAGCTTGCGCTCCTTGGGACCGAACGACACCCCCGCATCACCGGCATCCACCACGAACGCCGAAATCCCCCGCGCACCCGCACCCGGCTCCGTCACCGCCATCACCGTGTAGAACTTCGACTCCCCCGCGTTGGTGATCCACATCTTGGCGCCGTTGAGCACCCAGACGTCACCGTCGCGCACCGCACGCGTCTTCATCCCGGCGGCGTCCGAACCGGCGTCGGCCTCCGACAACGCGTAAGAGAACATCGCCTCCCCCGCCGCCACCGGCGCCAGGAACTTCTCCTTCAGCTCCTCCGACCCCGACAGCAGCACCGGCACCGTCCCCAGCTTGTTCACCGCCGGAATCAACGACGACGACCCGCACGCCCGCGCGACCTCCTCGATCACGATCACCGTCGCCAGCGCGTCGGCCCCCGCACCCCCGTACGCCTCCGGCACGTGCACCGCGTGCAGATCATTGGCCACCAGCGCATCCAGCGCCTCGCGCGGGAACCGGGACTCCTCGTCCACCTCCGCCGCGAACGGAGCGATCTTCGC
>NZ_MKJY01000549.1 GCF_001942465.1 Actinomadura sp. CNU-125
TGGTAGGAGATCAGCGCACCGACCCCGAACACCGTCGCCGCCACCACGACCAATGCGACACCGCCCGCCAGCAGCCGAGTCTGCACCTTCGGCTTCTCACCCCGCTGCCACGCACGCCGATCGAACGCGTTCGCCAGACTCACCCGTTCCCGGCGCTTGCGCTCGACGTCGTCCTGCTCGCTCATCTGTGCTTCCTCGCTGGTCGTCGAATCCGTCGGATGGTGAAGGCGATCGTCACGGTCAGGCGAAGGACCAGAGGTGGTCGTCGGTCATCGAGCACGGGTAGGTGAGCAGGTCGGCGCCCTGCCGGCCCGCCCCCTTCTCACCGGCCACCTCCAGGCACATCCCGCCCTTGTGGTTGCGGATCCAGAACCGGCCCGGCCCTTTCCGCTCCAGGTACCACATCTGGTTGTCGCCGCTGCCCGGCCTGCAGTAGAACTCGTTCACGCGGGTCCGCATCTTCGGCGGCCCGTATGCGTGGACGTCCATGCAGAAGCCGTCCTTGGCGTTGCGGATGGTGAACAGGTCCGCACCGCCCGGTCCCGCGCCGGGCTGGTTGACCACCAGATCCCAGAGCAGGTTGTCCTTCGTGGACCTGGTGCACCGGTACTGCTCGACCGGCCCGTCCTCTGTCCCCTTGCCGAACCCCGGCACGTCCGCGCACAGGCCCGTCACCACGTTGCGGAGCAGCACGTCGGTGGTGGTCTGGAAGTTCGGGCCCGTGGGGAACCGCGACTTCGGGCCGCCCCTCGCGACCTCGGCCTTCGGCGTGGGGCTCCGCGGCTCCACCCGCGCCGCCTCCGCACCGCCCTCCGGCTTCGCCCGGGCGCTCGGCGACGCCGACGGCTTCCCCGCCGACGGGCTCGGCGACGGCTTCTCGACCGGATCGGTCAGCCGCCGGCTCGTCGCCGCGTTCTCCTTGCGCTCCTTCTCCTCCCGGTCCTGCTGGTAGGAGATCAGCGCACCCACCCCGAACACCGTCGCCGCCACCACGACCAGCGCAACACCGCCCGCCAGCAGCCGCGTCTGCACCTTCGGCTTCTCACCCCGCTGCCACGCACGCCGATCGAACGCGTTGGC
>NZ_MKJY01000550.1 GCF_001942465.1 Actinomadura sp. CNU-125
CGGCTCCTGATGCCAAGGCATCCACCGTATGCCCTTAAAAACTTGAACACACAAAACGATCAAAACAAATCGCAGATGAGACACGACCACCTAAATGATCGAGCCTCACCAGAGATGCTCGCGTCCACTGTGTAGTTCTCAAAAAACAACCGGGCCCACCAGGCCGCACCCCCGAACAGGGGCACGGGACCTGGTCCCGCAGTCCGAAGAAACATGCCCGTTTCCTCAGGACCCAACAGCGTGTCCAACCTGCCGGCCGCCCGGAGCTCGTCGTTCCCACTCCCCCGCAAAGGGGCGGTACTAGCCGAGCCGCACAGCCGACAGACTGAATAACCAGTGCTCCACATCTATGAGCAGCCGCTTGACGAACATTCGCCGTCAACAGCGGCCACCGACCACGACCCCTCCACCGAGGCGGCCTGGCCAGCTGATGCTCCTTAGAAAGGAGGTGATCCAGCCGCACCTTCCGGTACGGCTACCTTGTTACGACTTCGTCCCAATCGCCGGCCCCACCTTCGACCGCTCCCCCCATTGCTGGTTGGGCCACGGGCTTCGGGTGTTGCCGACTTTCGTGACGTGACGGGCGGTGTGTACAAGGCCCGGGAACGTATTCACCGCAGCGTTGCTGATCTGCGATTACTAGCGACTCCGACTTCACGAAGTCGAGTTGCAGACTTCGATCCGAACTGAGACCGGCTTTAAGGGATTCGCTCCACCTCACGGTATCGCAGCCCTCTGTACCGGCCATTGTAGCATGTTTGCAGCCCAAGACATAAGGGGCATGATGACTTGACGTCATCCCCACCTTCCTCCGAGTTGACCCCGGCGGTCTCCCATGAGTCCCCACCATTACGTGCTGGCAACATGGAACGAGGGTTGCGCTCGTTGCGGGACTTAACCCAACATCTCACGACACGAGCTGACGACAGCCATGCACCACCTGTCACCGGCCCAAAAAGGACCCACCATCTCTGATGGATTTCCGGCGATGTCAAGCCTTGGTAAGGTTCTTCGCGTTGCGTCGAATTAAGCAACATGCTCCGCCGCTTGTGCGGGCCCCCGTCAATTCCTTTG
>NZ_MKJY01000551.1 GCF_001942465.1 Actinomadura sp. CNU-125
CGTAGCCGTCGTTGTTGGAGTCGGCGAACCCGCGCACCGACACCTCGTAGAACACCGCCGTCTTGAACCAGTGCGGGTCGCGCGGCGTCTCCGGGCTGAAGGCGTCCGGGACGGGCTCGGACGGCGCCGGGACGGACTCGGCCGGGCATTCGGCGGCGGGCAGGTCCCCGGGCTCGTGCGCGCCTGGCTCGCGGGGGCGGCTCACCTCTCCTCCTCCCGCAGCGTGAAGACGTGCGCGGGCTTCGTCCTGGGGTCGAGGTGGACGTAGTTGGTCTTGTGCCAGGTGTAGGCGGTGCCGTCGAGTTCGTCCAGGACGGTGAAGGGGTGTGCGGGGTCGTCGGGGAGTCCGAGTGCGGGCAGGTCGAGGTGGACGGTGGCTTCGCGTGCGTGGTGGGGGTTGAGGTTGACGACGGCCAGGACGGTGTCGTTGAGGCGCCGTTTGGAGAAGACGAGGAGTTCGGGCTGGTCGACGTGGTGGAAGTGCAGGTTGCGCAGCCATTGGAGGGCGGGGTGGGCGTTGCGCAGCGTGTTCAGCTGCGTGATCAGCGGTGCGATCGTGGTGCCCGCCGTCGCGGCGGCGTCCCAGTCGCGGGGCCGGAACTGGTACTTCTCCGAGTCGCGGTATTCCTCGCTGCCGGGCCGCACAGGGGTGTTCTCGCAGAGTTCGTAGCCGGAGTAGATGCCCCAGGTGGGGGAGAGGAGCGCGGCCAGGATCGCGCGGATCTCGAACGCTGCCCGTCCGCCGTGTTGCAGGTACTCGTTCAGGATGTCGGGGGTGTTGGTGAAGCAGTTCGGCCGCATGTACGCCGCCGCCGGTCCGGACAGCTCGGTGAAGTACTCCTGCAGCTCTTCGGCGGAGTTGCGCCAGGTGAAGTAGGTGTAGGACTGGTGGAAGCCGATCTTGCCCAGGGTGTGCATCATCGCGGGGCGGGTGAATGCTTCGGCCAGGAACAGCACGTCCGGGTCGGTGGTGGCGATGTCGGCCAGGAGGCGTTCCCAGAACGGGACGGGCTTGGTGTGGGGGTTGTCGACCCGGAAGATCCG
>NZ_MKJY01000552.1 GCF_001942465.1 Actinomadura sp. CNU-125
CGGCGGCGGATGCCGATGTTCGCCTTCATGCGCGGGTCTTTCGCGTACTCGGCGTACATGTAGTCGCGCTCTTCGTCGGTGACCATCTCCAGCGTCAGCTCGTCATGGTTGCGCAGGAAGATGCCCCACTGGCAGTTCTCCGGGATCTTGGGGGTCTGCGCCATGATCTCGGAGATGGGGTACCGCTGCTCGCGGCGCACCGCCATGAAGATCCGCGGCATCACCGGGAAGTGGAACGCCATGTGGCACTCGTCGCCGCCCGCACCCGGATCGCCGAAGTACTCCACGACGTCGCCGGGCCACTGGTTCGCCTCGGCCAGCAGGACGCGGTCGGGGTAGAGGCGATCGACCTCGGCGCGCACGCGCTTGAGGTACGCGTGCGTCTCGGGGAGGTTCTCGCAGTTCGTCCCCTCGCGCTCGTACAGGTACGGGACGGCGTCGAGGCGGAAACCGTCGATGCCGAGGTCGAGCCAGAACCGCAGGTTCTCCAGCATGGCGTCCTGGACATCGGGGTTGTCGTAGTTCAGGTCGGGCTGGTGCGTGAAGAAGCGGTGCCAGTAGTACTGCCCGCGCACCGGGTCGTACGTCCAGTTCGACTGCTCGGTGTCGACGAAGATGATCCGCGCGTCCGGGTACTTCTCGTCGTCGTCGTGCCACACGTAGAAGTCGCCGAACGGGCCGTCCGGATCGGTGCGGGACGCCTGGAACCACGGGTGGCGGTCGGACGTGTGGTTCATGACGAGGTCGGCGATCACCCGGATCCCGCGCGCGTGCGCCTCCTCGATCAGCTCCACGAAGTCCCCGAGCTCCCCGAACTCCGGGAGGATCTTCGTGTACTCGGCGATGTCGTACCCGCCGTCCTTGAGCGGCGACTCGTAGATCGGCAGGAGCCAGAGGCAGTCGATGCCGAGCCACTGCAGATGGTCGAGCTTCCCGATGAGCCCGCGCAGGTCGCCGTAGCCGTCGTTGTTGGAGTCGGCGAACCCGCGCACCGACACCTCGTAGAACACCGCCGTCTTGAACCAGTGCGGG
>NZ_MKJY01000553.1 GCF_001942465.1 Actinomadura sp. CNU-125
ACGCGGGCGCCGGCTGGTGGACGCGGCGGGCGGCGCCGGCGGCTGGTGACGCCCGGCGAGGTCGCGGCGATCTCGCGGACCGGGGGGATGACGGCGGACGAGCTGGCGCGGCTGGCGGCCGGGGACGGCGTCGAGGTGCGCGAGCCCGACCGGCTTCCGGCGGCGCCGCCGTACGCGGCGTTCCGGAAGGTGCGCGAGTCGCTGGACGTGCTGGGCGAGCGGCATCTGGCCGCGTTCGTGTTCGGGGAGCGGCTCACCGGGCCGATGCACGTCCTCGACGGGTTCGCGGCCGTGGACCGGACGCTGCGTCCGGACCGGGAGGCGGTCGCGGCGGCGGGCGAGCGGTGGGCGCGGCGGGCCCGCGACACCAGCACGACGCACGCGGAGACGATCCTGGCGGCGCTGCGGTCGGGCACGGACCCGGCGGCGCTGCTGCTCTACGACGTGGTGGACCGGCTGCGGGAGCGGCTGCGGCAGCGGGCGTCGGACCGGGCGCTGCTGCGGCACTCCGCCGAGATCTGGGCGTCGCCGCCGGGGACGCGCGGCGGCTGGTGTTCGCGGTGCTGCGGGAGGGCGGGCCGGGCGCGACCGGCGGCCTCGCGGGGCGGCTGCGGACGCTGCTGGACGCCGGGGAGGTGTTCGCGGCGGCCGAGTTGGCGGACGCGTAGGACGTCCCGGGCGCCCGGCACCGGCGGGGAGCCGCCGGAGGAGCGGGTGCTGGCCGCCGAGGCGCGGCGGCGGCTCGACACGGCGCTGCGGCTGCGCGAGCCGGCCGCCGCCGAACGCGACCCGGACCGGGCGTGGCGGCTGCTGGCGGACGCGCTCGGGCTGGTCCGCGACCTGCCGGGCGCGGCCGAACACCAGCGGCGGCTGCCGCCCGCGGCCGTCCCGTCGGTGCGGGCGGACGTGGACGACGACGGCGGGGTGCGGGTGTCGAGGGAGGCGTCGCCGTCCACGGCGGGCGAGGTGCTGTACCACGTGGTGCGGCGGCGCGGCCGTCCCCCGCGCGGCCCGGCGGACGGGCGGCCGG
>NZ_MKJY01000554.1 GCF_001942465.1 Actinomadura sp. CNU-125
GAGGAACGCGCAGGTAGGACGGATCCGGAGACGAGCGCGCCGACGGCGCCGAGGTCGCGTCCGGCGGCCAGGGCGGCGCGCAGGGACGCGGCGCAGCGCGACCGCGGCGGGCTGCAGGTCGGCGGTGAGCGCGGCGCCGAGCGCCTTGGCGTCCCCGGCGGCGAGCGCGGCCATCAGTTCCGCCGACGCCGCAGGCGGTTCCCCGGGCGCCGCCGGCCACGGGACGTCGACGCCTCGCTCGGCGCGGAGCCGCGCATTCGGCGTAGACGGGCGGGGGTGGACAGGCCGCCGTCGGCGGTCGCGAACACCCAGTGGAAGGTGCCGCGGGCTGCGGCGGGGGCGAGGCGCTCGCCGCGTCCGGTGCCGACGGCGGTGCCGCCCAGCAGCGCGAACGGGACGTCGCTGCCGAGGTCCGCGGCGAGTTCGAGCAGGTCGCGCGGGTGAGGGCGGGCGCGGCGGGGTCGTCCCAGAGGCGGGCGCAGGCGACAGCGCGGCGGCGGCGTGTCGGCGCTGCCGCCCGCCATCCCGCCCGCGACCGGGATCGCCTTGCGGATCCGCAGGGCGACGCGGGGCGCCGCGCCGAGCCGTCGGCGACCGAGCCGGGCGGCGCGGGCGGCGAGGTTGCCGTCGCCGGTCGGGACGCCGTCGATCGCGACGCGGGAGCCGGGCGCGGCCTCGACGGCGATCCGCAGGTCGTCCGCGGGTTCGGCGGTGACCTCGTCGAACAGCGACACGGCGTGGAAGACGTTGACGAGGTCGTGGTAGCCGTCGTCGCGCAGCGGGCCGACGCCGAGCTGGAGGTTGACCTTGGCGGGGACGCGCACGCTCACCGGATTCACGTCACCGAACCCTATGGGACGTCCGGTGCGTGCGCGCACTCCGCCGGGCGTGTCAGCCCCCGCTGGTGACGGGGAGGTTGCGGGGGTTGAAGTACGGGGCGGTGGCGAGCTCGCGCAGCGCGGACACCGCGTGCTCGTCGCCGGTGACCGCGTAGCGGTGCCGCTCGTCGCGGGGGCCGTCGGCGCGTTCGTCGGAGTTGAAGTAGACGACGGCCTTGACCTGCGGGTTCTGGAGGGTCTCGGCGGCGGAGCGGAGCCATTCGGCGCGGCGCTCGCCGTAGGAGCGGGGCACCCCGAACTCGGCGATCATGATGGGCTTGGCGCGGTCGTCGGCCCAGTCCATGAACGGCTTGAGCGAGTCGGACAGGTCCTGGTAGTCGAAGTCGCCGCTCGGACGGGCGTCGGCGCAGATCCAGTCGACGTGCGCGTCGCCCGGGTAGTAGGCGCCCGCGTCGCGCGTCCCGAAACCGCGGGCGGTGGGGCACCAGACCCAGGCGACGTTGTCGACCTTCTCCTCGGCGAACACCTTCCGCATGTGCTTCCAGGCGGCGATGAAGTCGGCCGGGGAGTGGACGCGTTCCTCCTCGGTGAGCTCGTCCATGTCGCGGGACCAGCGCAGGAACACCGGCTTGCCGAGCTTCTTGATCGCGCGGGCGCGGTCGCGGACCAGTTCGTCGAAGCGGCCCTGGACGATCTCGCGGGTGTCGCCGCCGTCCCAGGTCAGCAGCAGGTGGCGGTCGGACCGGGCGACCTCGGCGGCGAGGCCGCCGGGGAAGCCGTCCTGCCAGCCGTGGTAGGTCTGCACGATGTCGAGGCGGCGGCCGAGGTCGCCCTCGAACCCCGTGACGTCCGACATCTCGGGCTTGTCGGCGTCCGGCGCTCCGCTCCCGCTTCCGGACGAACTCGGGCTCGGGCTCACACTCGCGGACGGGCTCGCGGACGGACTCTCGGACGGTTCGGGGCTCGCGCTCCCGTCTCCGCCGTCTCCGCCGTCGCCCTCGTCGCCCTCGTCGCCGCCGGAGACCGGGGTGCCGGGCAGCCAGGCGCCGAAGTACGCGCCCTGCTCCGGGGGGACGGGCGCGACGCCGGCCCGCGCCGTCGTCGTGATGTCGGGGGCCGCGCCCGCGCCGTCAGAGCATCCCGCCGCGACCGTCCCGGTGAGTCCCGCCACCGCGATCAGGGCCGTCGCCACGACCGGGATCCTCGCCCGCGCCGTCCGCGAACGCGCCTTCACCATCGTCCTCCGACTCATCCGGGTCCGCTGCGTCCCCGGGGGCCGCCGCCGGGGGATCGTGATCTTGGGGGGCTCCGCCCCGCCCTGAAGGACCATACTCGGCAATCCGGGCAAAGGAGGCCACGTCCAGAGCTTCGCCCCGCGCCCGCGGATCGACGCCCGCCGCCCGCAGCGCCTCCTCGGCCGCCGCGGCCGACCCCGCCCAGCCCGCGAGGGCCGCCCGCAGCGTCTTGCGCCGCTGCGCGAACGCGGCGTCCACCACGGCGAACACCTGCTCACGGGTGGCGTTCGCGGGCGGCGGCTCCCGCCGGGTGAACGCGACGAGACCGGAATCGACGTTCGGGACGGGCCAGAACACCGCGCGCCCGACGGGGCCAGCGCGGCGCGCGTCCCCGTACCAGGCGAGCTTCACCGACGGCACCCCGTAGATCTTGCCGCCGGGCTCGGCGACCATCCGGTCGGCGACCTCGGCCTGCACCATGACCAGCGCCTTCTCCAGGGACGGCAGCGCCGCCAGCAGGTTCAGCACGACCGGCACCGCCACGTTGTACGGGAGGTTCGCGACCAGCGCCGTGGGGGCCGGGCCGGGCACCGCTGTGATCTTCATCGCGTCGGCCCGGACGACCTCCAGCCGGTCCGCGAGTTCGGGCGCGCGCGCCGCCGCCGTCGCGGGCAGCTCGCCCGCCAGGACGGGGTCGATCTCCACCGCGACGACCCGCCGGACCTCCGGCAGCAGCGCCAGCGTCAGCGAGCCGAGCCCCGGCCCGACCTCGATCACGACGTCGCCGGGGTCGAGCCGCGCCGCGCGGACGATCCGGCGCACGGTGTTGGCGTCGATCACGAAGTTCTGGCCGAGCGTCTTCGTCGGCCGCACGCCGAGCCGTCCCGCCAGCTCCCGGACGTCGGCCGGCCCGAGCAGTCCCCGCGTCTCCCCCATCCCACGATTGTCTCAGCAGCCGCGCCCTCCCCCGGCCGCCCGCGGCCACGATCGGTGGGAACGCTCCCGCACCGGACGGCGTCAGACGACCATGCGCCGCAGCCTCCGCCTCGTGCTCATCGGCATCCCCGTCCTGATCATCGCCCTGTGGGGCGCCTACACGGGCGTCATCGCGTACACGTTCGCGGCCGGGGAGAAAGCGACCGCTTCGGTCGAGTCGTGCGGCGTCGGCGGGACGACCAACGGCCGCCGGAGTTCCGGAAGCTGCCACGGCACCTGGCGCACCGAGGGCGGCGAGACCGGCCGGGGCCAGATCTACAACCTGAACGTCCGCGAGGCCGCGGGCGAGACCGTCCAGGTGCGGATCGGGCCGCTCGGACCGTACGCGAACGGGTGGGAGCGGGCCTGGATCATGCCGGTCGTCTCCGGCGGATTCATCCTGCTCGCCCTGATCGCCTACATCGTGATACTCCGCTGGAAGAAGGTCTTCCACCGCCTGAAGCTCGCCGAGTCGATCACCGACGAGCCGGACGGCCTGATCGTCACGGACGCCGGGGTGCGCCGCCCCGACGGGACGCCGCACGCGCTCGTCCGGCGCCTGGAGGGCCCGCCGCCCGGCCACGAGCGCCTCGACCTGCCCGGCCGGACGGAACGTCACGACGAACTGGCCGGGCCCGGACGCACCGTCTTCCAGTCCGTCCTCGACGCGGACGAGCGCCCGCTGATGATCCTCGAACACCGTTCGGACCGGAAGCTGCACCCCGAGACCGTCCTGCTCGACACGTCCGGCGCCCCGGCGATGCTCGTCCGCCGGGTGGGCGACATGGAGTTCCGCCTGCTGGACCCCGCGGGCGCCGAACTCGGTTCCGCCCGGCCGCCCGGCCGCGCCCGCGTCCAGACGCTGGAGGTGCGGGACGCGGGCGGGACGCCGGTCGCCGTGGCCGTCGGGAAGCGGAACGAGTGGCTGCTGCGGATCGAGGTGGACGCGCCCGCGCCGCTGCGCGATGCTGCGCTCGTCCTCGCCCTCGTCCAGACCCGCACCGCCTACTGAACCGCCCGCCGGCCCCCTGCCGACCCGCTGCTGAGGAGCACCCCCCATGTCGTCCTCACCCGAGCCGCCCATAACGTCCGTCATCAAGCCCCGTACGTCCATGCGCAAGGTCCTGACGGGGATCGCCGTCGTCCTGTTCTGCGCCTGGGCGGTCTACCCGGCGATCCTCACGTACACGTTCCACTTCGGGGAGAAGGCGACCGCGACCGTCGCCGAATGCGACCTGGGCGGCAACGCCAGGGGCCGCAGCGCCCGCAACCAGGACACCTGCCGCGGCACGTGGCGCACCGAGGGCGGGAAGACCGGCGAAGGGGAGATCTACAACCTCGACGCGCCCGACGCGGAAGGCCGGACGTTCGCGGTGCGCATCGGCCCGCTCGGCCCGTACGCGCACGGCTGGGAGCGGGCGTGGCCCGCGCCCGCCGTCGCCGCGGGGCCGCTCCTGGTCCTCTGGCTCCTCTGCTACTTCGCCTACCGGATGGTCTACCTGCCATCGCAGAAGGCCGCCGCGGAGATGTTCGCGGCGCCCGGCGCGCTCGTCGTCGCCCTCGACGCCGTCGTCCGTCCGGACGGCACCCGGCACGCCTCCGTCGAAAAGCTGCCGGGACCGCCGCCCGGCCACCGCGAACTCGACGTGCCCGGCCGTCCCCCGAACGAGGCCGACCAGGTCACGCTCGGCAAGAAGAAGGACAGCAAGCGCCTGTACCAGGTCCTCAACGACGCCGACGGGCGGCCGCTCATGTACCTGGAGCACCGTTCCGACCGCGGCCTGCAGCCCGAGACCGTGCTCCGCGACCCGTCGGGCGTCCCGTACCTGCTGGCCCGCCGCGAGGGCGAGCACATGCTCTCCCACCGGCTGCTCGACGCCGCGGGCACCGAACTCGCGATCGTCAAGCCGATCACGCCGAAGTCGCTGCGGCAGCTCACCCTCCGGGACGCCGACGGCGACCTCGCCCTCAGCGCGGCCCGCCGGCACGGCGCCTGGGTGCTGAAGCCGGAGACGATCGCGTCGCCGGAACTGCGCGACGGCCTGATCGCCCTCCTCCTCGCCCGGTACAACGACATCGAGTGACTCCGGGCCGTGGCACCCGCGCACCCGGCCCGCGCCGCCGTCCCCGCCTCGAATCACCCCCGTCTACCGAGGAGACCCCCGATGCCGTCCTCCCCCGGGCCCGCACCGTCCGCCGAACCGGCGGCCGCCGGGCCGCAGCACCGCAAGTCCAGGGCCAAGACCATCCTCACCACGCTCGCCGTCGTCGCGTTCTGCGGGTGGGCCGTCTACCCCGTGATCCTCACGTACACGTTCTACCTGGGCGAGAAGGCGACCGCGTCCGTCACCGAATGCGAGGTGGGCAGCCCGGGATACGGGCGCGCCACCGGCGACCCGGACATCTGCC
This sequence comes from Actinomadura sp. CNU-125, assembly GCF_001942465.1. Taxonomy (GTDB): domain Bacteria; phylum Actinomycetota; class Actinomycetes; order Streptosporangiales; family Streptosporangiaceae; genus Spirillospora. The sequence continues at coordinate 5,459 of NZ_MKJY01000554.1, forward strand.
GCGGCACGTGGCGCACCGAGGGCGGCGGGACCGGCGACGGCGAGATCTACAACCTCGACCCGACCAAGGCCGAAGGCCGGACGTTCGAGGTGCGGGTCGGTCCGCTGGGCCCGTACGCGCACGGGTGGGGCCGGGCGTGGCTCGGGCCGCTCCTCGGCGCGGTGCCGCTGCTGATCTTCGTGGCGGTCGAGATCATGTTCTACCGGGGCATCCTGCGGCCCGGCCGGAAACTCGCCGACTCGCTGCTCGCCGCGCCCGGGGCGCTGCTGGTCTCCGACGACAAGACCCGCCACGCCGACGGCACGCCGCACACGTTCGTCCGGAACCTGCCGGAGGCCCCGCCCGGCCACCGGCGCCTCGACCTGCCCGGCCGGGAGCGGCGGCAGGACAAGGACGCGGTCCCGAAGGGCGGCCGCACCTTCTACCAGTCGGTGGTGGACGCCGACGAGCGGCCGCTGATGCTGCTGGAGCACCGCTCGGACGAGCGGCTGGAGCCGGAGACCGTGCTGCTCGACCCGTCCGGCAACCCGCGGCTGCTCCTCCGCCGGATCGACGGGACCCGGTTCCGGATCCTGGACCCCGCCGGTGCCGAACTCGGGTCGGCCCGGCCCGCCGACAGCGCCCGGATCCTCAGCCTGGAGGTGTGGGACGCCGACGAGAAGATGGTCGCCGAGGCCGCCGGGCGCGGGCTCATGACGTGGGTGCTGCGCATCGAGGAGGACGCGGCGCCGCCGCTGCGCGACGCCGCGCTCGCCCTCGCGTTCGTCAAGCTCCGCAGCCTCTACTGAGGTGGCGCGCGTGAACCGGGCGCGGCTCGTCGCGATCACGCTGCTCGTCGTCGTCATGGTCGGCCCGGCGATCTGGCCCGCCGTCCTGGCGTACACGTTCGCCTTCGGCGAGAAGGGCACCGCGACGGTTTCCGAGTGCGTGACCAGGAGCAGCGGGCGCAGTACGGCGACGACCTGCCGCGGCGCCTGGCGCACCGACGGCGGGGCACGCGACGGGGGCAAGATCGGCGGCCTCGACCCCGACACCCCGGACGGGGCGACGGTCCCGGTGCGGATCGGGCCGATCGGCCCCTACGCGAACGGCTGGTCGTCGAGGACGTATCCCGCGCTGATACCGCCCCTGATCACCACGGTGCCGTTGCTCCTCGCCGTGCCGCTGATCGTCCGGATGCGGCGCGGCATCGGCCGCCGGGGACGCAGGCTCGCCGACTCCCTGCTCGCCGGGCCCGGCGCACTCCTGGTGTCCCGCGACGCGGTCCGCCGCCCCGACGGGTCCCCGTACGCCGTGCTGCGCGCGTCGTCCGGTCCCGGGCCCGGCGCCCGCCGCCTCGACCTGCCGGGACGCCCCGAACGGGCGCACCGGCCGATGCCGGGGACCGTGCCGGACGAGCCGTCCGTCGAGTTCGAGGCCCTGCAGGACCCGGACGGGCGGACGCTGATGTTCTGCGAACATCGCACCGACGCGCGGTTCGAGCCCGAGATCGTCCTGCTCGCCCCGGACGGGACGGCGCGGCTGCTCGTCCGCCGCGAGGCGCCGCACCCGCTCGTCTACCGGCTGCTGGACCCGTCGGGCGCCGTGCTCGGCTCCGCCCGGACGCGACCGGCATCGGGACGCTCGCGGTCGCCGACGCCGCCGGGACGCGCGTGGCCGCCGCGGGCGTGCGCGGGCGCGACTGGGTGCTGCGGGCGGAGGAGACGGCGCCCGAACCGCTGCGCGACGCCGCGCTCGTCGTCGTCCTCGCCCAGTACCGCACCCGGGACTTCACCTGACCGGAACCGGCCCCGAGAGGCCCGGGGCGGCCGCCGCCCCTACGCTTCCCGATCATGGTGTGGCGGCGGTATCTCCTCTTTTGCGTGCTCGCGATCGCGGTCGTTCTCGCAGTCTTCTGGCCGGCGATGATGGTGTGGACGTACACCGCCGGAGAGAAGGCCACCGCGACGATCACGGACTGCGGCAGGATCACGTCCGGGGGCAAGACCACGACCCAGACGGAGTACTGCAAGGCCACCTGGTCGGTCGAGGGCGGCGGGCGCGGCGAGGGCTCCGTCTACGGCCAGGACGCCGACACGCCCGACGGCGCCCGCGTCCCCCTGCACATCGGCCCGATGGGCCCCTACGCGGGCGGCATCACCGACCAGTACCCGCTCTTCGTTCCCCTCGCCGTCCTGATCGTCCTCTGCGGCCTCGGCACGGCGCGGACGGTGCGGCGGGCGGCGTCCGGCCGGGCCACCGCCCGCGAACTGCTGGACGCGCCGGACGGGACGCGGCTCGTCGTCACCCGGCGCAAGGCGACCGTTCCGGACGGCGGCCCGCACGCCGTACTGCGCCGTGCCGAACCGCCGGACGGCTACACGCGTCCGGCGCCGCACGGTCTCCACATGTCGGAGGCGAAGCTCCTCCTGGAGCCCCTGCGGCTCGTCGGCAAGGCCCTCGACCCGCAGGGCATCGCGGCGCTGAACGACCCGTCCGGCCGCCCGCTGCTGTTCGTCGACCACCACGTCCGCCGGCACATGAGCCCCGAGTACGTGCTGGCCGACCCGTCCGGGAGAACGCGTCTGGTGATCCGGCGGACCCGCTGGAGCCCGCGCGCCTACACCCTCACCGACCCGGACGGCGTGCAGGTCGGGGCGGTGGACGGGCGCGGGCCGGGCGTACTGGAGGTCACCGACGCCGCGGGGACGCGCGTGGCGACGGCCGCGTGCCGCGGACGGTCGTGGGCGCTGCGCTCCGAACCGTCCGCCCATCCGCTCCTGCGGGACGCGGCCCTCGTGGTCGCCTTCCTCCAGTACCGCCTCGGCGACTGACGGCGACGCGGCCGGCCCCGGTCACCAGGGGCCGAACGCGCGCTCCCCGTTCGCCGCGATCGCGCTGCACAACTCGTCGACGCCGACGCCCTTGATCTCGGCCATCGCGCGGACGGTGTGCGGGATCAGGTAGGACGCGTTGGGCTTGCCGCGGTGCGGGACGGGCGTGAGGAACGGCGCGTCCGTCTCGACGAGGATCAGGTCGAGGGGCGCGACGCGCAGCGCCTCGCGCAGCGGCTCCGCGTTCTTGAACGTGACGTTCCCGGCGAAGCTCATCAGGTACCCGTTCTCCGTGCAGACCTCCGCCATCGCGGCGTCCCCGGAGTAGCAGTGGAACACGACCGTTTCGGGCGCGCCCTCGTCCTTGAGGACCGCCAGGACGTCGTCGTGGGCCTCCCGGTCGTGGATCACCAGGGCCTTGCCGGTGCGCTTGGCGATGCCGATGTGCGCGCGGAACGAGCGGTGCTGGTCGTCCTTGGGCGCCCAGTCGCGGTAGTAGTCCAGGCCGGTCTCGCCGATGGCGCGCACCTTCGGGTGCGCGGCCATCGCCTCGATGTCGGCCAGGACGGCGTCGGAGATCCCCGTCGTCTCGTTCGGGTGGACCGCCACGCCCGCGTACACGTCGTCGAACTCGCCGGCGGCCTCCACGGCGAACCGGGACGACGGCAGGTCGCAGCCGATCGTGACGATCCGGGCGATGCCCGCCGCCTTCGCGGCGGCGACCTGCTCGTCCACCGGCGTCTCGACGATGTCGAGGTGGCAGTGGCTGTCGAAGACGTCGACCGGGAGCCGGTCGGGCAGCGGCGCGTACGAGCGCGCCGCCTGCCCGCCGCTGCTCACGCGCCCTCCAGCCGGGCGAGCTCCTCGTCGACCATCGACTCGTCCAGCTTCTTGAACAGCGGCGTCGGCTTGGCCAGCGGGACGCCCGGACGCACCGGCCGCGACTCCCAGCGGGCCCGCGCGCGTCGTAGTCGCCGGTGAGGACCCGGTAGTCGGGGCCGCCGTCCTCCGACACGTCCTGCAGTTCCGGCATGCCGCTCCACACGCCCTCGCCGCCGAGCATCTCGTACACCTTCTGCGACGAGTTCGGCAGGAACGGGGTGAGCAGCGTCTTCGCGTCGTCCACCACCTGGAGGGCGGTGTGCAGGATCGACTGGACGCGCGCCGGGTCGTCCTTCAGCTTCCAGGGCGCCTGGTCGGACAGGTACTTGTTGGCGTCGCGGACGACGTCGAGCGCCTCGGTGATCGCGTTCTTGAACCGGGACCGTTCGAGTTCGGCGCCGACGGCCGCGAAGGCGCTCCGGCTGCGCTCCATCAGCGCCCGGTCCGCGTCGTTCAGGTCACCGGGCTCGGGGACGGCACCGTAGTTCTTCGCGGCCATGTTCACCGACCGGTTGACCAGGTTGCCCCACGCCGCGACCAGTTCGTCGTTGTTGCGGCGGCGGAACTCCGACCAGGTGAAGTCGGTGTCCTGGTTCTCGGGGCCCGCGACGGCGACGTAGTAGCGCAGCGCGTCCACGTCGTAGCGCTCGATGAAGTCCTTCACGTAGATGACGATCTGGCGGGACGAGGAGAACTTCTTCCCCTCCATCGTCAGGAACTCGGACGACACCACCTCGGTCGGGACGTTCAGGGCGCCCAGCGACCCGGGCTCGCCGCCCTTGTCGCCCAGCCCGCTGTAGCCGTACAGCATCGCGGGCCAGATCTCGGAGTGGAAGACGATGTTGTCCTTGCCCATGAAGTAGTACGACAGGGCGTCCGGGTCCTGCCACCAGCCGCGCCACAGGTCCGGGTCGCCCTGCCGCCGCGCCCACTCGACGGACGCCGAGAAGTAGCCGACGACCGCGTCGAACCACACGTACAGCTTCTTGTTCGGGTTGTCGCGCCACCCGTCCAGCGGGATCGGGACGCCCCAGTCGAGGTCGCGGCTGATCGCGCGCGGCTGCAGGTCGTCCAGCAGGTTCAGCGAGAACTTCAGGACGTTCGGCCGCCACAGCCCCTGCTTGCCGCGCAGGTACTCGCCGAGGACGTCGGTGAACGCGGGCAGGTCGAGCATGAAGTGCTCGGTCTCGATGAACTTCGGCTTCTCGCCGTTGATCCGGCTGACCGGGTTGATCAGGTCGATCGGGTCGAGCTGGTTGCCGCAGTTGTCGCACTGGTCGCCGCGCGCGCCGTCGTACCCGCAGATCGGGCAGGTGCCCTCGATGTACCGGTCGGGCAGCGTCCGTCCGGTCGACGGGGAGATCGCCCCCATCGTCTCCTTCGGGAAGATGTACCCGTTGTCGTACAGGCCCTTGAAGATCTCCTGGACGACCGCATAGTGGTTGCGGGTCGAGGTCCGGGTGAACAGGTCGTAGGACATGCCGAGCCCGTGCAGGTCCTCGGCGATCACGCGGTTGTACCGGTCGGCGAGTTCGCGGGCGGTCACGCCCTCCTTGTCGGCCTGCACCTGGATCGGGGTGCCGTGCTCGTCGGTGCCGCTCACCATCAGGACCTTGTTGCCCGCCATCCGCTGGTAGCGGCTGAACATGTCGGCGGGCAGCGCGAAACCGGAGACGTGCCCGATGTGACGGGGCCCGTTGGCGTACGGCCAGGCGGGCGCGGTCAGGATGTGTCGGCTTGACGAGGACATGAAATCAAGGGTAGTCGCCGTGCGCCCTCGGGATCGCACGGTTATCCCCCGGCTATAGCCTGGTTCGGCGTTCCCGCCGCACGAACCGAACGACCCGAAGGCAGAAAACGGACATGCCCCAGACGACGACAGGCGAAGCCGATCGACGGGCCGAGGGCGACGCCGAACCGTCCCGCCGCCCCGCCGCACGGCTGCTCGCCCGCGTCCGCCGCACCCGGCGCGTCGTCTGGCTCGCCCTGCTGGTCGCCGCGTCCGCCGTCGGCGTCCAGTACGTCCTGCTGACGCCGCCGCTGTACTTCGACCCGCACTACGTGTGGCTCGCGGCCCGCCGGTGGCCCGACATCCCGCTGGACCAGTGGCCGTTCTACGAGGTCCCGCACCAGGTCACCCGCATCGGTCTCGTGCTGCCCGCGCGGCTCGTCATCACGGTCCTCGGAGACGGGCAGGCCGCGTACTTCACCGTCGCGGCCCTCGGCGGCGTCGCGTTCTTCACCGGCACCTACCTGGTCGTCCGCTCCCTGTTCGGGGACGTCGCGGGCCTCGCCGCCACCGCGGTGCTGCTCGTCCACCCGTTCTTCACGCTGACGAACCCGTACGGGCAGGAGATCACCTGGTCGACCGGCGTGGTGCTGCCCGACATGCCGGGCGCCGGGCTGTTCGCGCTCGGGATGGCCGCGCTGGTCGTCGCGAGCCGCCGCGCCGGGCGGCGCCAGACCCGCTGGCTGATCGTCGTGGGCCTGCTGATGGCGTCGGCGTTCCTCGTCCGCGAGTTCCTGGCGTTCCTGTTCCTCGCGATCCCCGCCTACCTGGCGCTGCTGCGGATCCCGTGGCGGCGCAACGTCACGGTCGCGATCCCGATGCTCGGGGTGCTGGCGTTCAACCTCGTCCAACAACCTGATCGTGTGGGGCTCCCCGCTGGCCGGGCTGTCGTCGGCCGCCACGCACGGCGGCAAGTCCCGCGACTACGTGACGCGCGAACTCGCGGCCCGCTCGTTCCTGCGCGCGATGCACGACTGGCACCCGCTCGGGACGGTCTTCGTCGTGGCGCTCGCGCTCACGATCGTCGGCTGGGCCGTCACCCGCGACCGCCGCCTCGCGCTCGTCCTCGTCTGGTTCGCGACCCTCGCCGTCCCGCTCACGGTCTGCGCGGGCGTCCTCGACCCGAACGACATCAAGCTCCGCGCGTGGCTCGTCCGGTACTGGTTCGCCGTCATGCCCGCCCTGCTCGCGGGCGGCTTCGGCTCCCTGATCCTGCTGTACCGGACGATCCCGCCCGCGTGGACCGCGCGCCTGCGGCTGCGCGTCGCCGCGCCCGTCCTCGCGGTCGCGCTCGGCGCCGCGTACACGGTCGCCGCCGTCCAGGCCGTCCCGGGCCTGCCCCGCGACAAGGCGTGGGGGGAGCTGCGCGGCTACCTCGCCGCCAACGACGCCGGCATCGACCTGATCGTCACCGACCGCCGCCTCGCCCAGACCCTCGTCTTCTACACGAAGGACGTCTGGGGCGACCGCACCTGGCACGGCGAGATCCGCGACTGGCCCCACTACTCCCCGCAGATCCCGCGCACCGCCTACGAGGGCCCGATGCTCTACACCCGCTGGCGCGGCATGGAGTCGCAGATCGGCTACGGCTGGAGCCCCTCCCCCGCCGAAGGCTGGCGGCTCATGTGGAAGTCGAGCGACGGCGTCCTCCAGCTCTGGAACCCGCCCGGGGACCGGCCGGGGAACTAGCCGCGGGCCCAGGCGACCCAGTTGCCTTCGGGGGTGCGGCGGCTGTCGACGACCTCCCAGCCGGACGGTGCGCCGCCGGGCCAGGAATCGGTGGCGGGGACGTCGCCGCGCCACGCCAGGACGATCATGTCGGCGTCCTGCGGCGGCGGGGTCCAGCGGGAGTCGAAGAGGGTGCCCTCGCTCCACCACGCCCAGTAGTAGTGCGACAGCCGCATCGTCCAGGGGACGTTCCAGTCGACGGCGATCGCGTCCCGGGGGCGCAGCGCGACGCTGCCGCGCAGGTCGGTCTCGGCGGTCTGCTCGGCGACGAGCGGACGGGCGATCCGGTCGACCGCCGTGACGTTCATCGCCAGGGCGACGGCGGCGAGGACGGCGGCCAGCACCGGCGGGCCGTGCCTGGGCAGCAGGACGGCGGCCGCCGCGGCGGCCAGGATCGCCAGGCCCGCGAGGGTGGCGTGCCAGAGGTGGAAGGAGTCCCAGTCCCAGGTGAGGAAGGACGTCTCGGGGAAGTCGTAGATCGTGAACGTGTACTCGCTCAGCAGGTCGCCCGCGTACCACTGGACGACGCACGCGGCGAGCACCGTCAGCGCGGCGGCGGACGCCACGGCCCACGGGAGCGTTCTCCGGCGGGGCGCGCGCAGCAGGACCGCGACACCGGCCATGAACAGGACCGGGGTGACGTACGCCAGGTAGCGTCCGTACACGTAGTTGCCGATGCGGTACTCGACGGGGAGCGCGGCGGACGTCGCGACCGCCGTCCCCGCGACGGTCGCGAGCACCGCGAGCGCCAGGACCCGCACCGGCGGGGACGCGCCCCGGCGGACGACGACGTACCCGGCGGCGGCCAGGCCGATCGCGGCGACGCCGCCGGTCGCGACGGCCTGGTACCAGACCTGGCCGGTGCCCAGCGACAGCGTCCAGCCCAGGCCGTCCACGGTGGTGAACCGCTCGACGAGGTTGCCGCCGAGGTCGTTGTCGCCCGCCGGATACAGGTTCGGGATGATCACGACCCGGTTCAGCAGCGCCCCCGCGAGCGCCGCGGCGGCGGCGACGGACCCGGCGAGGATCGTCGCGCGCCACGACCGGCGGCGCAGCAGCGCCCCCGCCAGCAGGACGACCGCGTGGACGACGAGCAGGATCGCGCCCCGGCTGTGCGAGGCGTAGGCGAACCCGACGAGCAGCGACCCGCCCGTCCCGTACAGCGCGAGCCGGACGCACGGGCCGCGGCCCTCCGGGTCCCGCGGGGCCGCCAGCCACGCGTGCGCGACCAGCAGCCAGCCGACGACGAGCACGGGCAGGATCGCGTCGGTGAGCACGAACAGGGAGTAGAACAGCACCCCGGGCAGCAGCGCGGTGACGTGCGCGAACAGGTAGGCGGGACGCGCCGCGACGCCCAGCCTGCGCAGCAGCAGGAACGCCAGCGGGAGCATCGCCGCGCTGATCAGCGCGTTGATGACGAGCGCGCCCCGGTAGACGGTGACGGGGTCGTCGCCGATCCAGAGCGCGGGGAGCAGCAGCAGCGGGTATCCGGCGCGGTAGACGGTCCCGTAGGACATGTCGGCGCCGGGGCCGCCGGTCAGGACGCGCGCCGCGAACAGGTACCCCGACTCGTCCGGTGTCGCGACCGGCAGCGTCTGCCCGGACGCGAGCCACACCCGGACGCCGACCTGCGCGAGCCAGCCGAGGACGAACGCCAGGGCCCAGCGGCGGCGGGAGCGGCGGGACCGCTCCGCCTCCGGCGGGCCCGCGGGCTCCGCCGGGCGGCGCGTGACGGTCACCGACGCGCCGTCCGAGCTCATGGACGTCCCGCCCCCCGGCCGTCGCGCCGGACGGTGCCGGTCGGTGGTGCTTCGGCCGGGGAACGGTCGCTCAGGTAAGGAAAGTCCATGGCCGTCCCAGCCTGTCACAGTACGGGCGGGGGTTCGGCCCCGGTCCGCGAAACGCTCAGCAAGTTCTCTGCCCGCGGTGAGCGACCTTTCAGGATCGCCCCCCGGCCGGGCCCGGCCGGGCCGACGTCAGGCGGAGGTCTCGCCGTCCGCGCCGTCCGCTTCCTTGCCGGACGTGCCGGACGTGCCGGACGTGGCGGACGTGGCGGCGGCCTTGGGCTCGGCGGTCTCGGGCGCGTCCCCGGCCTCGGCGGCCTTGCGCTCCCGCGCCTCCCGGTGGGCGGCGGCGTCGACGACGCCCGCGGCCTCCTCGGCCGGGTCCGTCATCGGCGGGTGCTGGCGGCGGCGGATCCCGAGGATGCTGATGAACGCGGTCCCGAACAGGGCCTGGAGGCTCATGACCAGCGCGGTCGCGGCCGGGACGACGATGCGCAGCGACTCGCGCGGGTCGAGCTCGCCGAAGTCGTTGACGCGCCAGTGCAGCAGGGACGCGACGAGGCCCGCGAGGCCCGCGACGGCGAGCAGCCCGCTGACCATCAGGCCGCGTTCGAGGCTCCACCAGTTGATGAGGCGCTTCACCCGCCGGTCGTCCGGCAGGAAGCCCTCCTGCATCGCGTAGACCTTCGTGAGCACCGCGAACACCACCGCCTGGAAGCCGATCACCATGGCGGCGCCCGCGCCGACGAGGGTGTCGACGTCGAACGCGACGTCGCCGACCGTCACCGGACCGGTGGAAAGCGCGATCCCGGCGATCAATCCGAGCGTCATAAAGACGAGACCGGGGATCAGGAAGAGCCAGCGGGGGCTGTAGAGGGTGAGGAAACGCAGATGACGCCAACCGTCGCGCCAGGTGTTGAGGTGCGGGGCGCGGGTCCGCCCGTCCGGCGACAGCGTCGTCGGGACCTCGCGGATGTCGTAGCCCTGCAGGGTCGCCTTGACGACCATCTCGCTGGCGAACTCCATGCCGCCGGTCTGCAGGCCGAGCCGCATGATCGATTCCTTGTTGAAGGCGCGCAGCCCGCAGTGGAAGTCGGCGATCTTGCTGCGGAAGAACAGCCGCCCGATGAAGCTCAGCACCGGGTTGCCCAGGTAGCGGTGCAGCGGCGGCATGGCGCCGGGCGCGATCCCGCCCTTGAACCGGTTGCCCATGACGAGGTCGGCGCCCTCGCGCAGCTCGTCCAGGAACGGGCCGAGGGTCGTGAAGTCGTAGGAGTCGTCGGCGTCGCCCATCGCGACGTAGCGGCCGCGCGCGGCGGCGATGCCGCCCATCAGCGCGTTGCCGTACCCCTTGTCGACGACGGGGACGACGCGCGCCCCCGCGTCGCGGGCGAGCTGCTGGCTGCCGTCGGTGCTGCCGTTGTCGGCGATGACGACCTCGCCGTCGATGCCGTTCTCGTCGAGGAAGCCGACCGTCTTACGGACGCAGGTCTCGATCGTCTCGGCTTCGTTCAGACACGGCATCACTACGGAGAGTTCCACCTGATCTCCTTCGTTTCCCCGGTGACCGTCTGCGGTACGTTCGACTACCCTCTTGATTTCCCGCGCTCGGCCTTTTCGTTCCCGAATGATGCCTGCCGGGGGCGGTCATGAGGGCGGGTCCGCGCAAGACCACCCGTATCGTGTTGCGCGTTCGCAACCGAACGACCCTCTCCGCCACGGTCGCGGGCGGCAGGCTAGGACGTCAAGCATACGGGCACGACGGCCGGGAAGGGGTGGGTCCGCTGTGACGCGCGCCGGAGACGGCCGGACGACCGGACCGGGTGCCCGACGGCATAGGGGAGGTACGCCAGTGGCGGGTCGATCGCCGCGCGACACCGGACGGGACGAGGCCGTGCCGGGCGCCGAACGCGACCGCGCGGGCGACTCCCAGACGACCGCGGGCGAGCCCGTGACCAGCGGGAACAGCGGTTCGCGCGGTGCCGTGGCGGGGACCGCGGCAGGCGACGCGCCGGGCGCCGCCCGGGCGGGTTCGGCGACCGGCCCGCAGGGCGACACGCCGAGGGCCGCGACGTCCGTCCTGGAGATGGACGAGGTCCGCGACGACACGATCGACGCGCCCGCGGATCCGGCGGAGAAAGACGCCGACACGCCGGACGACGCCGATTCGGCCCGTCCGAAACGCGGATTCGGGCTGTGGGCGTGGGTCCGCCGGAACCCGACGTTCGGTGTGATCATTGTCATGGGGGCGCTGCTGCGCCTGACGGCGATGGCCGGCTACCGGCCGGTGATGTTCTTCAACGACAGCTTCGACTACCTGCACGTCGCGATGGAGCCGCACCCGCATCCGCTGCGGCCCGACGGCTACGGGTTCCTGCTGATCCTGCTGAAGCCGTTCCACAGCTTCGCGCTGGTGTCGGCCGTCCAGCACCTGATGGGGCTGGCCATGGGCGTGATGATCTACGCCCTGCTGCACCGCCGGTTCCGGCTGCCCGGCTGGGGCGCGGCGATCGCCGCGGCGCCCGTCCTGCTGGACGCCTACCAGATCCAGCTCGAACACCTCGTGCTGTCCGACACGATGTTCTCGTTCCTGGTGATGGCGGCGGTGACGCTCCTGCTGTGGCGGGACCGGCCGAGCTGGAAGATCGCCGCGGCGGTCGGGCTGATCGTCGGGTTCTCCTGGCTGACCCGGACGGTCGGCATGCCCGTCCTCATCGGCGTGCTCACGTACATGCTGATCCGGCGGAGCGGCTGGAAGCTCATGGCGGTGACGGCGGCGGCCTGCATGCTGCCCGTCCTGTCGTACATGTCCTGGTACAAGGTCGAGACCGGCAAGTTCGCGATGACCGAGAGCACGGGCATCTTCCTTTACGCCCGCGTCTACAAGTTCGCCGACTGCCACGAGATCCCGGACCTGCCCGTCCGCCAGTACCCGCTGTGCACGGAGCCGGAGAACCGGCTCGCCAAGTCGCAGGACGGCATCTGGAACGCCGCCTCGCCGCTGAACCGCTACCCCGGCCAGCGGTTCAGCCCCGAGAACAACGAACTCGCGAACGACTACGCCAAGCGCGTCATCTTCGCCCAGCCGTTCGACTACGTGAAGGTCGTCCTCGGCGACTTCTTCCGGGTCTTCCAGTGGGACCGGACCGTCTTCCCCGACAAGGCCACCTACGACCAGTACGAGTTCTGGGACGAGCGCGACGGCAACTCGCGCCCGCTGCCGAACTGGCGGATGGACGGCGACTCGATCGCGGCCGCCGAGGCCAAGGAGTACGAGAACGGCAACGCCGAGACCCACACGGTCGAGCCGTTCGCCGGCGCGATCCGCGGCTACCAGGACGTCTTCTACCTGCGCGGCACGATGGTCGGCGGCATCCTGCTGATCGGCCTCGCCGGGCTGATCCCGCTGTGGCGGCGGCTCGGCGGCCGCGCGTTCCTGCCCTGGACGCTCGCGACCGGCCTGCTGCTGGCCCCCGCCGCGACCGCCGAGTTCGACTACCGGTACGTCCTGCCCGCCGTGCCGCTCGCCGCCCTCGCCGCCGGAATGGCCTTCACCCCGGAGGTCCGCGAGTCCGTCCGGGGCTCCGCCCGCCGAGTCGGCGAGTCCGTCCGAGGCGCGACCCGCCGCGTCCGCCGAACCGGCACCCCCGACCCCACGAAGTAGCCCCGGCCCCGCCGCTTCCGTTGACCTGCGGCGTGTTGCCCTTATTCGGCCGCCTATAAGGGCAACACGCCGCAGATCAACGTTAGGGCGGGCGGGCGCGGCTACCAGGCGTGGATGCGGCGGAGGTGGTAGACCAGCGCCACGTCCGTGTCCGTGTTGGGGCGGGCCTCGGGGATCGCGGCGACGCGGCGGTTGCGGGAGGCGATCGCCTTGACGTTCTGGCTCTGGCACTTGGGGCAGGCGCGGTCGGACCAGGGCGTGGTGCACGGCTGCCCGCCGCGCTCGTACGTCACGAGTTCGGTGCCGTGCCCGTCGCCGAAGTGACGGATCTCGATCTGCTCGTCCCAGGTCGTCGAGCAGTGCAGACATTCGAACGTCCACACCTCACGGCTGGACCATGCATCATGCACGACCTTCACCCCCTCCGGAGACGATGTTCACCACGTCCATGGTGACTCTCCCCGGACGCCCCTCATAGGTGTGCCGTACCCGGAATTACGGTTTTGGAGCGTTCCAGCGGTGACGATTACCTGGCGCCCGCGCTCCCCCGACGCCCCCTGATCCGGCGACCGCTCACCTGTCGGCGGCGCGGGCCCGCACGACCGCGTCGTACACCACCGCGCGGGGCACTCCGTTCTCCTTGGCGATCTCCGCGACGGCCCGGTTGCGGCGCGTCCCGGTCGACTCGCGGGCCGCGACGGCGGCGGCGAGGTCCGCCGGGGTCGGTCAGCCCGGCGGGTTCGGGGGCGCCGCCGACGACGACGGTGATCTCGCCGCGCACGCCGCCCCGGGCCCAGTCGGCGAGGTCGCCGAGGGGGCCGCGGCGGACCTCCTCGTAGGTCTTGGTGAGCTCGCGGCAGACGGCGGCCGGACGGTCCGCGCCGAAGGCCGCGGCCATCGCGTCGAGGGCCGCCTCGATGCGGTGCGTGGACTCGAAGAACACCATCGTGCGCGGCTCTTCCGCGAGCGCGGCGAGCCGCCGGGCCCGCTCGCCGTCCTTGCGCGGCGGGAACCCCTCGAAGCAGAACCGGTCGGTGGGCAGCCCGGACAGGACGAGCGCGGTGGTGACGGCGGACGGGCCGGGCAGCACCGACACCGGGACGTCCGCGGCGACGGCCGCGCGGACCAGCCGGTAGCCGGGGTCGGACACCCCGGGCATCCCCGCGTCGGTGATCACCAGGACGTCCCGTCCGGCGAGGAGTTCCGACAGCAGTTCGTCGGCGCGCGTCTTCTCGTTCTGGTCGAAGTACGACACGACGCGTCCGCCCGGTTCGACGCCGAGGTCGCCCGCGAGGCGGCGCAGCCGCCGGGTGTCCTCGGCGGCGATCACCGGCGCGGCGGCGAGCGCCGCGCGGAGCCGGGAGGAGGCGTCCTCGGGCCGTCCGATGGGCGCGGCGGCGAGCAGCAGGGTTCCCGTCACGGGTCCATTGTCCCACCGTCGCCCCGTCCGGCCGTTCCGCCCGGTCGGATCACGACCGCCCGTACGATGGGCGCCATGGCGACGACGGAACTGCCGCCCGCACCGGCCCGCGCGGTCCGGCGGCGGCCGAACTCCTGCGGGAGTGGCTCGCCCCGGCGATCCCGGGCAGCGCGCCGCTGAGCTGGATCGGGCCGCTGCTGATCACCGTGTTCGCGGGGGTCCTGCGGTTCTACCGGCTGGGTCAGCCCGACCAGATCGTCTTCGACGAGACGTACTACGCCAAGGACGCGCTGGCCCTGCTGGAGTTCGGCTGGGAGCACAACACCGTCGAGAACGCCGACAAGCTGCTGATCGCGGATCCGAACGCCGACATCTGGGCGAACGGGGCCGCGTTCGTCGCGCATCCGCCGTTCGGCAAGTGGATGATCGCGGTCGGCGAGTGGATGTTCGGGGCGACGCCGGTCGGCTGGCGGTTCATGCCCGCGCTGCTCGGCACGCTGTCGGTGCTGATCCTGTGCCGGGTGGCGCGCCGGATGACGGGTTCGACGCTGCTGGGCTGCGCCGCCGGGCTGCTGCTGGCGGTGGACGGCCTGCACTTCGTCACGAGCCGCGCCGCGCTGCTGGACGTCTTCGTGATGTTCTGGATCCTCGCGGGGTTCGCGTGCCTGGTGAACGACCGGGACCGGTCGCGGCGGCGGCTCGCCGCGCAGCTGGAGCGCGGGCATCCGTCGCCGTTCGGGCCGTTCCTGCTGCACGGGTGGCGGTTCGGTGCGGGCATCTGCCTGGGCCTGGCGGTCGCGGTGAAGTGGACGGGCCTGTTCTACATCGCCGTGTTCGGGATCATGGTCGTGCTGTGGGACTACGGCGCCGCCGCAAGGCGGGGGTGCGGCGGCCGCTGGCGGGGACGCTGCTGCTGGAGTCGGTGCCCGCGTTCGCTCAGCTCGTCCTGGTCGCGCTCGTGACGTACGTGGCGACGTGGTGGGGGTGGATCTTCCGGCCGGGCGGCTGGGGACGCGGCGAGGTGTCCTCGCACGTGCTGCTGCGGCCGTTCGAGGCGATCCCGGACCTGTGGCACTACCACCACGAGATCTTCAATTTCCATACCGGGCTGGACGCCGAGCACCCGTACCAGTCGTGGCCGTGGGGCTGGCCGATCCTGAAGCGCCCGGTGGCGTTCTTCTACAACGAGCCGCAGAACGCGTGCGGGGTCGGCGAGCGCTGCTCCCGGGAGATCCTCGGGATCGGGACGCCCGCGCTGTGGTGGGGCGCGCTGGCCGCGCTGGTCGCGCTGGTGTTCGTCTGGCTGATGATCCGGGACTGGCGGGCGGGCGCGATCGTGGCGGGGTTCCTCGCCGGATGGATCTCCTGGTTCCCGTCGGCGTTCTCCGACCGGACGATGTTCCTGTTCTACGCGACGCCGCTGGTCCCGTTCATGGTGCTGGCGATCGTCCTGGTGCTCGGCTACCTGATCGGCCCCGCCCGTCCGCCGGGTTTCCCCGATCCGGGCCTGCCCGATTCCCGCGGGGTCGATCTGTTCAAGGGCGGCCTGCACGCGACGTTCCCGGACGGGCGTCCGGCGGTGGCGGGGACGCGACGGCTGGTGGGGGCCGCGGCCGCGGGCGCGTTCGTCCTCGTGGTGCTGGCGAACTTCGCGTACTTCTACCCGATCCTGTCCGCCGAGACGCTCCCGTACGACGACTGGCACGCCCGCATCTGGTTCAGCAGCTGGGTCTGACCTCGACGGGTCCGGTGGCCGCCGGGGTCTCGGCGGGCCGTAGCGTCCGGGCGCCGAGCAGGCAGATCGCCAGGGCGAGCACGCCGCCGATCCCGGCGCGGCGAACGCGCCGGGGACTCCGGCGAGGTCCTGGCCGAAGCCGGAGACGGCCGAGCCGAGCGCGCCGCCCGCGCCGACGGCGGCGACGACCCACGCGAACGCCTCGGTGACGGTGCCGGTCGGCGCGAGCCGGTCGACGAGCGAGAAGCTGCAGGCCAGCACGGGGGCCAGGAACAGCCCGCTGAGGAACGCGAGCACCGACATGGCGGCGAGGCCGGGCGCGAGGACGAGCGGCGCGTACCCGACCGCGAGGGCCGCGAGCAGCCACGGCAGCCTGCGCCGCGGGTCGCCCGCCCAGCGCCGGGCGCCGTAGACGATCCCGCCGAGGAGGGCGCCGCCCGCCATGCAGGCGAGCAGCAGCCCGGACGCGACGTCGCTGCCGGCGCGTTCGGCGTAGGCGACGACCGCGACCGCGTAGACGCCGAGGGCGATCCCGGCGCAGGCGAGGGAGGTCAGCAGGACGCGCAGGCCGGACGAGCGCAGCGGCCCGGCCCAGTCGGCGACGCGGGGCTGCCCGCGCCAGCGGCGGGAGGGGGCGGAGAGGGCGACGACGAGCGTCCCGGCGATGCCGAGCGCGCCCGTCAGGACGAGCGCGGCCTCGGTGTCGATCGCGGCCGCCGCGACGACGAGCAGCGGCCCCACGGTGAAGAGGATCTCCTGTGCCGCCGCGTCGAGCGCGTAGGCGGCGTCGACCTGTTCCGGGCCGTCCAGGACGTCGGGCCAGAGCGCGCGCAGCCCGGCCTCCAGCGGCGGGGTGGCGAACCCCGCGAGGACGACCGTCGCCACCGACAGCGGCAGCGGGTCGGCGCCGACGAGGGCGAGGAGCACGAACCCCACGGCGGACAGGCAGGCGGCCGGGAGCAGCACCCGCCCCTGCCCGTACCGGTCCATGGCGCGGCCGAGGACGGGCTGGCCCGCGGCCGTCGCGAGCCCGAGCAGGGCCGACAGCGTTCCCGCGAGCGGGTAGCTCCCGCCGTCCGCCCGTACGTGCAGGACCACCGCCAGCATCCCCATGCCGTTCGGCAGCCGCCCCAGCAGCGTTCCCCCGAGCAGCCGCGCCGCGTGGCGCCGCCGCAGGAACAGGACATAGCCGCGCATTCGCGCCCCCGTAACCCCGTCGATCGTCATACGTAGTACCCGTGCCGTCATACGTACCACTAGCGGCGATGCCGTCTCTAGTGTCCGTCGGGTTCGGTTCTGCTTGCCACCGGAAGCGGGGCGGACAGGCAATACTGTTCTGCGTTTCCGCTCCCGGCGACGAGGGAGGCCCAGTGCCGGCGACCAGCCGTCCCACCAGTAAGGACGTGGCTCAGGAGGCCGGCGTTTCGCAGTCCACGGTGTCGCTGGTGATGGGCGGCAAGTGGACGGGCCGCGTCTCCCCCGCCACCGCGCGCAGCGTCCACGCGGCCGCCGAACGCCTGGGCTACCGTCCGAATCCGGCCGCGCGGAACCTGCGCCTGGGCACCACCCGCACCGTCCTGCTGATGGTGCCGACGCTGACCGCGCCGTTCTTCGGCCCGGTCTACACGGGCGCGGCGCGGGTCGCGACGAGCCACGGCTTCGGGGTCGTGGTGGCGACGTGGCCGGACGACGCGGAGCCGACCGGACGGACGACCGGACGGACGACCGGACGGACGGACGGGCGTTCCGCCGCGCGTCCCGCCGGGCCGTCCGGCGAGGGCCCGTTCGCGGCGCCGCACGAGACGATCGACGGGATCCTGGCCTCGTCGCTGGGGGTCGGGTCGCTGCGCGGCGGGGCGCTCGGGGAGTTCGCGGGCACCCCGGCGGTGACGCTCGACAGCGGCCCGCACGAGGACGTCCCGACGGTCGACTTCGGGGTCGCGGACGGCATGCGGGCGATCGCGCGGCATCTGGTGTCGATCGGCCACCGCCGGTTCGGGCACGTGGCGGCGGGCCTCGACCAGTGGACGTTCCACGCGCGCGCGCAGGCCCTCGAAGAGGTCGTACGGGACGTGCCGGGGGGCGCGCTGCTCCGGGAGGCGTGCGAGATCGACGTCGCGTCGGCGAAGGAGGCGGCGTGGCGGCTGCTGGGCCGCCCCGAGCGGCCGACCGTGCTGGTGTGCGACGACGACCTCATCGCGGCGGGCGCCTACAAGGCGGCACGGGCGCGGGGGCTGGCGATCCCGGACGACCTGTCGGTGACGGGGTTCGACGACGTGCTGCTCGCGACGGCGCTGGAGCCGGAGCTGACGACCGTCCGGCTGCCCGCCGAGGAGCTGGGCGCGCAGGGCATGACGGCGCTGCTGGAGCTGCTCGGCGGGACGCGCCCGCGACCGCGCGTGCTGCCGGGCCGGCTGGTCGTCCGCGGCTCCACCGCACCGCCCCACCAGGCGTGATATCGGGATACGTATCGCTTTTCGTCCAATATCAATATTGGACATGGCGCCCGCACCTTTGATCTTCTCTGCGCATGCGATTTTCGACATTCCGATTCCGGAAGGCGACCGGGACCGCGGCCCTGTCGCTCGCCGTTCTCGTCGCGGGCACCGGCTGCGGCGCGGCAGAGAGCCCGCGGCTGCGGGCCGCGACGCCGCAGAGCGCCGTCTCCACGATCGCGACGCCGCGGGCGCCGCGCGTCCCAGGCCGAGGTGGGACGGCGGCTGAGCAAGCTGGAGGCGAAGCGCAACCTGCGCATCGGGGCGTACGCGATCGACACGGGGACGGGCCGGTTCGTGTCCCACCGGGCCGGGCAGCGGTTCCCGTACGCGTCCACGTTCAAGGCGATGGCCTGCGGGGCGGTGCTGCAGAAGGCCCGCACGTCCGACCCGGGGCTGATGGAACGCGTCATCCACTACACCGAGGACGACCTCGTCGACTACTCCCCCGAGACGGAGAAGCACGTCGGCACCGGGATGACCGTCTCCGCCCTGTGCCACGCGGCCATCACCCAGAGCGACAACACCGCCGGGAACCTGGTGATGAAGCAGCTCGGCGGACCCGCCGGCCTCACCCGGTTCTTCCGCTCCCTCGGCGACGACGCCAGCCGCGCCGACCGCTGGGAGACCGCGCTCAACGAGTGGAAGCCCGGCGAGCGGCGCGACACGACCGTCCCGGCCGCCTGGGCGGGGAACCTGCGGGCGCTGACCGCCGGGGACGCGCTGGCCCCGGCCGATCGCGAGCGGCTCATCGCGTGGATGAAGGCGAACACGACGGGCGACGCACGGATCCGCGCGGGCCTGCCCGACTCCTGGACGATCGGCGACAAGACCGGCACCGCGGGCGTCTACGGCAACGCCAACGACATCGCGGTCGCCTGGCCGGAGCCGGGCGACGCGCCGCTGATCATGGTGGTCCTGACGACCGCGAAGAAGAAGGACGCCGAGGCCGACGACGCGGCGATCGCCGAGACCGCGGCGATCCTCGCGCGCGGCCTCGGCGAGTAGCCGTCCCGCCGTTGACTTGCGGCGTGTTGCCCTTATCGGCCGCCGATAAGGGCAACACGCCGCAGATCAACAAACCCGGCCAGCCGGCCGGGGTGGATAGGCCCTTCAGGAACTTCGCCGCAATGGGGGCGGCGGCCTGGGCGCCCTCGCCGCCGCCCTCGACCACCACCGCGAACGCGACGTCCTTGTGGTAGCCGATGAACCAGGCGTGCGCGGGCGGGTTCTTGCCGGACCCGTACTCGGCGGTGCCGGTCTTGCCCGCCGTCCCGGCCGGGAAGTCCACCCCGGACGCCGTGCCCTCGCTGACGACCGCGGGCATCAGCGTGTGCAGCGCCTTCTTCACCGCGGGCTCCAGCTTGTGCGGCTGCTCGGGCTTCTTGCCCCCGGCGTCGAGGGCCTGCGACGCGAGGTCCGCGTCGACCAGGCGCGGGGACCGCCACGTGCCGTCCGCGGCCGCGGCGGCGACGCCCGCCATGTTGAGGGGGCTGGTCAGCACCTTGCCCTGGCCGAAGGACGCGGACGCGAACGCGGTCTCGTCCGCGTTCTTCGGGAAGGACGCGCGGACGGCCGGGAGCCCGGCGATGATCGGTGCGTTGAACCCGAACTGCTCGGCGACCTCGGCGAGCCGCTCCTCCCCCAGCTTGTCGACGGCGAGCCGCGCGAACGTCGTGTTGCACGAGTGCGCGAACGCGTCGCGGAACGGGACCGTCCCGAAGTCCTCGTACTGGTAGTTGTGGAACTCGCGGCCGCCGACGTTGGTGGTGGCGGGGCAGCCGACGCGCGAGTCGGCCGAGACGCCGTCCGCGACGAGCGCGGCGGCCGTGACGACCTTGAACGTCGAGCCGGGCGGGTAGGTGCCCATCAGCGCACGGTTGTAGCCGCCGGGCCGGTTCGCGACGGCGAGGATCTCCCCGGTGGACGGGCGCAGCGCGACCATCGACGCGGGCTTGGACCCCTCCGACAGCGCCGCGCTCGCCGACGCCTGCATCGCCGGGTCGATCGTCGTCTTCAGCGGCTCCCCGTCCTCGCCGCCGAACCGCTTCAGCGTCTTGACGACCTTCGCCTCGGGGCCGTCCTGCGCGCCGCCCTGCCCGGTGCCCTGTTCGCCGCCCTCGACGATCTGGACGGCGAGCGCGGGCTTCCCGGCGAGCCGCTTCTCGTACTGCTTCTGCAGGCCGCTCGTCCCGACCGGGTCGCCCGCCTTGTACGGGGCGCCCATCTCCTTCGCGCCCTCGGCGGACGCGGCGCCGACCGTCCCGGCGAGCTGCCGCGCGGACCCGGACTTCGACGTGCTGAGGCTGCTGCCGTCGGCGGCCAGGACGTCGGCGCGCTGCGGGAACGCGCGGGCGGCGCGCAGCCGCTGCCCGTCCTTCAGCTCGGGGTGCAGGAGCTGCGGCGACCAGCGGACGAGCCACTCGCCGTCCTGCTCGACGAGGGGGAGCGTCCCGGTGTAGGACCAGGCGCGGCCGCCGGACAGCGTCAGCTCGG
Source organism: Actinomadura sp. CNU-125 (assembly GCF_001942465.1). Lineage (GTDB taxonomy): Bacteria > Actinomycetota > Actinomycetes > Streptosporangiales > Streptosporangiaceae > Spirillospora. The sequence goes on from NZ_MKJY01000554.1 coordinate 26,265, forward strand.
CGGTGTACGAACCCCCGGCGCTCCCGTCGTCCGGCTCGCCGACGGACGCGACGGTGTAGCTCTGCTTCGTGACGCCCAGGTCGTCGTGCGTCTGCTTGAGGCGCTGGGCGAGATCGGCGGGGGGTCGGTAGGTGTGAGCGCGGCCATCGCCGCGTGGTCGCCACCGGACCAGGCGGCGAGGAACTCCTGCGCGGCCGCCTCGGGATCGTCGCCGTCCCGGAGGAACCACACCGCACCCGCCCCCGCGAGCACGACCACGGCCGCGACCGCGGCGGCGATCATCACTCGGGTTCGGCGCATCGTCACTCTCCTTCCTTGGCGACGAATGTATGTCGTCGCCGCGCGTGGAAGCCCCAAGAACAGCAGCCGACCAGCGGAAAGTCCAAGATTGATATCGATGTCACAGACATATCCGAACTGATATCGTTCCCGGTCGTGAACGTCGTGGGGCATTTGCACTGCTTCGTCATCGTCGCCGAGGAACTCCACTTCGGCCACGCGGCGGAGCGGCTCGGCATGGCCCAGCCGCCGCTCAGCCAGCGGATCCAGCGTCTGGAAAAGGAACTCGGGGTGCGGCTGTTCGACCGGACGAGCCGGAAGGTGGAACTCACGGCCGCCGGGCGGCTCCTGCTGGACGACGCCCGTGACATCCTCTCGCGCGTGGAACGCGTCTACGACCTGGCCGAACGGGCGCGGCTCGGCGAGGTCGGCACCGTCCGGGCCGGGCTGCCCAGCGACCTCGGCGGCCCGCCGGTCGCCGCGCTGATCGCCGCGTTCCGGGCGCGCCGCCCCGACCTGCGCCTGGACCTGCGGGAGATCTCCACCGCCGAGCAGATCGCCGCGCTCGCCGACGGGACGCTCGACGCGGGCGTCGTCCGGCACCCGTGCGACACCCGCGGCCTGGACCTCGGCCCGCTGCTCGGCCAGCCGGTCGGGGTGCTGCTGCCCGGCGGCGCCGACCTCGCCGCCGCCGCCGAGGTGCACCTGTCCGACCTCGCCGGGCACGACCTCGTGACGTCCCCCCGCGACGAGGCGCCCGGCGCCCGCGACGACCTCCTCGCCGGCTGCCGCCGGCACGGGTACGCGCCGCCCGCCGTGCACGAGGCCCGGCACCCGCAGTTCGCGCTCGGGCTCGTCCTCGCCGGGACGGCCGTCGCGTTCGTCCCGCGCACGCCGACCCGGGCGGCGGGGCGGTGTGGCGGCCGCTGCACGGCGAGCCGCTGACCTGGCGGACGTCGTGCGCGTGGCGGCGCGCTGCCGACCCCGAACACGCCCGCGCCATCGCCGACTTCACCGCCGTCGCCACCGCGGTGCTGCGCCGGGAGGCCGGGATGGCGCCGCTGGACGCCGCGCCCGCCCCGGCCCGCCGCGTGCTGCGCCCGTCCTCGGGATTCCTGGCGTGAGCGGCGCGCGCGACGCGCCCGCGCGCATCGAGGCGGCGTTCCGGAACGCCGGGGTGACCGGCTGCTGCCACGCCGTGGACATCGACGCGGGACGCGACGTGGGCGTCCGCGCGGACGAACCCGTCGTGCTGGCGTCGGTGTTCAAGGTGCCGCTGCTGGTGGCGTTCCACCGGCGGGTCGCCGCCGGGACCCTCGACCCGACCGAACGCGCGACCCTCCCGGCCGCGGACCGCACGTCCGGGCCCACCGGCGTGTCCGCGCTGCTGGACGACGTGCGGATGTCGCTGCGCGACCTCGCCACCCTCATGATCACCGTGAGCGACAACGCGGCGGCGGACTTCCTGCTCGACCGGGTCGGGCTGGCCGCCGTCAACGCGGCCGCCGCCGACCTCGGCCTCCCCGCGACGTTCGTGGCGGGCAGCGGCCGGGAGATGCTCGACCACCTCTACCAGGACACCGGCGCCGCCGACCTCGGCGAGGTGTACGCGCGGCTGGACGAACCCGGGGCGCCCGCGCGCGTCCGTCCGCTGGACCCGCTGCGCACCAGCCGCAGCACGCCCCGCGAGATGACCCGGCTGCTGTCGCTCGTCTGGCGGGACGAGGCGGCGGGACCCGGGGAATGCGCGGCGATGCGCCGGATGTTCGGACTGCAGGTGTGGCCGCACCGGCTGTCGTCCGGATTCCCGTTCGAGGACGTCGTCGTCAGCGGCAAGACCGGGACGCTGCCGACCGTCCGGAACGAGGTGGGGGTCGTGGAGTACCCCGACGGCGGCCGGTACGCGGTCGCGGTGTTCACCCGGACGCCCGTCCCGCTGGCCGTCCACCCGCAGGGCGACGCCGTGATCGGCACGGCCGCCCGGATCGCGGTCGAGCATTTGCGCGGTTAGGGAAACCGCGTGTCCGAACGTGGCCGTCCCTATACCGTTCAGCGGTTCGTCCGCTAATCCAGCACTGGCCGACTGAACATAGGCTGTACCTCTGCTTTGATCACTCTTGGGGAGACTGTGTTGCGGCTGCCGGACCATCTCGAGCTACTGCTCACCGACGAGCCGGTTCTCGACGTCTACGCGCACGGGCCGTGGCGGGTTCCGGACGGGCTGTTCGAGGAGATCGCCGGACGGATCGACGCGCTCGCCGCCGATCCGCGCGCCGCCGAGCTCACCACCGACGAGCACAAGCTGCTGACGCTCCCCGCGTCGCTGGTCACCGCAGAGATCTTCGGGATCCTGGCGTTCCTGCCGGGCGGCGGCGCGATCAAGGCGGGGTCCCGGTCGCAGCTCCCCGAGCGGCTGCTGCACCGGCACCTGGTCAACCCGGGCCCGCTCAGCAACCGGATGGCCCGCTGGGACGCGCCGGGCGGCCGGTGGCGCCCGCCCGTCGACTGGCTGATCGAGGCGCCCGACCGCAAGCTCGCGATGGAACTCGCCCGCGACTGCCTGGCCGCCCTGGAGGGCATCGAGCCCCTCGAAGAGCGCCGCCAGGCCCTCCTCCGCCTCTACGACGACCCGCCGGTCCACGACGTCAACCTGCCGAAGATGGAACTGCGCGAGCTCTGGCACTGGCACGCCGACGAGTCGATCCTGCGCGCGGTGCCCGAACTGCAGGGCCCCGTCGGCTACCTCGACTGGGTGTGCGGCGGGCTGCTCGCCGCGCACCGGTCCCTCCTCGCCGCGGCCCCGCGGGACGAGTCGCCCGAAGTCCACCTCGTCCACCTGCTGCTGCAGGGCAGCATGGAGCACGTCCCGGCGGAACTCGCGGCCGCCCTCGGCGAGGACCGCTACCACGAGCTGCTCGGCCGGTTCCCCGGCGAACGGCGCGGCTTCAAGCCCGGGGCCTGGCAGGAACGGACCCGCGCGTGGCTCGCGCAGGCGCTCGTCGCGGGCGCCGCCGACGCGTGCCGCGCGTGGCTCGACATGTCGATGCGGTTCATCGCGATCGTCCAGGGCCTGCCCGGCGACCCGTGGTTCCCCAAGCCGGAGTGGATCCCCGTCGGGCAGTTCCAGACGGACCTGCGGCGCCTGTTCGCGCCCCGCCGCCGGATCGTCAACCCGCTCACCGAGACGCTGAAGGAACCCGCCGAACCCGACGGCGTCCGCCGCCCCCGCCGCGAAGACCTCGCCTCGACGCTCGTCGAACAGCCCGAAGTGACCGAGGCGCTGGCCGAACTGTCGCGCGGCACGTCCGCCGTCCGGCTGCTGCTGGCCGGCCCGGACGGCACCGGCAAGCGGGACGCCGCGCAGGAACTCGGCCGCGCGCTCGCCCTGGGCCGCGACCCCCTGTGGCTCACCGACAACCTGTTCGCCGGGCAGCGCCTGTCCGACGCCGTCGCCCGGCTGCACGCGGACGCCCGCGAATGCGCGTCCGACCGGCTGCTGATCATCGAGGGCCTCGACGAGATCCTCACCGAACCCGGCAACGGCGAGGCGCTCTCCGCCGAACTCCACCGGCTCCTCGCCGTCCACCCCGAACTCAACCTCGTGGCGCTGTGCGACGCGGGCGGCGACGACCGCATCCGCGAGATCGACCCGGCGCTCCCGCTGGGCTTCCGCATCGCGCACACGCACCCGTTCACCGCCGCGGGCCACGCCGAACTGTTCCGCCGCGCGCTCGTCCCGCTGGGCGCCCGCGCCACCCGCCAGGCCGCCGAAGCCGCGGGCGAACTGCTCGCCGTGACCCCGCCGATGCAGTCGCTGCGCAACGCCCGCCTCGCCCCCTACCTCGCGGCCGAGATCGTCGCGACCCTCCGCGCCCGCGCCGACGACGACCTCGTCGTCCGCAAGGGCGACGTCCCCGCGAACCTCGACGCGTCCCGCACCACCGGCGACCCGCTCGCCGAACTCCGCGACCTCACCGGCCTCGACACCGTCAAGCACGAGATCGCGCTCCTCGTCGCGGGCACCGAAGCCGCGCGGCTGCGCAGCGAGTCCGGCCTGCGGGTGACGCCGCCGACCCGGCACATGGTGTTCACCGGCAACCCGGGCACCGGCAAGACGATGGTCGCGCGCCTGCTCGGCCGCATCTACAAGCGGCTCGGCGTCCTGTCCTCCGGCCACCTCGTGGAGGCGTCCCGCGCGCACCTGGTCGGCGAGTACATCGGGCAGACGGCGCCGCGCACCCGCCGCCTCGTGGAACGTGCGATCGGCGGCGTCCTGTTCATCGACGAGGCCTACACCCTCACCCAGTCGCCGCTGAAGGGCGACTACGGGCACGAGGCCATCGCCGAACTGGTCAAACTGATGGAGGACCACCGCGACGACCTCGTCGTCGTCGTGGCCGGATACCAGCAGGAGATGGCCGAGTTCCTCTCCGCCAACCCCGGCCTGGACTCCCGCTTCCCCAAGCAGATCCACTTCCCCGACTACGACGACGACGAACTCATCGACGTGTTCGGGCAACTCGCCGACGCCGACGGCTTCCGCCTCGCCGACGGCACGCAGGACGTGCTCCGCACGATGCTGCGGCGCGCACCGCGCGGACCGTCCTTCGGCAACGGACGCCTCATGCGCAACCTCCTCGACGTCGCCGTCGCCAACCAGGCCGACCGCGTCGCCACCGCGTCCCTCACCGGCCGCGACCAGGCCGGCGACGACACCCCGCCGAACCCCCCGTCGCGGGACGAACTGGTCACGCTCACGTCCGACGACCTGCCGCCCCTCCTCGAACACCCGGAAGAGTTCTACGGCCTCTACCTTTGATTGCAAGACCCTCGGCGTCAGGCCGCGAGGCGGCCTTCCTTCAACGGGCCTTGCGGCGATTGCTGCATCGCTCCGACTCGCCCGGGGGGCTCGCTGCGCGATCGGATTCTCGCTTCGCTCGAATCCGGCTTCGCACGCAATCGCAGTGGTCCCGGTCCGCTCTGGCTGAGGAGATGGCTGGGGTGGACCCCACGGCCCGCACGTCGCCCATCGTATACCGTTCATCGCATAGAGTCACCCGCCGGACGCACCGACTCCGCCGTCCGACGAATGCGCGCGGAAACGTGTGAACTCACGGGCCGATAGAAGGCAGAGTTCAACGCACGATGCTCGCCGACCTGGGGAGTATCGGGGCCCGAGTGCATGGGTTCCACCGGTCCGCTGGGGGGCGGGGCGGCGGCCGCGCGATCGACCGCCGCCTCCGAGGCCGGTCGGAAGCCCGCGATCGAGCCGGGGGAGGGCTCACGGCGGCGACGAAAAGCGCGCACCGCCGCCGTGGGCCGTGTTCACTCGCGATCGCAGTTGTTCTCGTCCGCTCCGGCTGAGGAGAGGGCTGAGGCAGCTGCGATCGGACGGGGCGGGTAGTGCTGGTTTGGGGGCGGGCTGAGGTCGGTCACCCGTTTGGGCGGACTTCTTTGAATTTGCGGGCGAGGGTCGGGCCCAGGTGGTCGGTTATGCCGTAGCCCGGGTCGGCCGGGAAGGGGAGGTTCCAGAGGAACGAGGTGCAGATGACCACGGTCACTTCGGGCGTTTCGTCTTGTAGCCGGTCTTCCAGGAAACCGAGGACGGCTCGCCAGTCCAGGGGGTGCGGGTCCGGTGGGCGAGGTAGGCGCGGACCACGGCTTGGGTGATGTCCCAGAAGACGACGTGCGGCAGCACGTCCTCGTCGGGGTAGCAGTGGGCGTCGTACGTCTCCTCGAAGAACGGGAACTCGGCTACGAGGTCCTGCACGAACTGCACGTCGGTTCCCACGGGGCGATCGTAGGCGGCGGGCGGTGGTTGAAGCGGCTCGCATGGGGCACGTGCTGGGCGATATGGCACATGACGACGAACTTCGGCGGCTCGACGCGTACTGGCGGGCCGCGAACTACCTGTCGGTCGGGCAGATCTACCTGCTGGACAACCCGCTGCTCCGCGAGCCGCTGCGGCGGAGTCATATCAAGCCGCGGCTGCTCGGGCACTGGGGCACGACGCCGGGGCTGAACTTCTGCTACGCGCACCTCAACCGGGTGATCCGCGCGCGCGACCTCGACATGATCTACGTGATGGGTCCGGGGCACGGGGGTCCGGCGGCGGTCGCGAACGCGTGGCTGGAGGGCACCTACAGCGAGGTGTACCCGGACGTGTCGTTCGACGAGCGCGGGATGCGGAGATTGTTCCGGCAGTTCTCCTTCCCCGGCGGCGTGCCCAGCCACGTGGCGCCGGAGACGCCCGGTTCCATCCACGAGGGCGGGGAGCTGGGGTACTCGCTCGCGCACGCGTACGGGGCCGCGTTCGACAACCCCGACCTGGTCGTCGCGTGCATCGTCGGGGACGGCGAGGCCGAGACGGGGCCGCTGGCCGCGAGCTGGCACTCGAACAAGTTCGTCGACCCGGTGCGGGACGGGGCGGTGCTGCCGATCCTGCACCTCAACGGCTACAAGATCGCGAATCCGGCGGTGCTCGCGCGGATCCCCGAGGAGGAGCTCGTCCAGCTCCTCGACGGCTACGGCTACCATCCGCTGCTGGTCGCGGGGGACGATCCCGCGTCCATGCACCGCAAGATGGCGGCGGCGCTCGACCAGGCGCTCGACGAGATCGAGGGCATCCGGCGCGCGGCCCGCGAACACGGTGCGTCGGAGCGGAGGCGCTGGCCGCTGATCGTCCTGCGGTCGCCCAAGGGCTGGACGGGCCCGAAGGAGGTCGACGGGAAGCCGGTCGAGAACACGTGGCGTTCGCATCAGGTGCCGCTGCCGGCCGACGACCCCGCGCACCTGGAGCAGCTCGAACGGTGGCTGCGCTCGTACCGTCCCGAGGAGCTGTTCGACGGCGACGGCCGCCCGGTCGCGGAGCTGCGGGCGCTGGCGCCGGTGGGCGGGCGGCGGATGAGCGCGAACCCGCACGCCAACGGGGGGCTGCTGCTCAAGCCGCTCGTGCTGCCCGACTTCCGCGACTACGCGGTGCAGATCGGGAAACCGGGCACGACGACGAGCGAGGCCACCCGGACGCTGGGCGGTTTCCTGCGGGACGTCATCCGGGCGAACCCGTCGAACTTCCGCATCGTGGGCGCGGACGAGACGGAGTCCAACCGGCTCGGCGAGGTGTTCGAGGCGACCGACCGGGTGTTCGCCGCCGAGCGGCTCCCGACGGACGAGCACCAGGCCGCGCACGGCCGCGTCATGGAGGTGCTGTCGGAGCACCTCTGCCAGGGCTGGCTGGAGGGGTACCTGCTGACCGGACGGCACGGCCTGTTCAACTCCTACGAGGCGTTCGTCCACATCGTCGACGCGATGTTCAACCAGCACGCGAAATGGCTGAAGGTGACCCGGCACCTGCCGTGGCGCCGTCCGATCGCGTCGCTGAACTACCTGCTGTCGTCCCATGTATGGCGGCAGGACCACAACGGCTTCACCCACCAGGACCCCGGTTTCCTCGACGTCGTCATGAACAAGAAACCGGAGATCGTCCGCGTGTACCTGCCTCCGGACGCGAACACGCTGCTGTCGGTCGCCGACCACTGTCTCCGGTCGCGGGACTACGTCAACGTGGTGGTCGCCGGGAAGCAGCCCGCGCTGAACTGGCTGACGATGGACGAGGCCGTCGCGCACGCCGCGCGCGGCATCGGCATCTGGGAGTGGGCGTCCAGCGACGGCGGCGCCGACCCCGACGTCGTCATGGCGTGCGCCGGGGACGTCCCGACGCTCGAAACGCTCGCGGCCGTGGACGAGCTGCGGCAGACGTTCCCCGAGCTGCGCGTCCGCGTGGTGAACGTCGTCGACCTGATGCGGCTGCTGCCGCCGAGCGAGCACCCGCACGGGCTCCCGGACGCCGAGTTCGACGCGCTGTTCACCACCGACAAGCCGATCATCTTCGCGTTCCACGGCTACCCGTACCTGATCCACCGGCTCGCCTACCGCCGCCACGGGCACCCGAACCTGCACGTCCGGGGCTACAAGGAGGAGGGCACCACCACGACGCCGTTCGACATGGTGATGCTGAACGACCTCGACCGGTTCCACCTGGTGATGGACGTCATCGACCGCGTCCCGTCGCTCGGCGGGCGCGTCGCGCACGTCCGGCAGCGGATGTCGGACCGCCGCCTCGCGCTGCGCGCCCACACCCGCGAGCACGGCGAGGACGCCCCCGAGATCCGCGAATGGACGTGGTCGTACTGATGCGCGTGCTGACCGTCAACCCCGGATCGAGCAGCCTGAAGCTGAGCGTGCTGGACGACGACGCGCTCGTCACCGAGGTGTCCGGCTCCCGCGACGAGCTGCCCGAGCTGATCTCCGAACTGCCGCGCCCGGACGCCGCCGGGGTCCGGTTCGTGCACGGCGGCGCGGAATTCGCCGCGCCCGTCCCGGTCGACGCCGCCGTCACCGAACGGCTGCGCGGGCTCGCCGACCTCGCGCCGCTGCACCAGCCCGCGTCCCTGCACGCGCTCGCGGAGATCACCGGGACGCTGCCGGGCGTGCCCGTTGTGGCGTGCTTCGACACCGCGTTCCACGCCGGTCTCCCGGACGAGGCCGCCACGTACGCGCTCCCCCGCGTCTGGCGCGACCGGTTCGGCCTGCGCCGCTTCGGTTTCCACGGCCTCTCGTTCGCCTACGCGGTCCGCCGCGTAGGCGAGCTCCTCGACACCGACCCGGCGGTACCGCGCATGGTCGTCTGCCACCTCGGCTCCGGGGCGTCGCTCGCCGCCGTCGCCGCAGGCCGCTCGGTGGACACCACGATGGGTTTCACGCCGCTCGAAGGGCTCGTCATGGCGTCCCGGGCGGGCAGCATCGACCCCGGAATCCCGCTGTGGCTGCTGAAGCACGGCCTCACGCTGGACGAGGTCAACGACGGCCTCGAACGCGACTCGGGGCTGCGCGGCCTCGCCGGGACGGGCGACATGCGCGAACTTCGCCGGCTGGCCGAGGACCACGACGTCCCCGCGCTCGCCGCGCTCGACGTCTACCACCACCGGCTGCGCGCCTGCGCCGCCGCGATGGCCGCCGCCCTCGGCGGCCTCGACGTCCTGGTGTTCACCGGCGGCGTCGGCGAGCACGACCCGTCCGTCCGCTTCCGCCTGGCGGCCGACCTCGCGTTCCTCGGCGTCGCCGTCGACCCGGACGCCAACGACGAGGCGCACGGGGACGCGGACGTGTCCGCCGAGGGCGCGTCCGTCCGCACCCTGGTCGTCACCGCGCGGGAGGACCTGGAGATCGCCGCCGAGGTCAGGCGCGTCCTAGGTTGACCGGCGGGGCCGGATCAGCTCCTGCCGCAACCGCATGGCGAGTTCGTCCCGGTGGACGGGGGTGAGGTCTCGGATGCGATGTGCTCGCGTGGGGGGACGTCGAAACGGCGGGTGTTGTTGGTGCATGCAAGACAGTTCACGGAATCGAAAGTAAACGGCCGATGCCGGGATGAACCCGGCACCGGCCGTTCACCGCGTCTTACATCTGCGAGTACGACTTGGTGGCGGCGTAGATCTCGAAGACGGCGGTGTTGTTCCCCGCCGCGGACGGGAGACCGGCCTGCCAGTCGACGATGCCGTTGAACCAGCCGAACGGGCCGCAGTTCGACGACTTCGGCACCGCGAACGCGTTGTCGACCATGGTCGTCTTGTTCACCACGAACGGGGTGGTCTGCACGACCTCGAACGGGGTGCCGCTGATCGGCTCGTTCGGCGGCGGCGGGTCGGTGGGGGCGTCCCCCAGATCAATGGTGATCGGGTTCTCGTCCGTCCCGATGGTGCACGAGTCGCCCAGCAGGGGGTTCTGCACGCTGATCTTCATGTGGGGGCGCATCCGAACGCGGCTGGCGCCCTGGTCGGGGTTGAGTTCGAGTTCGCCCGCGATCTGCGGCTGCGCGTGGATCTGCATGATCGGCAGGAAGTCCGAGCCGGGAATGCCGAGGATGCCGCCCTCCACCCGAAGCGGCTCGCTCTCCAGCGACTGCCAGATCACCGTCTGCTCGAACGTGTGCACGTCGAAGCCGTTCGCGTAGACCATGGTGATCGGCTGCTCGATCTCCTGGTCGATGCCGCCCAGCTTCAGCCGTCCGCCCGTGATCTCGGCGACCGTGCACCCCCAGAAGAGCGGGTCGGCACCTTCCGGGAGAGCCGGGCAATCCTCGAAGCTGAACTCCGGGATCGCCTCCTCGTCGGCCACGGCGGGCGCGGCCGGGGCCACGAGCCCGGCCATGCCGAGCACGCCTCCCAGTGCCGCGGCCGCGGCCCGGCGTGCTGTCGTTACTCTCATCTACTCTCCATTGGTCGGGCGGGGGTCGTCAGGCACCGGTCACAGTTGGCTGTAGGACTTCGTGGCCGCGTACTGCGTGAAGATCGCCGTGTTGTGCCCCGCGTCCGCGGGCGTCCCGGCGACCAGGTTCACCAGCCAGTTGCCGCTGTCGCCGATACCGCAGTTGTCCGCGCCGGGGACGGCGAAGGCGTTGTCGACCATGGTCACCTTGTTCACCACGAACGGGGTGGTCTGCACGACCTCGAACGGCGAGCCGCTGATCGGCTCGTTCGGCGGCGGCGGGTCGGTGGTCCCGAAGGTCAGGTTCAGGGAGATCGGGTTTCCGTCGTTCCCGATCGTGCAGTCGTTCCCCAGGACGGGTTGTAGACCCGGAGCTTGAGGTCGAGTTTGATGATCCCGGCGTCGAGGTCCATGCCGACGGCTTCGGGCTTGGCGTAGACCGCGGTGAGGAATCGGTCGCCCCAGAGCCCTTCCTGCGCCATCGTCCAGTCGGCCTCGAAGGATCCGAGGATGACGGTCTGTTCGAGCGTCTCGGCGTCGAAACCGTTCGCGTAGACCATGCGGATCGGGCTCTCGATCGGCTGTTCCATGTTGCCGAGCACGAACGTGCCGCCGGTGACCTCCGCGATGGTGCATCCCCAGAAGAGCGGGTTGGCGCCGTCGGGGAGGGCCGGGCATTCGGAGAAGTCGAACTCGGGGAGTTCCTCGGCCGTGGCGGGGGCGGCCAGCGCGGTCCCGGTCACGGCGGTGCCGATGGCGACGACGGCGGCGGCCGCCAGGCGGCGCAGCCGGAGGGATGATTTCACGGCGATCTCCTTGGGGGTGGAGGACTACAGAGTCGCGGCGAGGAGCGGACCCGCCTGCACCGGGCGGGCCGGCCCGGTCCGGCGAGGAGCCGGAGCGGGCCGGCCGCACCGTGTGCCTGGCACGGGTCAACCGTGCGCGCGGGCACGGGTCGGGCGACCCGTGCCCGGCCGAACCGGATCAGGAGGAGAGGGTCAGGTCGAGCCCGCCCGGGCTCGTCTTGATCGTGAAGTCGCCGGTCGCGGCGGCCGCGACGGGGCAGTTGGGGTCGCCGCCGGTCTTGGGCAGCGTCTGGCCGTCCAGCTTGCCCGTCGAGGGCGTCCCGTTGAACAGGTCGATGACGAGGTTCGATCCGCTCGGGAGGCCGTAGTGGCACGTCATGGCCGGGGTGCTGAAGACCGCCTGGATGTCGACGGCCGAGATCGGGGAATTGATCTGGATGTGCCCGGTCTCGCCGTTGCCGTGGGCGTTGGGGGCGTAGTTCACGATGCCGGCCTCGCCGCCGCTGTCGGTCTGCGTGTACGGCAGGTTGAGGGCGTCGATGTCCACCGTGCCGCCGAAGTTGCTGGTGCAGTTGTCGAGGACGACGTTCCGCAGCTCACCGTTGTGGCCGTCGGATTGGATGTAGGCGGTGAGTTCCGCGTCCTGGCAGATGGTGATGACCTGGCCGAGCGGGCTGAAGCCCGTCAGGGTCACGGGGGCGGTGTTGGTCGCGACGACCTCACCGGTGTACGGGCCGTTGGGGTCCGAGATCGTCGTGGCGTGGTTGGCCAGGGCGGCGGTGGCGCTGCCGAGGACGAGCGCGGCGGCGCCGAGGAGGGGCATGGCGGCCTTGCTGAGCTTCCGCATGGTCCGGTCCTTTCGGTGGGGGTGGGAACGAATCCCTGCGGTGCACGAACCGAAACATAAACTGCCCGGTTTCTCAAGAACTGCGCCGTACCCGTACGACCGTTGGGCCGTTTTCGGATTCGCGCTAAGAACGGGCGGCGGCGTCCTTTTAGGGCCTCTCCGCCGTCACCTCTCCGCGATGAGCCAGTGACCGATGGCAAGAAATCCCCGGACGCTGTGACGCCGGTCACCTCCTGGGACGCGAGCCTCGGGGGGCTTGCGGACAGGACCGGAACGTGTCCTGATACGGCCACGAACCGATCGGCGGCCGGGCGCGTCCGGCCGTCAGTGGTCCGCGGGACGCGGCGCCGGAATCGCGTACATCCTGACCAATCCGCGGCGCAGCGCGGGCAGCGCGTGCGCCTCCCCGCGGCTGATGCGGCTGTAGAGCACCTCGTGGACGCCGCCGACGATGACCTCGGCGGCCAGCTCGGGCTCGGGGAAGTCGGGGTACATCGCGAGCAGGTGCTCGACCACGGTCGCGCAGAAGTGGCGCTTGACCCGGTCCCGGCGGGCGACGGCCTCCGGCCCGGCCGCCAGCACCTCCACCACCGCCATCCGGGCGCCCAGCGGTTCGGCCGCGAGGAACTCCAGGAGCGCGCCGAGGCCCGCGCGCAGCCGGGCGTCCGGTTCGGCGCGCCGCGCCGCGGCGTCGTCGAACGCCGCCGTCATCCGCGACGCGACCGATTCGCACGCCGCGAAGAACGCCTCCTCCTTGTTCCGGAAATGCTCGTAGAACGTCTTCTTGGAGATCGCGGACGCGCCGACGATGGCGTCGATCGTCAGCTGCGAGTAGCCGCGGCCGCCCGCCACCTCGGTCACCGCGCGCAGGATGCGGGCGCGCTGGTTACTGGCGACGTAGTCGCGGGACAGCCGGTGCCGGCCGGACGGCAGCTTCGCCGTGCCCCCGGCCGTCTCGCCCGCGGCCTCCCGCCCCGGGTCCCCCCGATCGCCGTGTCCCATGCTCCGCCCATCGCGTTCGTCAACGCTCCTGACGGCCGATTCTACGGCGCACCCCCCGGGCGGAGAGTTGTCAAGACTGCACGGACTCCACGGCGGGCCCGCTCAGCTTCGACACAACGGGGTTCGGTTCGCGGGCGCGGAGCACCGCTTCCTTCGCGGCCGTGGTGCGGCGCGCGCGCGCACGGTGCGCGGCCGTCCGGTGGAACCGCGTGACATGGGCGGAGGGCGGGCGCGCCCGTCCGGACAGCCCGTACCCGTGCCGCTGGAGCCGCGACGCCAGCACGTGCTCGACCAGGTCGGCCTCCCATTCCTCCAGGCGCTGCGCCCAGGCGCCGACGACCCGGCGTTCGGCGCCTCGTGGGTGCGCAGGTGCCATCGGCGCTCCTGCGGGACGGTCGCGCGCGCGTGGTGCTGCGGCGCCGCCATCGCCGGGTCGTACTCCTCGCCGAGGAACGCGCACAACCGGGTCAGTTCCCGCTCGGGGGCCTCGACCAGGTCCTCGTAGCGGAACTCGTAGAAGGTCTCCGGGCCGAGCCGGGTGCCGAGGCGGCGGCCGATGTCGACGGCGTCCCGCCAGGTCAGCGCGGCCGAGAACAGGTCGCCGTCGTACCACGGCATCCGGTTGAGCGAGCTGACGGCGTCGCGGCCGTCGCGGATCAGGTGGACGAACTGCGCGTCGGGGAACATCCGCCGCAGCGCCCCGATCCGGCGGATGTAGCTCGGCCGCTTGTCGCCCCAGCGCGGCTTGCCGTTCTCCCGGGCGTAGCCGCGGAAGACGGTCGCGATCGCGGACCCGAGGGTGGGCGGCGCGGCGGCGATCTCCTCGATCGTCGCGTCCGGGTCGAGCTTCAGCGCCTTGAACTTCGTGGTCTTGTCCTTGGCGATCCACTCGCCGAGCGCCCGCAGGTTCTCCGGCCGCTCCAGGTCGCCGAAGTCGTGCCGGGCGTCATAGGACGTGTGGACGAATCTCGTCTCCGACGGCAGCGCGATCCGCGGGTGGCAGTGGAGCATCTGCTGCAGCAGCGTCGTACCCGATCGCGGGCAGCCGACGACGAAGATCGGCCGATGGGACGGAGTCGTCATGCCGGGCCAACTTACGCCGGGGACCTGACCGCGAGATCCAACGAACCTCAAAGTTGCCTGAAAGTTCCGGTAGGCGGCGCGCGATGATCAAGTCACTCACCGTGACGAAAATTATTCAAATCTTGCCTTTTGGTAAGTAGTGCGCTAACCTAACTATTGGTGTGCCGGGAAGTCTGGTCGGCGAGACAAGGGCAGTCTTGTGACCAGGAGAATTATGACCCGGCACTTTTTCGTGTACGCCACCCCGCCGCGGGCCGGTCGCACCGGCCTGCGAATCGCCGCGCTGGCGACCGCGTTCCCGGATAGCTGAGCCCGCTCACCCCGCATTCGAGTCCACACGACCGGGCGTCCCTTCGACGCCCCGGCGGTTCACCGATGTCTCCAGGCGGAAGCGTGCTTTCTCATGAGCGAATTCTTTGACGCCGCGTTCGGTTTCCCGACGGCGCTGTTCAGCTTCGCGCTGCTCGTCGTCGCCGGTTACTGGGCGCTGGTCCTGGCCGGCGGCCTGGGCCTCGACTTCCTCGACGGCGACGACACCGACGCCGGCGGCGGGTGGCTCGGCGCGGCCGGCCTCGGCGGCGTCCCGGTCACGGTCGTGCTGTCCCTCCTGATCGCCCTCACCTGGTTCACGAGCCTGGCCGGTTCGGCGTTGTCCGAGGCCACGGCGGTACGGGCGGTGCTGCTGCCCGCGTCCCTCGCGGTCGGCTGGGCCGCCGCGCGCGTGCTCGTCCTGCCGCTGCGCCGGGTGTTCCGGGAGGCCCCCGGGACGTCCCTGCGCGAGTTCGTCGGCCTGCCGTGCGTCGTCCGGACGGGACGCGTGGGCCCCGACTTCGGGCAGGCGGAGGTGACCGCGCCCGACGGCTCCACGGCGCTCGTCCAGGTGCGGCTGCCCGCCGCGGACGTCCCCGTGGCGGGCGCCGCCGAAGGCACCGCGATCACCGCGGGAACCACCGCACTGATCTTCGATTACGACGCGGCCGGACAGTTCTTCTGGATCATGCCGCACGATTCCGCGTTCGGTCCTCCGGCCCCCTGAAAGCCCCCGCACCCATATTCCCCCCACCCGAGAGGGATCACTGATGGATGCCATCACCATCGGGGCGGGCGTGTTCATCGCGCTCGTCCTGCTCATCGCAATCGGCCTGATCCTCCTGGTCAAAGCACTTTTCCAGAAGGTCGACCAGGGCCGTGCACTGATCATTTCCAAGATGCGCAAGGTGGACGTCACGTTCACCGGCGCGGTCGTCCTGCCGGCCCTGCACCGGGCCGAGTTCATGGACATTTCGGTAAAGACGATCGACATCGAGCGGACCGGCCGGGACGGCCTCATCTGCCGGGACAACATCCGCGCCGACATCCGGATCACGTTCTTCGTCCGCGTCAACAAGACCGTCGAGGACGTCATCAAGGTCGCGCAGGCGATCGGGACGGAACGGGCGTCCAGCCAGGAAACGCTCCAGGAACTGTTCTCCGCGAAGTTCTCCGAGGCGCTGAAGACCGTCGGCAAGCACCTCGACTTCGCCGACCTCTACACCCGCCGCAACGAGTTCCGCGACCACATCATCCAGGTCATCGGTACCGACCTGAACGGCTACAGCCTCGAAGACGCCGCGATCGACTACCTGGAGCAGACGCCGCTGCTGTCGCTCGACAAGTCGAACATCCTCGACGCGCAGGGCATCCGCAAGATCACCGAGCTGACGGCGCTGGAGCACGTCCGCACCAACGAGCACGCCCGCAACGAGGAGAAGGAGATCACGCGCCAGAACGTGGAGGCGCGCGAGGCGATCCTGGAGCTGGAGCGCCGCAAGGCGGACGCCGAACTGCGGCAGGAACGCGAGATCGAGACCGTCCGGGCCCGTGAGCTGGCGGAGACCGAGCGGGTCAAGGCCGAGGAGCGGCTGCGGGCGCAGACCGCGCACATCCGGACCGACGAGCAGCTCGGCGTCCAGACCGAGAACCGCAACCGGGAGGTCGCGGTCGCCGCGAAGAACCGGGAGCGGGTCCTCGCCATCGAGAGCGAGCGGATCGAGAAGGACCGCCTGCTGGAGGTCATCGCCCGCGAACGCGAGACCGAGCTGACCCGCATCGCCGCCGACAAGGAGGTCGAGGGCGAGAAGCGCGACATCGCGAACGTGATCCGGGAGCGGATCGCGGTCGAGCGGACCGTCGCCGAGCAGGAGGAGGAGATCAAGCGGCTGCGCGCGGTCGAGGAGGCCGAGCGGACGCGCCAGGCGATCGTCATCCAGGCGGAGGCCGAGGCGCAGGAGAGCCTGGTCAAGGACATCAAGGCGGCCGAGGCCGCGGAGGCCGCCGCGCAGCACCGGGCCCGCGAGGAGCTGGTGCTGGCCGAGACGCGGCAGCAGACCGCCGAGCTGGACGCCCAGGCGAAGATCCGGCTGGCCGAGGGGCTGCGGGCGGAGGCCGCGGCGGCGGGCCTCGCCGAGGTGCAGGTCCGCGACGCCGACGCCGACGTCATCGAGAAGGCCGGACGCGCCGAGATGATCGTCGCCCGCGAGCGCGCGGCCGTCGAGGCCGAGCGGATCCGCGAGAGCCTCAAGGCCGAGGCGGAGGGCCTCACCGAGAAGGCGGGCGCGATGGCCGCGCTCGACGACGTCACCCGCAAGCACGAGGAGTACCGGCTGCGGCTGGAGAGCGAGAAGGAGATCCGGCTCGCGGGCCTCGACGTCCAGCGGCAGGTCGCCGAGGCGCAGGCGACCGTCCTGGCGACCGGGCTGGAGCGCGCCGACATCAGCATCGTCGGCGGCGAGAGCACGTTCTTCGACCGGGTGGTCGGGTCGATCGCGCTCGGCAAGAGCGTGGACGGCTTCGTGCAGAACTCCGAGGTCGCCCGGTCGGTCGCGCAGCC
>NZ_MKJY01000555.1 GCF_001942465.1 Actinomadura sp. CNU-125
GGCGGTGCCGCCGGGACGACCGGCCGCGCGACGACCGGCGGTGCGGGCTTCGGCTCCGGCAGCGGATCGTCGTTCGACACCAGGGCCATGGCCAGCGCGACCGTGCACGCGACGGCGGCGGCGCCGCCGAGCGCCTGCTGCCCCCGCTTCGGCAACCGCCCCAGCCAGCCGAACAGCCCGCCGAGGAGCCCGCCGCCCGACGCCAGGTACGCGGTCGCCGCCGCGCCCAGCACCAGCGGCCCGAGGATCTCCCGCAGCGCGCCGTTCAGTTCGGCGAGTTCGAGGTAGACCGCCTTGCAGTCGGCGCAGCCGTCGAGGTGGCCGCGGACGCGCCGGGTGTCGCGGCGGGCGAGACCGTCCCGCACGTACGCGCCGAGCTTGTCCACCGCCGCACGGCACGGGCCGCGGTCGGCGGGCAGCGCCGCCAGGTGCATCTGCAGGTACGCCTGCCGCAGCCCCTCGCGGGCCCGGTAGGCGAGCGCGGCGACACCGCCCGGGGTGAGGCCGAGCAGCGGGGCGACCTCGGCGGGCCGCGCCCCCTCGATCTCGGTGTGCCACAGGACGGTCTGCCAGCGTTCGGGCAGCGAGTGGAACGCGCCGAGCACCATCGACCGCTCCAGGTCGCGGATCGCCGGGTCCTCGAAGGGGGTGCCGCGGTCGAAGTCGTCGATCCGGTCCGTCGGTTGGACGCGGCGGTCGGCGCGGTACCGGTCGTACACGGCGCGGCGCACGGCGGTGAGCAGGTACGGGCGGAACCCGGAGTCGGGGCCGCCGCCGCGCCGCATCAGGTCGAGGATCTTCGCGAGCGCCTCCTGGACGGCGTCCTCGGCGACGTCCCCGTCGGCGAGGTGCCGGGCCAGGCCGCGCGCGGCGTGCACGTGCCGTTCGCAGAGCGTCCCGTAGGCGTCGGTGTCGCCCGCGCGGACCCGCGAGATGAGCGCGGCGTCGCCCGCCTCTGGTTCCTGCTGCCGCACACCGCCCCCTCACGTCACGACCAATTTCCTAGCTCAGTTTGACCGCCTCGCCCCTTGAGGGGAGGCGAGTCCTACGGCTCGCGCCGCAGGTGTTTCTGCTTCTTGGCCGTCGGCGGTGGGGGTTTCCCCGGCCGTCTTACAGCGGCTCCACAGACATCGCCGGGGGACAGACGCCCGGCTACGGCCCGACCGGCCGCAAGGATGTTCTTGGCCGCGTTGACGTCCCGGTCGTGGCGGGTGCGGCAGCCCGGGCACGTCCAGTGCCGGGCGGAAAGACTCAGCTTCTCCAGACGGTGCCCGCAGTGCGAGCACGTCTTGGAGGAGGGGAACCAGCGGTCGATCACGATCAAGGTCCGCCCGGCACGCTCGGCCTTGTATTCGAGCATGCGGCGGAACTCGCCCCACCCGCAGTCGGAGATCGCCCGCGCCAGGGCGCGGTTGCGGACCATGTTGGTGACGGCGAGGTCTTCGATCACGATCGTGTCGGCGTCGCGGACCAGGTTGGTGCTGGTGCGGTGCAGGAAATCTTGGCGGGCGTCGCGGACCTTGCGATGGGTGCGGGCCACCTTGATCTTGGCTTTGCGGCGGTTGGCCGAGCCGGGCTGCTTGCGGGCCATGCGCCGCTGGTACCGGGCCAGATTCCGCTGCTTCTTCTCCAGGTGACGGGGGTTGGAGATGCGGGTCCCGTCGGAGGTCACCGCGAAATCCTTGATCCCCAGGTCGACCCCGATCGCATACCCGCTGGGGGGCACGGGGGCGGGGTCACCGGTATCAATGGCGAAGGTCAGATACCAGCGGCCGTCGGGTTCCCGCGCGACCACCACCATCGTCGGGTCCAGCCCCGCCACGTCCACATCGTCGAACGACCACACGAACGCAAACGGCGCGGTGGTCTTGGCCAGCCACAGCTCGCCGTTCTTCATGCGGAACGCCGAACGGGTGAAGTGCGCGGACTGGCGGCCCGTGCGGCTCTTGAACCTCGGGTAGCGGGCTCGCCCGGCGAAGAAGTTGGTGAACGCGGTGTGCTGGTGCCGCAGCGCCTGCTGCAACGGCACGCTCGACACCTCCGACAAAAACGCCAGATCCTGCGTCTTCTTCCACTCCGTCAGCACCGCGTCGGTCTGCTTGTACGACGTGCGCTTGCCCTGGGCGTGATCGGCGCGGGCACGTTCGGCGAGGGTCTTGTTCCACACCAGCCGCACGCACCCGAACGTGCGGCCCAACAGGGCCGCCTGCTCAGGGTCCGGGTACGCCCGGCACCGATACGCCGTCCTCACGCTCAGTGAGTTTACATGTTCATGGCGTTGCCTTGCGGGTGTTCGGCACTTCCCAGGAGACCGGAGCCGAGGGTGACGCTTTGGCGACCGGTTGTCGCTGTGTTCGGTGAGACCGCATTTTTTCTCGGTAGTCGCGTCATGGACGCGACGCGGTGCCGTTGGATGATGCGCGGACGATGCCGGAGGGGGGATCGTCCGCTACCGGGGGGTGTGCTCGCTCCGGCGAGGGGGCGGAGCGAGCACACCACACCCCCGGGCACACCCCCGGCGGGCTCAGCCGGTGATGTCGGCCCGGCCCATCTCCACGAGCGTGCCCGCGTTGCGGGGCGACTCCCAGGTGACGTCGCAGTCGCGGCCCGCGAGCGTGACGGTGGCGATCGCGTTGTCGAACCAGGGCCCGTCGGTGACGCGCCACTTCAGCGGCGGCGGGGGCACCTTCGCGAGCTTGCCGAGCCACCGGAACGGCGTCGCGGTCTCCCAGGTGCAGGCGATGCGCTGCGCGATGCGGAGCTTGCCGTCCAGCGGGTTGCGGAACGGGGAGCAGACGATCTGCGCGATCTTCGTCTCGATGTCCGGGGCGTTGACCCGCGCCAGGTACGAGAAGTGCACGTCGCCGGACAGGAACGTGATGGTCGCGGGGACGGCCCCGCGCGCGCCGCTGCCGATCTCCAGGACGTGCGAGGCGACCTCCCGGAACGAGCGGTCGAACGCCGCCCAGTGTTCGAGGTCGACGGCCTGCCGCATCTTCTCGCCGAGCGCGGCGCCGGGCCGTCCCCACGCGCCCTCGGAGATGGCCTCGTTCCAGTTCTCGGCGTCGTGGATGGCGCGGGGCAGCAGGAACGGCAGGGAGCTGGCGATGACCAGGTGGTCGACGTCGCCCTGGCACTGCTCGTCCAGCCAGGCGAACTCGCGGTCGTCGAGCATGCCGCGGCGGTCGGGCGTCAGGAGGCGGGAGCAGCGGCTGTCGACGACGATGAACCGGACGCCGCCGAAGTCGTGCGCGTAGCTCCACCGCATGCTCTCGGGTTCGCGGTCGGCGCGCTCGGTGAACGCGTCCAGGACGTCGGCGGCGTCGCCGGTCGCGTCGGACGCCTCGCGCACGGACTTGAAGATCGGGTCGTTCGCGCGTTCCTCCGGCGACATGTTGCCCAGGTGCTGGTACACCCAGTACGACCCGATCCCGCCGGTGATGCGGGCGCGCCACCAGGGCTGGGCCCACATCTCTTCCCGCCACGCGTAGGAGGTGTTCCAGTCGTCGCGGATGTCGTGGTCGTCGAAGACGGTGAAGATGGGGACGGTGGACAGCAGCCACCGCACCTCCGCGTCGTCGCGCCAGGCGAGTTCGTAGAGGCGGGTGTACTCCTCGTAGTCGGCGACCTCGCCGACCGGCGGTTCCTCGCCGCGGCGTGCGCGGATGTAGTCGAGCATCTCCTCGCCTAGCTCGTCGGCGTACACCTGGTCGCCGACCATGAGCAGGACGTCCGGCCACTCCACGGTGTCGCCGAAGGTGCGCAGGCGGGCGGCGAACGCGGTGAGGGCGTCGTGCCCGAACCGCTCGACGGTGCCGGGCGAGCGGCGGCAGGAGCCGAACGCGACGCGCAGCGGGGCGCCGCCGTCCGGGAGCGTCCGGATCTGGCTCGGGGGCTGCTCCGGGTCGAGCGGCCAGACGGTCTCGCCGTCCGCGATGACCTCGTAGGGGACGCGGGCGCCCGCGGGGAGCCCGTCGATGTCCACGACGGCGTAGTGGCGCCGGTGGACGGTGAAGGTGCGGGCCGTCGCGTCCAGGCCCGCGCCCACGACGCGGACCTCGCAGGGGCGGTCGGTCTCCACGAAGATCGTCGCCGTGTGGGAGCTCACGTGCCGGAGGTGGGGGCCGAGTACCAAAGCGGTCATACCTGCTCTTTACCGGGCCGGAGGCGCCGCGTCCACTGGAACGGCGTCCCCCGGTGCAACATCACGCCTGGCCGTCAGCTTTCGAGGAGCCGCGTCTCCTTCTCGCGCGGCAGTCCCGGTGACGGACGGTCTGGGCGCTGCGGCGCGCGGCCGCCGATCGTTCGCAGCCACGCCCACGTGTCCGCGACCGTCTCGTCCACGGGACGGCAGCGCAGGCCGGTGGCCAGGGCCCGGTCCACGTTCACGCGGTACAGGGAGTCGTAGAGCTCGCCGGGCGGTAGCCAGGCGGGGAGTTCGGTCCACGGTTCGATGCCCGTGTCCAGGATTCGCTCTGGGTCGGTCCAGACGAGTTGTGCGTCGGCACCCGTCACCCGGATGCAGGCTTCGAGAAGTTCGCGCATCGTCGTTCGGGCTGGGGCGCTCGTCACGTTGTACGGGCCGGACAGCGGTTTCTCGATCGCGTCCAACGTCCAGGCGGCGAGGTCCCGGGAGTCGATGAACTGCAGTCCGAGGTCGCGGGGTCCGGGTGCGAGGACACGGCCGCCTTCGGCGATCCGTGTCAGCCACCACGGCAGCCGGCCGACGTTCTCGTACGGTCCGAGGATCAGCCCCGCGCGCACCAGGAGGGTCCGGTCGGGGCCGAACTCCGCGGCCGCGGCGAGTTCCCCGCCGTGTTTCGCCTTCGCGTAGTCGTCGCCGCGGTCGTCGTCCGGGGAGCCCTGCACGACGGGGGCGTCCTCGGTGGTGCCGGGCGGCGAGGGGAGCGGGTAGACGGAGCAGCTCGACACGTAGCCGAACCGGTCGGCGCGTCCGGCGAGGGCGCGGGCGGCGTCGCGTACGGCGGACGGCGCCCACGACCAGGTGTCGACGACCGCGTCCCACGCGCCGCCGCCGAGGGCGCGGAGGCCGTCCGGCGCCGTCCGGTCGCCGTGCAGGACCGTCGCTCCGGGCGGGGGTTCGTTCCGGCCCCGGTTGAGGACGGTCACGTCCCAGCCGCGCGTGAGGGCGTCGTCGACGAGGGCGCGGCCCAGGAACTCGGATCCTCCGAGTATCAGCAATCGCATGAGGTCAACTGTACGCTCTGTACGTTTCGTACATAACCCCCGGATCCGCTCCGCCGAGCACCGGTCAGGACGGTCCGGGGACCGGTAGGTTCGCGCCCGTGACCGGTTTCGACATCGTCCGCGACCTCCCCGCCGCCCTCCGCGACCGCGAGGCCGCGTGGACGTACGTCCGGGGCTTCGCCGCGCACTGGGGCGTCCCGCTGCGCCCCGGCGACGGCACCCCCGGCGCCGAACTGGACGCCGCCGAGGAACGCCTCGGCGTCCGGCTGCCCGCCGCGTTCCGGGAGGCCTACGCCCTCTTCGGCCGCCGCCCCGACCTGCACACCAACCTGCACGGGCTGCTCGCCCCGGACGACTTCCACCTGCACGCGGGCGGGGTCGTGTTCCGCGAGGAGAACCAGGGCGTCGCGACCTGGGGCCTCCTCGTGACGGAACTGGACGCGCCCGACCCGCCCGTCCGCATCAGCACCGACGACGGCCCGTGGGAGCCGTGGCTCGACGCGTTCTCCACCGCCGCGCTGGAGATCGTCCTGTCGGAGGCGACGCAGGCCGGGGAGCACTGCGACCACCGCGACCTCGGCGACGGCGACGACCTCGACCGGGACTTCGCCCCGCTGCCGTTCCCCGCCTACGGGCAGCGGTTCTACGCCGGGCCGGGCGTGCTGCTGTGCGACGGCGGCGGCGACTGGCTCTCCGTCCGCGCCCGCGACGCGGGCACCCTCGACCGCTTCCGCGAGGCCCACCCAGGCCCCTGGCTCTACAGCTGAAACACGTGGACGGGCGGGCCGGAGTCGACGTCGCGTCCGGCCGCCGCCAGCCGCGCGTCGTCGAGCCACACGACCGCGTTCATCGACTCCTGCGGACCGCCCAGCCGCCGCACGTGCCGTCCGGTGCCTACCTCCCACACGTGGACGTCGCCGCTCTCGTGCGCCGTCGCCAGGACCGTTCCATTCGGGGAGAAGGCCAGGTCGGAGGGCTCGCCGGTATCCGCCGGAAACGCGAGCGCCCGGCCCTGCGCGAAGGCCCGGCCGTCCCGGTGCCACAGGCGGGCCGACTCCGGGTCGCCGACCGCGAGGAGGCCCCCGTCGGCCGACCACGCCACGCAGTGCCGCACCGCCGGGCCCGTCCGGACGAGTTCCGCCACCACCGATCCGTCCGCCGCGTCCAGCACCGCGACGCCCTTCGCGGCGCCGTCCCCGACGATCGCCAGCAGCGTCCCGTCCGCGCCGAACCGCACCGCCGACGCCGGACGCTCCAGCCGCCACCGCTCGCGCCCCGCCTCGAACGCCCGGACGGTCTCGCCCGCGGCCGCCGTGACGGCGCCGTCCGGCGACACCGCGACGTCCCACGCGTCGTCGAAGTCCGCCGCGCGGCACACCCCGCCGGGCAGCGAGACGCGCACCGGGGTGCCGCCGTCGCGCAGGACGAGCGTCCGCGCGTCCGCCGAGATCGCCGCCCGCCAGTAGCTCGCGTAGTGCCGCGCGGCCAGGACCTCCCGGCCGTCCGCCGCGTCCCACGCGAACACCTCGCCGCCGGACCCGCACGCCACGAGCAGCCCCGCGTCCGCCGCGAACGCGAGCGCCGTGACCTGGTAGGTCCCCATCGAGCCGAACGTCGTGGCGCCCTCGGACGGTTCGCGCACGATCAGCTCGCGGGCCAGCCGCGCGACCGCCGCCGGCGGGTTCAGCCGCCGCGCGTTCGCCAGCCGGCTCCGGTCGCTCTGGTCGCCCTGGAGCACCGTGACGATCACCCGGTCGCGGTCGTCCCCGCGCCCGAAGAACCCCTCGCGGTCCAGCCTGGCCAGCGCGCGGAAGCACGCCTCCAGGCGCGCTTCCGCCTCGTCCTCGACGTCGTCCTCGGCGGCCCGGCTGTCCAGCAGTTCCTCCACGGCGCCGAAGTGGTGCTCGCCGAGCAGGTGGTGCGGCGAGTCCGCCGGGCTCCACCGCAGCCCGTCGGCCTGCGCGTCGACCATGCCGCCGAACTCGGCCGTGTACACGCGCGCCACCGCCCGCAGCCCCTCCTCCGACGCGCACGTCGGCAGGATGTACTCCAGCAGCGGGCCCGTGAACAGCCCGTAGCAGTAGAACGTCTCGCCGGGGTGGGCGTCCCGGGCCTGGGCGAACGCCGCGCGCGCCGCGTCGACCAGCCGCGCCGCCAGCTCCTCGATCGTCTCCTCGCGGCCCCGGTCCGTGCCGACCGGACCGCCGCCGCCTCCGAACCTCACCGGGCGTCCCGGGCCGAACCGTGCACGTCCCTCGGAATTCTCACCCGAACCCCCTTGCCGCCGCCGCGTCGACACTTGATTACCACCATCCGCCGACGGGACGGGCGCGGCCGCGCGCATCGGCCGCCGTCCCGTCCGCATCCGGCCGCGGCGGTCCGGGGGGTGCCTGCCGTCAGGCGGGGCCGAGGAGGTCCCATCGGTTGCCCGCGATGTCGAGGAACACCGCCACGCGCCCGTACGGTTCGGTACGCGGCGCGGTCACGAACTCGACGCCCGCGCCCGCGAGCCGCGCGTGCTCGGCCTCGAAGTCGGCCACGCGCAGGAAGAACCCGACGCGTCCGGCGACCTGGTCGCCGACGGCGGCCGCCTGCCGGTCGCCGTCCGCCCGGGCGAGCAGGATCCCGGTCCCGCCCCCGGGCGGACGGACGACGACCCACCGCTTCGGCCGCCCGTCGTTCGTCCGCGCGGGCGAGTCCTCGGCGAGTTCGAAGCCGAGGACGCCGGTGAAGAACCCGATCGCCCGGTCGTAGTCGTCGACGACGATCGTCACCAGCTCGATGTGCATGCGGCGCCGCCCCCCGTTCCGGAGGGCGACACGCTACACGCGGGTCAGTGGTGGTGCGAGGAGCGCTGCGGGCGTTCGACGAGCGGGGTGTCGACGAGGTGCTCGATCAGGAACCACGTCTGCAGTTCGTTGGTGCGGATGACTTCGGAGACGAGCAGGTCGTTCGTCCCGTCGTCGCCCAGTTCCTGGGTGCGCGCCGCCGCGTCGTGGCAGGCCACGAGGATGGTCTCGTGCGCCTCGATCAGCCGCGACAGCATCGCCGGGACCTCCTCGGCGCCGTTCGGCGGGCGCGGGATGACGGTGATCTCCGCGACGTGCCGCGGGTCGCCGACCGCGACGCCGCCGAGCGTCTGGACGCGCTCGGCGATCGTGTCGACGAGTTCCAGTTGCTCGCCCGCGTGCTTGTCCAGCAGCAGATGCAGCTGGTAGAACGTCGGGCCGCGCATCAGCCAGTGGTGCTTCTTGTAGTGGCTGTAGAGGATCTGGGTGTCGGCCAGGATCTGGTTGAGCCGCTGGCAGGAGTATTCGCGCGCGTCGCGGGAGAGACCCAGCGGGAACATTCGCATGGTCCCGAACTCCTGGATCTCCGTGCCGTCCACGTGCAGCCACGGCTGACTGGAGCGGGTCGTGTTCGTCGAACGGTCGGCCGGCATGTACGGCTCCTTGCGAGGTAGACGATCGAGTACAACCGCCCATAACCTCCCCCGGCCCGCACCAAGGGCACCGCAATACCCCCAAACGGGACGCCAAAGCCTCAGCCGGTGGGCGTGAACTCGCAGGGCAGCCGCTTGATGCCGTTGATGAAGCTGGACCGCAGCCGGGCCGGTTCGCCGGACGCGCGGATGTCGGGCACGCGGCGGAACAGCTCGCGGAACACGACGGTGATCTCCCGGCGGGCCAGGTGGGCGCCGAGGCAGAAGTGCGGGCCCGCGGCGCCGAACCCGACGTGCGGGTTCGGGTCGCGGGCGATGTCGAACCGGTACGGGTCGTCGAACACCGACTCGTCCCGGTTCGCCGACCAGTAGCACAGCAGCACCTTGTCGCCCGCCGCGAACCGCTGCCCGCTCGCCAGCTCGTGGTCGCGGGTCAGCGTCCGCCGCATGTACACCACCGGGGACGCGACGCGGACGATCTCCTCGACGGCCGTCCGCGCGTACCCGTCGAAGTCCGACGCCCAGCGGTCCCGCTGCTCCGGGTTCTCGGTCAGCAGCACGAGGCCGTGCGAGATCGCGTTGCGGGTCGTCTCGTTGCCCGCGATGACGAGCAGCACGAAGAACGCCGCGATCTCCTGCCGGGTCAACCGCTCCCCGTCCGGATTCGCGTTGATCAGCGCCGTCGTCAGGTCGTCGGTCGGACGCTCGGCGCGCACCCGCGCGAGGTCGTCGAGGAGATCGCCCAGCCCGGCCGCGGACTCCAGCATCGTCGCGGCCAGGTCGTCGGTCTGGGCCGCGTACTCGGGGTCGTCGGCGCCGAGGATGACGTTCGTCCGCTCGAAGACGAACTCGTGGTCCTTCTCGTCGATGCCCATCAGGTCGCAGATGATCCGCAGCGGCAGCCGGGCGGCGATGTCCTTGACGAAGTCGCACGATCCCCGCCCGGCCACGTCCGCGACGATCTGCGCGGCGGTCCGCTCCACGTCGTCGGCGAACCGCTGGATCATCCGCGGGGTGAACGCCCGCGACACGATCCGGCGGAGCCGCGCGTGCCGCGGATCGTCCATCTCGATCATCGAGTCGAAGATCTCGAAGTCCGCGGGGGGCGGGTCGCCGATCCGGATGCCCGACGCCGAGCTGAAGACGGCCGGGAGGCGGCTCGCCTCCAGGACGTCCGCGTGCCGCGCCAGCACGTAGTAGCCCGGACCCACGCCCGCGCCGAAGTCCTCGGCCTCCGCGTAGAACGGCGCCTCCGGCCGCCCCCGCAGCAGCTCGAACGCGGCCTCGCGCTCGTCCAGGGGACGCGCCCAGAAGTCCAGGTCGGAGAAGTCGATGTCGTCGAAACCGATCGTCGTACGCGGTGGCTCCTGCCCCATTTTCGGCCCCTTCGCGGTGTACGCCGTCGCTCTCATACTCGCGTCGGCGCATGCGCTGTCAAGGTCGTGTCGGGGACCGGTTCCGGGCGGGTCAGGCGGTGAACGCCTCGAAGAGCGTCCACACGGCCAGGCCCGCCATGCAGAGCGCGCCGACGCGCTGCACGGTCCGCAGCGGGACGCGCTTGGCGATGAACCGGCCCGCGAGCAGCGCCAGCGCGGACACCGACATCAGCGCGGCGGCCGACCCGATCGCCGTCGGCAGCCAGCCGTTGGTGGCGGCCAGGTTGGCGGTGGTGATCTGCGTCAGGTCGCCCCATTCGCTGACGAACACGGCCATGAACGCGGCGGTGTAGACGGGCCAGAACGACGTGACGGTCTTGCCGCCCGCGTCCTCCTCGCCGTCGTCGCCGCCGCCCCGCCACAGCATGAACGCGCCGAACGCGAACAGGGCCGCCGACACCAGCTTCACGGCCGTCCCGGGCAGCAGGCTCAGCAGGCTGCCCGCCCCCACCGCCAGCGCCACGTGCACGATGAACGCGGTGGACGTGCCGAACCAGACGTACAGGGGGCGCATGCGCGTGCCCATGGCGAGCGACGCGAACATCGTCTTGTCGGGGAGTTCGGCGAGGAATATCAGACCGAAGGCGGTGAGGACCGCCAGCGGATCGAAGCTCATTGCGGGCGCTTTCTGCCTGGGCCGGGCAGAGCGCTCCGCCGGGGGGAGGACCACTCGGCCCGGCACGATGGGACGCCCCGCACGGGAGTGCGGAGCGCATCATGCCTGGCCGAAGGTCTCGTCCGCCCGCGTGAACCGTGGGCCCGATGGCCGGGACGTCCGAAGACGTCCAGTGTGTCGACCAGCGGTGTTACAGGACTACTCCCCTTCGCTGCATCCCATTCATACCCGCTCGTCCCCGCCGACTTCAAGAGCGGGCCGGGGTCAGACGCGCTGGCCCGTCTCGTCCAGGTAGCGCAGGACGGCCGCGACGCGGCGGTCCGCGCGGTCGGTCGGCGCCAGGTCGAGCTTCGCGAAGATGTTGCGGATGTGCTTGTGCACGGCCCCCTCGGTGACGACCAGCCGCTCGGCGATCGCGGTGTTGCCGAGCCCCTCGGCCATCAGCGCGAGGACGTCCCGTTCCCGTGCGGTCAGCCGCTCCAGGCCGCTGCCCGGACGGCTGCGCGTGAGCAGCTGCGTGACGACGTCCGGGTCGATCGCCGTGCCGCCCTCGGCCACCCGGTACAGGGCGTCCAGGAACTGCTCGACCCGGCCGATCCGCTCCTTCAGCAGGTACCCGAGCCGTTCGGCGCCGCCCGCGAGCAGCTCGTTCGCGAACGACTGCTCGACGTAGGCGGACAGCACGAGCACCGCCAGCCCCGGCTGCCGCCGCCGCGCCTCCACGGCCGCCTTGATCCCCTCGTCGGTGTGCGTCGGCGGCATCCGGACGTCGACGATCGCGACGTCCGGTTCGTGCTCGTCCACCGCGGCGAGGAAGTCGTCCGCGTTCTCGGTGGTGGCGACCACGTCCAGGGACTCGGCGCGCAGCAGCAGGGCGACGCCCTCGCGCAGCAGGAAATCGTCCTCGGCGGTCACAATCCGCACGGCAGCTCCACTTCGATGATCGTCGGCCCACCGGGTGGGCTGGTCACGGCGAGGCGGCCGTCGAGCGCCTCGATCCTGCTGCGGACGCCGGTGAGCCCGGTCCCGCCGCGGCCGTCCGCGCCGCCGACGCCGTCGTCCTCGATCCGCAGGGTCAGCGCGTCGGCGTCCCGGCGCGCGGTCACGCTCGCGTGCCGCGCCCGGCTGTGCTTGGCGATGTTGGTGAGCGCCTCGGCCGTCACGAAGTACGCGGTGGCCTCGACCGACACCGCGCAGCGCCCCGGGATGTCGACGTCGACCTCGCAGGGGACGGCGCAGTCCGCCGCGAGCCCCGACAGCGCGCCCGCCAGCCCCCGCCCCTCCAGCACCGGCGGCAGGATGCTGCGGACGACCGTGCGCAGTTCGGCGAGCGCCTGCTCGGCGGCGTCCTGCGCCTGTTCGAGCATCCCCTCGGCCTTCGCCGGGTCGCGGGCCAGCGCGCGGCGGGTCGCGCCGATCAGGACCGTCACGGCGACGAGCCGGTTCTGCGCGCCGTCGTGCAGCGACCGCTCGATCCGCCGCAGCTCCGTGGCGTGCGCGTTCAGCGCCGCCGCGCGCGTCGCCGACAGCTGCGCGATGCGCAGCGACAGGTCCATGTCGGCGGGCGGCGCGAGCAGCCCGCGTCCCGGCCGCGCCTGCAGCCGCGCCAGCATCGGGCCGGACGCCACGAACAGGACGGCCATGCCCATGCCGAAGAGCGCGACCGCGAGAGCGTCCCCGTCGGACTCCACGGTCCAGGGCACGAACGTCGGCGTGGCCTCGTCCGGCGGCAGGATCCGCCACCACATCGGGTACGTGACGTCCTGCACGGCGTGCAGCGCGAACGTCAGCCCGAGGATGCCGACGATCCAGCCGAACGTGCCGTGGATCAGCAGCCAGCGCAGCTCCCGCCGGACGACCGGGTCCGCGAGCGCGGGACGCAGCCGGTCCGCGGGGCGCCCCGCGCCGAACAGCTCGTCCGGGCCCCACCGCGTCAGCCGTCCGCGCTCGCGCTCGGCGACGATCCGGACGACGCGCGGCACGGTCCGCGCGAGCAGCAGGCCCACGCCGACCAGGCACAGCAGCGCCACGATGATGATCCACGCCAGTGCGGCCAGCGCCAGCACGGCCGTCCCGACGCCGCCCGCGAGGTGCTCGACCGCGTCGAACACGGCCCGGGCACGCCGGACGACGGGACCGCGCCGCGCGCGGCCCGCCCCGGCCGCCTTCCGCTCGCTCACCGTCATCGATACCTCACGGTATGAAGATCGTAGAGCTCATGGCGGGACTTGTCAGACGATTCCCGGTACAGCCTGCTGTACCCGCGGGTGACGCGATGGCTGGATCGCCGCCGACCGGCGCCGTCCTTAGCGTTGAGGACATCGAGATCGACGACCTCCCGAGGAGCTCACGATGGCCCAGCACACCGACGCCTCCGCCGCGAACGGCGTCCTCCGCCCGGCGCTGTGGCTGGCGCTCGCGATCGGCCTGGTCGGCAACGTCATCTGCTCGGCGACCGGCCTGTCGCTGATCGCGAACATCGCGTTCAGCCTGATCAGCACCGCCGCCGTCGTCGGCCTGGTCGTCCACCACTACCGCTCCCGCAAGACCCGCTGACCTACGCCGGCTCAAAACGACCCGACCACGGCGCCCCCGCCCCCACCGACCCCGTGCCCGCGCGACCGTGCCCGCGCGACCGGCGGGCCTACGCCGCGCGGCCGTCCGGCCGTCCGGCCTGGGGGTTGCTCCGCTCGGGCGGTCAGGTCGGGAGGAGTCTCGGGGCCAGGGCGGCGCCGGCGGTCGCGGCCGCCGCCGACAGCAGGACGATCGTCCACGCGCCCGCGCCCAGCGGGGTGCAGCCGAAGAAGCCGCTGACGCCCGGCGTCTCGACCACGGCGAACAGGGCGGCCGCCGACACCGCGCAGGTGGCGAGGACGAGCGGGCTGTGCCAGCGCGCGATGAGCGTCTGCCCGAGCTGGGCGCCGACCAGCGCGGCCAGCCCCATCGTGGACGCGCGCCGCGCGCCGCCCGGCAGGAACCCGGCGAGCCGTCCGGCCTGCCAGGAGACGAGCGCCGCGGCCGCGGTCGCGGTGCCGCGCACGGCCAGCACCTGCCGCATCTCCCGGCCGGTGAACCCGCGCTCCGGCGCGCCGCCGAGCGGCGCCGCCGGGTCGGTTCCCGGCCCGGCCGGGGTGATCGCGACGGCGAGCGACGGCAGCATGTCGGTGAGCATGTTGACCACGAGCACCTGCCGGGGGCTCAGCGGCGCGTTGCCTTCCAGCGCCGTCCCGAGGACGGTGAACGCCACCTCGCCCGCGTTGCCGCCGACGAGGATCGCGGCGGCGTCGCGGACGCGGCGCACAGCGCGCGGCCCTCGCGCAGCGCGTCCAGGACGAGGGCGTTGTCGGGCGCGGTGAGGACGAGGTCGGCCGCGCTGCGGGCCGCGCCGAGCCGCGCCCCGCGACGCGATGCCGACGTCGGCGCGGTGGATCGCCGCGGCGTCGTTCGCGCCGTCGCCGGTCATCGCCACCACCCGTCCGGCCCGGTGCATGTCCTTGACGATGCGGACCTTCTGCGCGGGCGAGACGCGGGCGAAGACGGCCGCTTCCGCGACGGCCTTCACCCGCGCGGCGACCGGCAGCGCGTCCAGCTCGACGCCGGTGACCACCCGGTCGGCGCCGGGGATGCCGAGCCCGGCGGCGACCGCGACGGCGGTGTCCGGATGGTCGCCGGTGATCATCGTGACCCGCACCCCGGCGCCGTGCAGCCGCCGCACCGCCTCCTCGGCGGTCGGGCGCGGGGTGTCGGCGATCCCGATGAAGCCGAGCAGGGTGAGGTCCGCGACGTGCGCGGCGACGTCGCCGCGCACGCGCGGCGTCCGGGACGGTCCGCTCGGCGATGGCGAGCACCCGCAGCCCCTGCCCGGCCAGCCGGTGCACGGGTCCGGCGCGGAGCGG
This sequence comes from Actinomadura sp. CNU-125, assembly GCF_001942465.1. Lineage (GTDB taxonomy): Bacteria > Actinomycetota > Actinomycetes > Streptosporangiales > Streptosporangiaceae > Spirillospora. The sequence goes on from NZ_MKJY01000555.1 coordinate 14,599, forward strand.
CGCCGGGCGGCGGTGAGCGGCGCGTCCGCCGCGCCTCTGCGCCGCCCGCGCACCCGGCCGCACCTGGCCAGCAGCATCTCGGGGGCGCCCTTCACCGCGATGACCGCCCGGTCGGCGTCGAGGCCGAGGGACGCCGAGAACCCCCGGGTCGTCTCGAACGGCAGCTCCTCCGCGAGCCGCCACCCGGTGTCGGGCGGCAGGCCCTCCGCGCGCTCCAGGACGGCCCGGTCGGTCGCGTGCGGCGCCCGGCGGTCGCCCGGCGGGGGGCAGGCGCGCGCCGCGACCCGCAGGATGCGCCGCCCGTCGTCCCCGGTCAGCGGCAGCGGATGCGCGGGACCGGACGCCCGGACGACCTGCAGCCGCCCCTCGGTGAGCGTGCCGGTCTTGTCGAAGCACAGGGTGTCGACGCGGCCGAGCGCCTCCAGCGCCCGGGTCGAGCGGACCAGCACGCCGAGCCGCGACAGCCGCCGCGCCGCCGCGAGCTGCGAGACGGTCGCGACCAGCGGCAGCCCCTCCGGGACGGCGGCCACCGCGATCGCGACGCCCGAGCCGAGGGCGCGCCGCAGGTCGAGGCCGTGCAGGAGTCCGAGCGCGGTCACGGCGCCGCCGCCGAACGCGGTGGCGGGCAGCGCGCGGTGCGTCAGCTCCGCGAGCCGCGCCTGCATGCTGGACGACGGGTCCGCGCCGCCGCCGAGCGCGGCGGCCCGGCCGGCCTCGGTCGCCTCGGCGGTCGCGACGACCGCGGCGACCGCCGTCCCCGCGCTGACCGTCGTCCCCTCGTACACCATGCAGTGCCGGTCGGCCGGGTCGCCGCCCGGCGACGGCTCGACGCTCTTGCCGACCGGCACCGACTCGCCGGTCAGCGACGCCTCGTCCACCTCCAGCGACTCGGCCCACAGCAGCCGGGCGTCCGCCGGGACGACGTCCTCGGCGGCCAGCAGGATCGCGTCCCCGGCGCGGAGCCGGTCGGCCGTGACCCGGTCGCCGGGCGCGGTCCGCAGCCGCTCGAACCCGCCGGTCGTCCCGGCGGGGACGCGCAGCCGGCGGGCGTGGATCCGCTGGCCGAGCATGAGGTCTTCGAGGGCGCGTTCCGCCCGCATCCGCTGCGCGCCGCCGATCAGCGCGTTGCCCGTCATGCCCCGCGACCAGCAGCGCGTCCACGCTGGACCCGACCACCGCCGACGCCGCCGCGCCGAGCGCGAGGACGGGCGTCAGCGGGTCGTCGAGCTCCTGCCGGACGGCGGCGGCGAGCCGCAGACCGGACGCGACGGGGCCCCCGACCGTCCGCGTCGCCGTTCGTCCCCCGGTGTGCCGGGCCGTGGTGCGGGAGAGCCGCCGCCACGCCTCCTCGGCGGTGAGCGCGTGCCAGGCGTCCCGGACGACCGGTGGCGGCGGCGGCCGGTGGTCCAGCCGCCGGGCCGTCACCGCGTTCGCCAGCATCGCCGACAGCGACGCCGCGTGCACCGGCGGGACGTCCCGCCACAGGCCGGACGCGCGCCGCCGCGGCCGTCCCGCCAGCAGCAGCCGCGCCCAGCGCGGACGCGCTCAGCGACAGCTGCGCCGCCGCTCGCTCGCCCGCCGCGGCGGCACACCGCCGCCACCAGCCGCCACGCCTCCGCCAGCCCCGGCCCGCACAGCAGGTCCGCGCGCCAGCAGGCCGGGGCGGCGGCGCGCAGCACGCCGACGCCCACGTCGGCCGCGTCGAGCGCCGCGTCCGGCCCGCCCGCGACGACCAGCACCCCGTGCCCGTCGCGCAGCAGGTCGCGGACGCTGACGCGCCAGCCCGTCCGCCGCGACCGCCGAGTCGTCCCCCCAGGCGAGCAGCTCCCGGGTGCTGGCGTGCTCGGTCAGGCGACCGTGCCCGCTGCCCCGTGCGCCGCCGCCAGCAGCCCCTCCGCCAGCGGGTCGAGGGACGAGCCGACCCGGACCCGGCCGCACGCTCGCCGCGTCCGCCGATCAGGTCGAGCGTCACCCCGGCGGGGTCGGCGGGGCCGCCGGACGGCGCGTCCGGGGCGCGTTCCAGCCGCCGCCCGTCCGCGCCCGCCCAAGGGCCGGGGCCTTGCAGGTCGCCGGGTCCGTACGCGGCGAGCAGCGCGTCGGCCGCACGCCACACGCCCGCGTCGTCCAGCTCGTCCCCGGTGGAGACCGCCGACAGCAGCCGCAGTTCCGTGTCGCACAGCACCGCCGAGTCGATGACCACGGCACTGACCCGGTCCAGCCGCCGCAGGGCGCCCGGGTCGAGCTGCACCACGCCGCGCCGCGCGAGATCGTGCGCCAGCACCGCCGCGAACGCCTCCCGGCCGTGCCGCGCCGCCTTCGGGAGGGTCGCCATCAGCAGGTCCGCGGCCGCCGCCGCGTCGTGCGTCCCCGCCAGTACCCCGGCGTCGCCGAGCAGGTCGCCCAGCGCCGTGCGGTCCGCGGCCCGCTCCACCGGCCCGTCCGGCGGCGGGCACGGACGGACCGTGCGGGCGCCGCAGTCGCGCGGCTGCAGGCCGCCGCGCCGAGCTCCGCCTCCCGCGCCCGCCACACCGCCCGGCGCCGCCGCCGATCTCGTGCAGCTGGAACACCCGGTGGACGGCGTCGACCGCGTCCGGCGCGAGCCCTGCCCGGCGCCCTGCACGACCGCGTTCGCGACACCGAGCAGGACGTCCGCGCGCAGCGCGCCCAGCCGCCGCTCCACCGCGCCCCGCACCTGCGGGATCGAGTCCGCCACCGACACCGCCGCCCGCAGCGGGCTCGGCAGCGGCGGCCGGGCCAGCAGCCGCCCGGCGATCGCCCCGGCCGCGCCCGCCCAGTCCGCCGCCAGGGCGGACATCGCCGCGGCCCACGCCATGTCGTCGTCGGCGGCGCGCGTGCGCGGACTCGTCGAACCGGTCGGCGCCGTGCGCCGCCTCCACGTCCTCGATCGCCGCCACGAGGGCCGGCACGTCCAGGACGTCCTGCGCGTACGCCACCAGGACGTGCCCGGTGACCGCGTTGACCTCCGCCAGGTCGACGCCCTCCAGCCGCCGCAGCGCCCCGGTCAGCGCCACCGTGTACCGGCGGTGCGCCCGGCGCCGCCCGACAGGCCGCGCACCTGGATGTCGCGCCCGCCCGTCCCGCGCCCACACCCGGCGCGCGGCCCCGGGCGGCGAGTTCGCGACCCGCCGCGCACCCGTGCGGACGGCCCCGGCCACGGACGTCCCCGGGATCCGCACGGCCCGTTCCCCCTCCCACGGCGATTCGAGATCGACTACCCGGAGCAACGGACCGCAAACGGCGGCGGCTTACCGGCCCGGCGGAGAACTGTGGCGCCCGGGACGGGAGCAAGGCCCCTTCTCCCGGGACGCGTTCGCGGACGACAGTGGATCCGGTTCACCGGACTGCTGGAGGTCTCCATGCGGATCAGGCCGCCGCGGCGGCGCCGACGCGGGCGCGCCGCCGTGCCGCCGGCGCCCGCCGGGCCCGCGCTGAAGGAGCGCGCCTGGCACGCGAAGGGCACCGAGATGGCGCGGACCGGGACGCTCACCATGGCGCGCCGGCTCCCGATGCTGATCGGCCAGGTCATGCGGCTCGCGTGGCGGGCGGCGCGGCGCGACCTCGTCGCCACGATCGTGCTGAACGTCGTCGCCGGCGTCTTCACCGCGTTCGGGCTGCTCGCCACCACGGGCGTCCTGACCGCGCTGCTGTCGTCCGGCCCCACCCCCGACCGGGTGCGCGCCGCCGCACCGCAGCTCCTGCTGGTCGGCGCCGCCATCACCGCGCGGGCCGGGTGCGCGGCGGCCGCCCAGTGGGCGCAGGCCCGGCTGCGGCCGCAGGTGCAGCGGCTCGTCGAGCAGCGGCTGTACGAGCTGACCACCGCGATCGAGCTCACCGCGTTCGACGACGCCGAGTTCCAGGACGACCTGCACCGGGCGAGGCTGCGGGGCGTGGACTCGGCGCCGTCCATGGTCGACAACACCGTGGACCTGTTCACCGCCGCCGTGGGCGTCGCCGCCGCCGCGGGCGCGCTCGGCATCCTGCACCCGATCCTGCTGCCGCTGCTCCTGCTGACCGCGCTCCCCGAAGGCTGGGCGGCGGTCCGCGCCGCGCGGCTCGGCTACCTGACCCAGCTCGGGCTCATCGAGACGCGGCGGCGGAACTGGATCCTCACCGACCTCATGACCGAGCGCGTGCACGCCGCCGAGGTCCGCTCCTTCACCGTCCGCGACTTCCTCCTGGACCGCTACGCCGCCCTGGCCGCCCGCATCCGCGATGTCCTGCTCGACCTCGCGCGCCGCCAGACCGTCGCGCAGCTCCACGGCGACGTCCTCAAGGGCGTCGCGACGGCCCTCATGTACGCCGCGCTCGGCCTCCTGCTCTGGCGGGGCGTCATGCCGCTCGCCGTCGCGGGCACCGCCGTCCTCGCGATCCGCGCCGGGCAGACGTCCCTGATCAACCTCGTCTACTCGCTCAACCGCTGCTACGAGGACGGCCTGTACTTCGGCGACTACGTCTCCTACTGCGAGACCGCCGAAGGGCGCGTCCACACCGGCCGCGACAACGCCGATCCGCTCGCCGATCCGCCCGCCGATCCGCCCGCCGATCCGCCCGCCGATCCGCCCGCCGACGCGTCCGCCCTCCGGGACTTCCGGGAGATCACCGCCGAGGAAGTCACGTTCACCTACCCCGACGCCGACGCACCGTCCCTGACCAAGGTGTCCGTACGGCTCGGCCGGGGCGAGATCGTCGCTCTCGTGGGCGAGAACGGGTCCGGCAAGACGACCCTCGCGAAGATCCTCGCGGGCCTGTACGGCCCGCAGGACGGGACGGTCCGGTGGGACGGCGTCCGCACCGACGGCCTGCACCCCGACGTCGTCCGCCGCGCCATCGCCGTCGTCGCCCAGGACCACACGCACTGGCCGATGACCGCCGCCGAGAACATCACCATGGGCGACGACCTCGCCGCCCCGGGCGTCCGCGAGTCCGTCGGCCGCGCCACCGCCGCGTCCGGTGCCGACGAGGTCGTCGCCGCCCTCCCGCACGGCCTCGACACCCTCCTCGACAAGCGCTTCGCCGACGGGCACGAACTGTCGGGCGGCCAGTGGCAGCGGCTCGCGGCCGCCCGCGGCTTCTACCGCGACGCGCCCCTGCTCATCTGCGACGAGCCGACCGCCGCGCTCGACGCGCGCGCCGAACACCGCCTCTTCGAGCAGATCCGCGAGCACGCCGCCCGGCACGGACGCACCGTCCTGCTGATCACCCACCGGCTCGCGAGCGTCCGGCACGCCGACCGCGTCTACGTCCTCGACGAGGGCCGCGTCATCGCGCACGGCACCCACCGCGAACTCATGGCCGAGGACGGCCTCTACGCCGAGCTCTACAACCTCCAGGCGTCCGCCTACCGGCAGGACCTCGCCCCAGACGACGTCCCCGAGCCCCGGCCGGTGCCGTGCCCTACGTGCGTGCGAGGAGGTGGAACACCCGGCTGAACCCCGGGCGTCGGCCCGCCGCGGTCACGGCCGCTTCTCCTTCCGGGCCGCCTCCGGCAGAACCTGTGATTCCAGCCATTCCCCCACTTCGCGCTTGACGGCGGCATCGTCGTAGGTGCGCTTGTCGACGTTGTCCGCGTGGATCTCGATGACGGGGATTCCCGCGCGGCGCAGCGCCTGCGTGGTGAAGTAGCCGCCCCTGCCGTCGTCGGAGACGAGGTGGACCACACCGTCGACCCCGTGCAGCCGCGCCTCCTTCACGTACCATTCCGACGACCAGGGCGGAACGTAGAGCTGATCGCCGAAGGCGCGAAACGCGCCGCGAGCGCGCGCAGCGGATCGTCCCCGTACCGGATGTAACCGTCGGCCGCGATCGCCAGGTACATCGACCAGACGAACACCGCCCCGTACCGGTCTTCGAAGCTCTTGTAGAAGTCCATGTCGGACCACAGGCCGCGGCCGATCCACATGAGCCTGACGCGTTCGGTCTCGCACGCCGCCGCGCCCGCGTCGACCCGTTCGCGCACCTCGTCGTGGAAGCGGCGCGCGGCGTCCCGTGCCCATTCGGTGCCGCGATGCCACTGCGGCACCATCACGCTGGGGATGCTGTCGGCGACGCGCAGCGGGACGGGACGCGTGCGGGCGACGAGGTCGCGGGCCCGCCGGTTCCATTCCTCCTGCTCGTTGATGAGCGTCATGACCTCGCGGAACCTGGTCTCGCTGAACGCCAGTCCCGTGGTGGTCTCCAGGAACCTGATCAGCCCTTCCAGTTCGCCGACCATCAGGTCCAGGCGGGCACCGCCGACGGCGGTCTCCCACCGGTGCGGCATCAGTTCCCACCATTCCGGCGGAACGATGTTCTCGGCGGCGCTTTCCAGCGCGTAGTACGTGATCCCCGGCTGCTGGTCCCAGACGTCGAACATTTTGCGCGCGGTATCGGTCGTGGTCTCCCCGAGGACGATCGTGGGGCGCGGCAGCCCGCCCCACGGAGCCGTTCCGGGATCGTCCTCGAAGATCGAGGCCAGCGATATCGAGCTGTACTGTTCGGTGTAGTCGGGGTAACCGTTCTTCCGGAGCAGCGCGAGATACCGTCCGGTCTGCTGCTTGGCCGCCACGATCGACGCCCACCACTGGTTGACGACGTACGGGACGCCCATCGTCCGGAAGATCTCCTGCGGCGCGTCGGCGTTCACGAGCGCCAGCGGACGCCCGCCCGCCGCGTCCGCGCGCAGCCCGCGGAACCATTCGCGCTGGTAGCGGGTCGCGTCCACCGCCGACGCGAGCCGTTCCCCCGGTCGCCGTTCCCCCGGTCGCCGGTCCGCCGACCGCCGCATCACCGGCCTCCCGTCCGCGCGGAACGGAACGCGGAAGTCTCGAACGCGGACGTGTCGATCGCCCCGTACGGCTGCCGCTCGACCAGGACGGACGGGACTCCCGCGGCCTCGCGCTGCGCCGGGAAGTCCCAGGCCGCGGCCTCGTCGTGCTCCCGGCAGCAGGACACCAGCTCCTCGGCGCCGCACCGCTCCACCGCCATGGCGGTGTACCTCGCCCGCGCCCGGATGGAGGCGCGCGGGGCGGTCGGGCCGTTGTACTGGTACCGCTCCGCGAGGGCCTCCGGCGTGCGCCCGCCGACCCGGCGCTCGAAGAGCAGGTCGCCCCAGTCGTGGTCCTCGCCGACGATCACCCGGCCGGTGGACTCGACCCGCTCGTACACCTCCGGCGAGTCGTGCCCGCTTCCCGTCATGAAGACCCGGACGCCGTCGTGCCGGGGCAGCTCCGCCGCCTCCGCGAGCAGGCGTTCGAGCAGCCCGTTGTACGCGTGGACGGGCAGGACCGTCCCGGCGCCGACGATCGCGAGCCATTCCCGGCCGGTGACGCGCGCCGGGCTCCGCCGCCGGAGTTCCGCCGCCGCGGCGGCGAGCAGCCGCCGGCTCTCGTCGTGCGCCGCGACGGCCGCCGCGAGCGCGTCGTCGCCGATCGGCCCGCCCGTCCAGGTCGCCAGCCGGTCGCGCAGTTCCCGCAGCCGCCGAAGGTCGTAGCGCGTGGTGGTGCGGTGCGGGAGATGCAGCACGTCGGCCAGGTGCACCGGCGGCAGCGCCGTCGCGGGCTCGGTGCGGCGCAGCTCGCGCAGCGCGTAGAAGAGCCGCAGCGACGCCTCGCAGTCGCGCGCGACGACCAGCCCGTCCAGCCGTCCCCACCGGCCGGCCAGCAGCCGGGTGAGCGTCGAGCGCGCCGCCGGGTCGACGCCCCGGCCGAGGTAGCGGTCGCCGTCGGCGGTGTCCTCGCCCGGCCCGCCGGACAGCCGCAGCGGCAGCGCGCCCGCCGCCGTGATCAGCTCGACGGGCACGTCCGCGCCGACGTGGCCGATCACCGGGACCGGCGCGTCCGCCGGGCGCGGCGCGGCGGGCCGCCCGGCGTACACGCCGAGGAGGGTGTCGAGCGCGCTCATATGACCGCGTCCCTCGTCAGCTCGGCGATCCGCGCGTCGTCGTACCCGAGGAGCCCCTTCAGCACCGCGACGTTGTGCTCGCCCAGCAGCGGCGGCGGCTCCGCGAAGCCGACCCGCGCCGACGAGAACCGGATGGGCAGCCCGGTGCCGGAGAGCTCGGGCCCTTCGGGGTACCGGGGGTGGCGGATCGCGACGACCTCGCCCCGTTCGCGGACGGCCGGGTCCCGGACGGCCCGTGCGGGGTCGCGCACCTCCGCCGCCGGGACCCCGTTGCCCTCGAACGCCGCCAGGACCTCGGCGCGCGGCCGGTCCCGCGCCCATTCGGCGATCACGGCGTGCAGCTCGTCCGCGCGGGCGACCCGGTCGTCGCGGCGGCCGAAGCGCTCCCGCCACCGCTCGTCCGGCACGCCCATCGCGGCGAACACGCCCGCGGCGAACCGGTCCGTCGGGGCGCACAGCGCGATCCAGCCGTCCCGGGCCTCGAACACGCCGAAGGGCGCCAGCCGGGGGACGGTCGCGCCGGTGCGCTGCGCCAGGCCGACCGCCTCGTACGCGTCGAACGGCTCGCACGCGACGAGCGAGGTCAGCGCGCCGAGCATCGAGACGTCCACGTGCTGCCCGCGTCCGGTGGCGTCCGCCTGCATGACGGCGGTCAGCGTGCCGATGACCGCGTACAGGGGGGCGAGCAGGTCGCCGATGGGCAGGCCGAAGCGGACCGGGCCGTCGCCCGGCGCACCGGCGGTGGCCATCACGCCGCTGAGCGCCTGGACGATCGAGTCCATCGCCTTGCGCCCGTGGCCGCCCTCCGCACCGAACCCGCTGATCGAGGTGTAGACGAGCTTCGGGTTGAGCCCGCTCAGCTCGTCGTAGCCGATGCCCAGGCGCTCGGTGACGCCCGGGCTGTAGTTCTCGACGAGGACGTCGGCCGCGCGGACCAGCCCGGCGAAGACGGGACGCGCCCCGGGATTCTTGAGGTCCAGCGTCACGCTCTCCTTGCCGCGGCCCCGCAGCAGCATCGAGACGGACATGTCGTCCTCGTGCCGGCGGGCGAGGCGCAGGCCGTCGCGGCGAGGTAGGGGGCGTTGCCGCGGGACGAGTCGCCGCCCGTCGCCGGGTTCTCGATCTTGATGACCCGCGCCCCGAGTCCGGCCAGCAGCAGGGTCGCGTACGGGCCCGAGAGCGCGGTCGTCAGGTCGAGCACGATCCGGCCCGCGAGCGGACTGCCACCCATCACGTTCCCCCTCCGGCATCCGTCACGACGGTCGGCGTATCTGTGGCGAGCGTTCGCACCTCGTAGTTCTCCTGTCGGCTGTCGCGCCCGGCGTTCGCACCCCCGGCACCGAGCATCTGGTCACCCTCGTTCGCGATGCGGACCTCGCCGCCGCGCCAGGCGAAGCCCGTCCCGAAGCCCGCCTCCCGCGAGATCCGCCGGACGTACTCGGCCACCGGCCCGCCCCCGTCGTGCTCGCCGAGCGGGACGGGACGGCCCCGGTCGTCGATCCGGCAGGGGACGAACCCCGCCTCGACGAGCGCGCCCGACGCGTCGAACCGGCACACGGCGATCGCGGTGTTCCGGCTCTCGGGATGGAAGGGGTAGAACGGCATGTCCGGGTCGGGCGCGAATCCGTACAGTTCGGTCCGCCGCCGCGCCCACGCCTGCCGCTCCGGGCTGTCCCCGTCGCCCGGGTCGAGGGCGCGGGTGACGGTGACGAAGTTGCCCAGCCCGTGGTAGATCGGGCGTCCCCGGTAGACCTCGATCCCGCGCATGATGTGCGCGTGGTGGCCGAACACCGCGTCGGCGCCCGCGTCGACCGCCGCCCTGGCGACCTGCCGCTCGTACTGCTCGACCTTCGCCGGCGTGTGCCCGACGCCCTTGTGGAAGGAGACGCACACGACGTCCGCGTCCGCCCGCAGCGCGGCGATGTCGCGCGCCATCGCGGCGAGCCCGTCGGGGTCGGCGAACGTGTAGACCTTCGGCGGCCCGCCCGGGCTCGCGTGGTCCAGTTCGTAGTGGGTCAGGACGTGCACGTAGGCGCACCCCGGCTTGGCCGACGTCGCCCACGACTCCCGCGGCCCCACGCAGTTGTAGCTCAGCACGCCGACGCGGAGCCCGTTCCGTTCCACGATCGCGGGCCGCTTCGCCTCGTCCAGGTCCGCCCCGGCGCCCGCGACCGCGAGCCCGGCGTCCCGCGCGTGCCGGACGGTGTCGAGCACGCCCTTGTCCCCGCAGTCGGCGATGTGGTTCCCCGCGAGGGTGACCACCCCGAACCCGGCGCCCGCGACCGCCCGCAGCGCCGCGGGGTCCGCCGGTCGCGCGGGGACGTCCGTGCCGCGCTGCTCGGACGAGTCGGTGTGCGGCACCTCGACATGCCCGATCACGATCGTCCCCGCGGCCAGTGCCGCGCTCGCGGGGGCGAAGAACGAGGCCGGTTCGGGTTCGTCGAGGATCAGGTCACCGACCGCCAGCACCGTCGTCGCGTCCATGGCCCGCATCGCCCTCCTCGGAGAATCTGGACAGGAAAGTCCTCAGCCGCTCGGATCGAGCACCGCCGAAGATCTGCCGGGGCGGCCCTTCCTCGACCACCCGGCCCGCCTCCATGAACACGCACCGGTCCGCGACCTCGCGCGCGAACGCCATCTCGTGCGTGACGACGACCATCGTCATGCCGGCGTCGGCGAGCTCCCGGATGACCTTGAGGACGTCGTCGACCAGTTCGGGGTCGAGCGCGCTCGTCGGTTCGTCGAACAGCAGGATCCGCGGTCGCGGCGCGAGCGCCCGGGCGATCGCGACGCGCTGCTGCTGCCCGCCGGAGAGCCGGTGCGGGTACTCGTCCGCCTTGTCCGCGAGCCCGACGCGTTCGAGCAGGTGGCGGGCCCGCCGCTCCGCCTCGCGGGGCGACGTCCCGTGGACTCGGACGGGCCCCTCGGTGATGTTGCGCAGCACGGTGAAGTGCGGGAAGAGGTTGAACTGCTGGAACACCATGCCCATCCGGCGGCGCTGCGCCGCGCGCCGGGCCTCGGTCAGCGGCCGCAGGCCCCGCCGGTGCCGTTCGTGGCCGAGCAGTTCGCCGTCCAGGTAGATGGCGCCGCCGTCGATGGGTTCGAGCTGGTCCACGCAGCGGACGAGCGTCGACTTCCCCGATCCGGACGGGCCGATGATCGTGACGACCTCGCCGTCGGCGACGTCGAGGTCGACGCCGTCGAGGGCCGCGTGCGACCCGAACGTCTTGCGCACGCCGTGCACGCGCAGCACGGTCGTCCCGCTCATGCCGCGCCCCGCCCGAAGTGCCGCTCCAGCCGCCGCTGCCCCGCCGACAGGACCGTCACCACCGCCAGGTACCAGATGCAGGCGACGAGCAGCAGCGGCACGACCTCGTACGTGCGGCTGTAGACGGCCTGGACCGAATGCAGGAGGTCGGAGATCGCGATGACGCTCACCAGGGAGCTTCCCTTCAGGACGCTGATGAACTGGCTTCCGGTCGGCGGGACGATGAACCGCATCGCCTGCGGGAGGGTGATGCGGAAGAAGGTCTGCGGCGGCGTGAAGCCGGTCGCCCGCGCCGCGTCCCGCTGCCCCGCGGGCACGCTCAGCAGCCCGCCGCGGACGATCTCGGCCATGTAGCCGCCCTCGTGCAGGGACAGCGCGACGATCGCCGCGACCAGCGGCGTGATGACGCTGTTGGTCTGCCAGTACAGGAAGCTCGGGCCGAACGGGATCCCCAGCGAGAGTTCCGGCAGCAGGTACGCGAGGTTGAACCAGAACAGGAGCTGGACGAGCGGAGGGATGCCGCGGAACACGGTGTTGTAGGCCGTCGCGAGCCACCGGGCGGGCGCGAACCCGCTGAGCGCCGCGGCCGCCAGGCACACGCCGAGCAGCGAGCCGATCACCATGGCGACCACGGCGAGCAGCACCGAGACGCCCAGCCCCTTGAAGACCGAGGCGCTGAACAGGTGGTCGGCCACGACGTCCCACTCGAACGCCGGATCGGTCACCATGAACACCGCGAGCTGCGCCAGGAGCACCGCCATGACGATCCCGGCGGCCCAGCGGACGGGGTGGACGCGACGGCGGGCGCCGGCGACGTCGTCCAGGGCCTCGGCCACCGCCCCGGGTGCGAGATCCGCCTTCACGAGGCGCCGCCCGACGCGACGTTCATCTTCGGCTCGGGGACCATGACCTCCCGCATCCCCCACCGCGTCATGATCTTCTCGTACTCGCCGGTGCGGACGAGTTCCTTGAACGCGTCGAGGATCACCGGCCCGAGTCCGCTCTTCTTCGGCGCAAGCAACGCGAGCTCGGCCGTCCCCGCGCCCTCCTCCTCCGTCTGCGTGACGATCCCGTAGACGTTCTTCTCTTGCCGCATCACGTAGAGCGCGGCGTTCTGCGTCATGCCCGCGGCGTCGGCCCGTCCCGCCTTCACCGCCAGCAGCGTGCTGTTGGTGTCGGCCAGCCCGACCGGCGTGGGCGTCTCCTTCCCGGCCGACCGGCAGAACTCGGTGAGGCCGTCCATATGGTCGGCCACGACACTTCCCTCGACGATCGCCACCCGCATGCCGCACAAGTCGCCGGCCTTGGACGCCTTCACCCCCGAAGCCGTCGTGAACAGGTAGGAGGTCCCCGTGGTCATCCACACCACGTTGTCGAACCGCTTCTCGCGCTCGGCGGTGTCCTGCACGGGCCCGTTGAACACGTCGTGCCGGTCGGCGAGCATGCCGCCCAGCGACGCGGGCAGCCCGGTCACCTCCACCAGCTCGGTGCGCACCCCCAGCACCCGTCCGAGCGCCTTGCGGACGTCCACGGTGAGACCGCTGTCGATCTTCCCGCCGGTGCCCGTGATGCGGTACGGCGGATGCGGATCCCCGGCGAAACGCAGTACCCCGGCCCGCTGAACCTTCTCTGGCAGGCGGTCGTGCAGGGCCTGCACCGCCCCGTCCGGCAGGTCCTCCGCCTCCGACGACCCGGAGGACGTGCTGGCCCCGCACCCGGACAGCGCCATGACCGCGGCCACCGCGATCGGTGCGACCGGCCGGGACCGGTATCCACGCTTCGGCACGGCATCCTCCAGGTCACATTGAAGTTCACATCTCATGTCGAGCGACACAAATTGTGACTATCTTCAATGCGCGCCGGAGGCCCGTCAAGACCCGGATCGCCTGATGAGAGAAGGTGACCGCCCAGAGCAACCGCCGTCGGCCCCGGACGTCGCGTCCGAGCACTGGCACCGAAGCCGCCGATCCGCTCGTCATGACAAGCGTCACCCATGGATCGGCGGAGACGCCGAAAACCCTCGGCAACGCCGAGGGGAGGAACCCTAGATCACTCCGCGTCGATCACCGAGTGCGTGGTGTGGTGCCGCACCAGCTCGCCCAGCGCGGGCGAGAACCCCGTCACGATCTGCCGGACGCGGATCTCCGCGGGCGGGCCGAGCTCGTCGTAGAGCCGGGCGAACATGTCGTGGGCCCGCCTGAGCGGCCAGTCGGCGGGAAGCAGTTCCGGCGGCAGCTCGGGATCCAGATTCGGGAAGTGCCGCCAGGTGTCCATCACTTCGGTACGGGCCAGCAGCGCCTCGGACGTGCTGACGTCGCCGTCCAGCACCCGCCGCAGCAGCCCCTCCCGCTCGGCGACGAACCGGTCGTACCGCGCGCGGAGTTCCGCGAGGTCCCAGGCGTCCAGCGGGTCCAGGCCCTGCGGGACGCCCGCCGGTACCCGCGCGACGACCACGCTGTAGCTCTTCAGGTCCAGTTCGGCCAGCGAGCGCGCCGCCTCCTCCGCGACGTCGTGCGGAGAGATCCACACGCCGTCGTAGAGCGGGGCGAAGCCCGACCAGCGCAACCGCGTCCGGGCGGCGTGCCGCAGGTCGCGCTGCCCCTCGGGCACGGAGAACGCGGCGACCCGCCACTCCCCGTCCCAGGCACGGCGCTCCGCCCGAACGACATGATCCGGTGGGCGCCGTCCTTCAGCATCTCCGACGCGCGCCCGGTCATCGCGTAGTACGAGCGCCGCCCCTCCTTCGACACCCGGAGCAGGCCCCGCCGCGCGAGCCTGCTGAGCGCCGCCCGCGCCGCGACCTGCGAGATCCCGAACTCGCCCAGCAACGCCACCAGCGCCGCCGACGGCAGCGGCTCGTTCCGGTCGAGCCAGTAGTCGCCCAGCAAGGTGATCAGCAGGTGCTGGGGCTGCGCCCCCTGCTGCATCCGGGGCAGCCGCACCTCCGGAGCGGAACCCTCGCCATCGACCGTCATGGCCCCCATCTTAGAGACGACACCGCCTCGGACGATCGCAAGGGATCGTGCATCGTTCTCAGGCGTCGAGCCCGGTCAGCAACCGCGCGACGTCGAGCCCCGTGCCCAGGTAGTCGACGAACAGCGCGTTGTTCAGCGCCCACTTCGACCGGCGGTGGCGGACGAGGAAGATCGCGTCCTCGGTGGTGTACCCAAGGTCGACGAGGGCTTGGGCCACGACGAGCCCGGAGCGGTTGTAGCCGGAGTGGCAGCGGACCAGCACCCGCCGCCCGTCCCGGACCGCCGCCACCACCGACTCGGCCGCCCGGCAGACGCTCTCGATCTGCTCCGCGCTCAACGGCCCGTCCGGGACCTCCGCGCACCGGTGCTCGACGCCGCCGCCCGGACCGTGCCCCTCGCGCACGTACAGGCTGACCACCAGATCGAACTCGCGGTCCACGACGGCCGGGACCCGCGTTCCCGTCGCGTCCAGGTAGAAGTGACCCCCCATCCACAGCATCGGGACGATCTCGTCCCACGGCGATCCGGGATCGGGTACCTTCCGGCCCTTGGTCCGCATGGCCTCGCCCTCCGCAACCGCCCGACCGAACCGGGCACTTCTTCCCGAGCCGATTCCAACACGGAATCGATCGACGTGTCGTCATCAATTCGGCGCCCGCACGGAGGAAAGCACCGGCCAGGGGTCGCTGCTGTTCCGCCGCACGACTCTCGCGTCCGGCACCCCGCCCGGACCCGGGAGCCGGCGCCGCTCGCCGGAACAACGGATCTTGCCCGAGCCCAGAGTGACGTGCGACACTCGAGATCATCGATCTAGTCAATCGATTGACCAATGAGGGAGGACGGCGTGAGAGGGCTGAGAACGTGAGGCGGGGGTGGCGGGGCGCGGTCGCGGTGGTCGCGGCCGGAACGCTCCTGGGGACGGGCGCCACCGCGGCCGCCGCCGGGCCCGACGCCCGGCCGACGACCGCGTGGCGGCACGGAGAGCTGCAGGTCGACACGGCCGGGGTCGTGTCGCGGTCGGACTTCGTGCTGAAGAGCCCGGCGTGGCGGGCGTACCAGAGCATGCCGGTCGGCAACGGGACGCTGGGCGCCGCCATGTGGTCCGAGGACGGGTTCATGGCGCAGTTCAACCGCGCCGACACCTTCCCCGACCTGAAGTCGGCCGGGCAGCTGACCGTCCCGGGCCTGCTCCCGCTGATGCAGGCGGAGGACTACCGGGGACGGCTGCGGCTGCACGAGGGCGACCTGGTGCAGCAGGGCGGCGGGATGTCCGCGCGCGGTTACGTGCGGGCCGACCGCGACCAGTTCGTCCTGGAGGTGACCGGCGCCGACCCGGACCGGGTGCAGACCGCCGACCTGCGGCTGTGGGAGGGACGGTCGCCGACGGCCTACGCGCGCGGCGGCGTCGCGGCGCTGGCGGAGACGTTCGCGGACGAGGCGTCGGGCAGCCTCACCGGCGCCGTCGCCGCGCTGACCGCCGACGGACGGGACGTCACCGCGAAGGTCGTCGACGACAAGACGGTGCGGCTGACCTTCAAGCCGCGGAAGGACGGCGGTTTCCGCATCGTCACCGGCGTCCCCGCCTACACCGGCGGCGACCTCGGCGCGGCGGCCGCGAAGGCGCTGCGCGGCGCCTCGGACGGCGACCGCGCGCACCGCGCCTGGTGGCACCGGTTCTGGGACGGCGCGGCGCCCATGCGGATCACGTCGCGGGACGGCGTCGGCGAGTACATGGAGCAACTGCGCGCGCAGCAGCTCTACATGACCGCCGCGACGATGCGCTCGGCGGTGCCGAGCAGCCACGGCGGCGTCATCAACATGTTCTCGCCGTGGCGGGACGAGGTGCACTGGTCGGCCGACCACTGGTGGCACTTCAACCTGCGCCAGCCCGTCTACACCAACTTCGGCGCGGACACCGAAGAGTTCAACGAGCCGTACTTCCGGCTCTACCTCGACCGGCTGGAGGAGATGCGCGACTGGACGAGGACCTACTGGAAGGACGCCGAGGGCGTCTGCGTGGCCGAGTTCCTGCGGTACGACGGGACGGCCGAGGCGTGCGACAGCGAGCGGCCGCCGGACTGGCTCAACCGCATCGTCACGACCGGGCCCGAGGTCGTCCACAACCTGTGGCTCCAGTACCGCTACACCGGGGACCGCGACATCCTGGACGAGGCGTACCCGCTGATGAGGGACGTGGCGCGGTTCTACCTGTCGATCCTCGAAGAGGGCGACGACGGGAAGCTGCACCTCCACAACGTCAACGCCATGGAGACGCAGTGGGACGCCACCGACCCGGCGCCCGACCTCGCCGCCATGCGGGTGATCTTCCCGGTGATCGCGGAGCAGGCGGACCGGCGGGACGACCGCGGGCTGGCGCGCGAGCTGCGCGCGGCCCTGCCGAAGATCCCGGACTTCCGGACCGTCACCCGCAACGGTGAGCGGGTGATCGCCTGGTCGGCCACCGACGAGGAGGCGCACAACACGCAGAACCCCGACACCGAGCCGCTGTTCCCGTGGGGCCTCTACGGCCGGGACTCCGAGCTCATGCAGTCGACGTTCCGCAACCGGGTGTTCGTGAACACGCGGGAGTGGGCGGAGGACGCGCTGCTCGCCGCCCGGCTCGGGCTGTCCGGGGAGATGCGGAACCTGCTCGTGCAGGGCACCGGGGACTTCCAGATCTTCCCGAACGGGTTCGGCTCGCACAGCGTCGACGACGATCCGACCGAGATGACGAACTACTACAACGGCTGGAACGCGGTGGTCGGTTCGTCGCTGCAGGAGTCGCTCGTCCAGTCGTACGAGGGCGTCGTGCGGGTCGCGTCGGCGTGGCCGAAGGGCTGGGACGTCGCCGGGTCCGTGCAGGTCGAGGGCGGGCACCGGGTGAGCACCGAAGTGCGCGACGGTGTGCCGAACCTCGTCGGCGTCGAGGCGGGCGGCGACGGCACGCTCGCGATCGCCAACCCGTGGCCGGGCGAGCGGGTGCGGGTCGTCGACGGCGACACCGGGCGCGGCCGTCCGATCGTGCCGCCGACCGGCGACGAGGTGATCCGGTTCCGGGTCGAGGACGGGCGGTCCTACGTCGTCGAACGGGCCGACCGTCCGTTCCCGTCGTTCCGCTTCGACGGCGTCGACGGGAAGCCGGCGACGGACGTCCGGCGGCTCGGCGACCGCACGCTCGGCGTGGAGTGACCCCCCGCTAGCCGCCGCGAAGGCGGCCGCGGCACCCGGTTCCGGGTGCCGCGGCCGTCTTCGCGGTTCCGATCCGCGCGTCAGCGCGGCTTGGCCGTGGACTGCCGGACGATCAGTTCGATCGGCTCCCGCACGATCTCCTCGACCGGATGGTCGGCGGGCACCGACAGCAGGAGCTTGGTGGCGCGCGCGCCGAGCGCGCGCAGCGGCATCCGGACCGTGGTCAGCGGCGGGACGAGGTGCTCGGCCAGCGGCAGGTCGTGCACCGCGACCACCGACATCTCCGCCGGGACCGAGACGCCGCGGGCGCGCAGCGCGCTGAGCACGCCGATCGCGGACGCGACGTTCGCGACGAACATCGCGGTCGGCGGCTCCGGACCGTCCAGGAGCCGCTGCACCGCCTGGACGCCGCCGCGGTCCGTACACGTCCCGGACGACGAGCCGCGGGTCCTCGTCGAGGCCCGCCGAGCGCAGCGCCGTCGCGTACCCGTCGTGGCGGCGGTGCGCGGTGTCGGCGCCGGGCGGCCCGCCGACGTGCGCGATGCGGCGGTGGCCGAGGTCGAGCAGGTGGTCGACGGCGACGCGGGCGCCGAGCACGTCGTCGAGGATGACGTACCGGCCGGAGGCGGGGCCGCGGCGGTTGACGAACAGCCACGGCAGCCCCCGGTCGGCGAGGGTGGCCTGCTCCTCGTCGGTGATCGTGCCCCCGGCGAGGAGCAGCCCGTCGACGCGTCCCTGCCCGAGCAGGTCGAGGTAGCTCCGCGCGCCGCGTCCGGCGGTGGACGAACCGACCATCAGCGCGCAGCCGAGGTCCGCGGCCGCGGTCTCCGCACCGGTGATGATCTCCGCGTAGACGGGGTTGGCGAAGTCGGGGATGTACAGCCCGACGGTCCCGGCCTTCGCCGTGCGCAGGCTGCGCGCCGCGACGTTCGGCCGGTAGTCGAGTTCCTTGAGGGCGGCGTTCACCCTGGCCCGCGTCTCGGGGCGGATGTTCAGCAGGGGGTCGGCGTTGACGACGCGCGACACGACCGCCTTGTCGACCCCCGCCTTGCGGGCGACGTCGGCGAGCGTCACCCGGCGGGCCCGCGAACGGCCGCCCCCGGTCGACTGGGTCACAGTGACTGAGCCTCACCGCTGTCGATGGATTTGTACAGAGCCTGGACGAGTTCCAGCGTACCGAGATTCGCGCGCGCGGCCGTGGGAGACGGCTCGTCCTCGGCGATCCAGCGCAGCAGCCCGGCCATCGGCCCGGCGAACGCGCCGGGGATCCACCGTTCGGTCACCGGGTAGGCCGTCCAGCCGTCGGTGGGCGCCGTGGAACTGGACACCTCCAGGGTGTCGGGACGGCCGTGCGGGTAGTCGTACAGCAGCCCGAGGGTGCCGCGGATCGCGCCCTTGTCGCCGTCGATCCGGAACTCGGCGCGGAAGTCGCCGGTGCGGTTCTCGTGGTTGACGTGCAGGAGCGCGCGGGCGCCGTCCTCGAACAGCAGGGTGCTCATCGTCCTGGACTCGCCCGTCTCCGCCTGGCCCGGCGTACGGGACGCGGCGCAGAAGACGCGGACGGGGTCGCCCAGGATGCTGCGCACCGCGTCGAGGTAGTGGATCGAGTGGTACATGATTTCGAGGCGTTCGGAGCGGACGAGCCAGGACCAGCCGCTCCAGTCGGTCTTCACGTCGACGTTGAACGACATCGCGGTGGGCGTCCCGATCCAGCCGGCGCGGACCATGGCGCGGGCCGCGGCGATCCCCTCGTCCCAGCGGAGCTGCTGGTTGACGGCGAGGCGGCGGCCGCCCGCCTCGGCGAGCGCGGCGAGCTCGCGGGCCTCGGCGAGGTCGGGCGCGAGCGGCTTCTGGCACAGCAGGTGCTTGCCCGCCGCCAGCGCGGCCCGCGCGATCGGCGGCTGCGCGTGCGGGACGACGGCGATGTCCACGACCTCGACCCCGTCGTCCGTCAGCAGGTCGTCGAGGGAGTCGTAGACGTGCGGGACGCCGTGCCGGGCGGCGACCTCGCGGGCGCGGTCCCCGTCGAGGTCGAAGATCCCGCGGACGGGCAGCCCGTGCGCGGCGTAGGCGGGCAGGTGCGCGACGTCGACGATCGCGCCCGCACCGACGACGGCGATCGGCCGCCGGTGGTGCTCGGGGACGAGACGCGGGTCTCGGCGGCGATCGGGGCGAACAGGTCGAGCATGAGGGCGGCTCCGGGTAGGTCAGGCGGGGTCGGGGATGCGGTAGACGTCGGCGGCGGTCCCGCCGAGGACGCGCGCCCGGTCGGCGGGGTCGAGGCCCAGGTCGTCGAGGAGGTTCGCGGTCTCGTCCCACACCTTGCGGTAGCCGCCGGCGAGGACGGAGATGGGCCAGTCGCCGCCGAACATCAGCCGGCCGGCGCCGAACAGTTCGAACGCGTGCTCGGCGTAGGGGCGCAGGTCGGCGGCCGTCCAGGTCTCCCAGTCGGCGGCCGTGTTCAGCCCGGACACCTTGGCGTGGACGTTCGGGTGCTCGGCGGCGCGGGCGAGCAGGCCCGCCCAGGGTTCGCGGCCGCGCTCGGCGATCGGCGGCTTGGCGAGATGGTCAATCACCAGCCGCAGGTCCGGATGCCGTTCGGCGAGCAGCGGCACGTGCTCCAGATGCCGGGGCCGGACGGCGACGACGTCGAACGTCAGGTCCCGTTCGGCGAGCGCGTCCAGCCCGTCCCGTACCTGCGGCCGCAGCAGCCAGTCCGGGTCGGGCTCGTCGTGGATCAGGTGCCGGACGCGACGTAGCGCGGGTCCCGCCGGTAGCGGTCCAGCGCGGCGGCGGCCTCGTCCGGGCGCAGCAGCGGCACCCAGCCGACGACCGCCCGCACGCGCGGCCAGCGGTCGGCGACCTCCAGCATGTAGTCGGTGTCGGCGTAGGAGTCGGCGGACTGGACGAGGACCGTCCCGTCGACCCCGCACGCGTCCAGCAGCGGTTCGAGGTCGTGCTCCTCGAACGTCCGGTGGATGGGGCCCTGGTCGGGCGTCAGCCACGGGTACTCGACCCGGTCGAGGTTCCAGAAGTGCTGGTGCGCGTCGATGATCACGAGTGTTCCTCCCCGGGGCGCGGCGACTGCTCCCGAAGATTCCACACCTTCGCGAGCGCGTTCGTCCGGCCGTCCTCCCCCGGTTCGAAGCGGTCGACGAACTCCCCCATGTGCCGTTGCCACGCCTGGTCGGCGGGGTCGCCCGCGAGGACTTCGAGGGCGGCGGCGAAGTCGTCGGCGTCGACCAGGTGGAACAGGTCGCGGCCGCTGCGCCAGATCGTCCAGTCCCGGATCCCGGCGCGGCGCAGCGCGGCGAGCAGGTCGTCCGGGACGGCGGCGTGCTCCCGGTCGTAGTCGTCCTCGCGCCCTTCGCGCAGGACGCTGTGCAGCGCGACCTTCACGCGGAACCTCCCGGGAGCAGCGCCGCGCGGTGCGGCGGCGGCTGGACGAGTTCGAGCGTGATGTCGTCGGGGTCCAGGAAGTAGCAGGCCGCGCCGCCGGTGTTTGCGCCCGCCGTGATGCGGTTGGGCGGCGACACGAACCGGACGCCGAGGGCGGCGAGCCGGTCGTGCTCGGCGGCGGCGTCGGCGACCGCGAACGCCATGTGCGCGGCGCCCGGATGGTGCCGGGCGGGGTCCTGGCGCTCGCCGCGCGGGACCACGTACTCCACCAGCTCCAGGTCGTGGGTGCTGACGTGCGCGGGCCGTCCGGGGACGGCGAGCTGCGCGACCCGCAGGCGCGCGTCGGGGTAGCCGACGAGCGCCCGCGTGTACTCGTTGTCCTGGTCCTGGACGTGCACGAGGTCCATGCCGAGGACGTCGCGGTAGAACGCGACCGACCGGTCGAGGTCGGCGACGTGGAAGCTGAAGTGCCAGATCGCGGCGAGCATCGGCTCAGTCCTCCTTCCGGACGGCCGCACCCGGCTGCGCGGATACCGTCGGTTTCTCGGGCGGTGGCGGCGGCTCCGGCCCGTCCTCGCCGGACGGCCCGGTCGCGGCGGGCGTCTCGGCCTCCCTGATCCGCCGGGTCTGGCCGCGCCGCAGCGAGATCGTGTAGACCCCGGCGGCGACGATCAGCACGACGCCCTCGACCAGGCCCTGCCAGTTCGCGCCGAGGTTCAGGATGTTGAACCCGTTCCGCAGGGTGATCAGGATCAGCGCGCCGACCAGCGACTTGCCGACGCTGCCGAGGCCGCCGAACAGCGACGTCCCGCCGAGGATCGCGGCGGCCAGCGCCGTCAGCTCGAAGCCGGACAGGGCGCTCGGGTTGATCGAGCCGAGCCGGGCGGCGTACAGGACGCCGACGAACGCCGCGACCGTCCCGTTGAGGACGAACGCGACGACCTTGTACCGGTCGACCGCGATGCCCGACAGCCGGGCCGCCTCCGGGTTGCCGCCGGACGCGTACAGCCGCCTCCCGATCGTGGTGTAGCGCAGCACCCACGCCGCGACGATCGCCAGCAGCAGCAGGTAGAGGGTCCGCTGGGTGATGCGGATCGTGAAGATCGCGACGGGCGACGCGGCGATCAGCACGACCCCGGCGACGAGCGGCACCAGGATCCGCGGCGGCCGCCACTCCTTCGACCGCGCGGCCCGCCACGCGCCGACCGCCAGCACGACGATGCCCGCGAGCAGGTAGAGGTTCGGGGTGATCCACGAGCCGCCGTCGACGGCGCGCAGCCCGTCCCGGACCGCGCCCTCGGGCGCCGTGACGGTCCGGCCGTCGGTGACGATGAGCACGACCCCGCGAATGGCGGTCATGGTGCCCAGCGTCACGATGAACGCGTTGATGCCGAAGTACTGCACCACCACGCCGTTGAACAGGCCGATGACGGCGCCGACGGCGAGCGCGGCGAAGAGTGCGGGCCAGAACCCGATGTCGTCGGCCAGGCTCAGGCAGACCGCCGCGCCGAGCGCGGCGACGGCGCCCACCGACAGGTCGAAGTTGCCGCTGATCAGGACGATCGTGGTGGTGACCGCCATCAGGCCGATCAGCGTGGTCTGGTCGAGGATGTTCGCGACGTTCGTCGGCCCCAGGTAGAACACCCGCCCCTGGGCCTGCGCCGCGAAGGTCAGGACGGCGACGAGCAGGACGAGCGCGTACACGACGCCCGCGTTGCCGAGCCGCAGCGCGGCGGGGAGCCGCGGCCGTCCGGACGTGGTCTCAGTGCTCACGCGGCACCTCTTCTTCTTCGTTCCGGCCGGACGGCTCGGGCCGCGCCGGCCGCCGCGTCCGCAGGCCGTGGGCCAGCATCAGCAGCTCCTCCTCGGTGGTCTGCGCGGCGCGCCGCTCGGCGACGATCCGGCCGCCCCGGACGACGAGCACCCGGGTGGCGACCGACAGCAGCTCCTCGAACTCGCTGCACACGAGGACGACCGCCTTGCCCTGCGCCGCGAACCGGCGGACGAGCCGCAGCAGGTCGGCCTTCGCGCCGACGTCCACGCCCGCGGTCGGCTCGTCGAGCAGCCACACGCGCGTGTCGGCGTACATCCACTTCGCGAACACGACCTTCTGGGCGTTGCCGCCGGACAGCTCGCCCGGCACGGCGTCGACCCCGGCGGTGACGATGCCGAGGTCCGCGACCGCCCGCTCCGCGCGGGCCCGCTCGTCGTCGGCGCGCGGCACCAGCCGTCCGCGCGACAGCCGGGCCAGGTCGGGCAGGGAGATGTTCTTCCACAGCGGCAGCCCGCCGTGCAGCCCCTGCCCGGCGCGGTCCTCCGGGACGTACGCCATGCCCGCCCCGACGGCGGCCCGCGCCGAGTTCGCGACCTCGGTGCCGCCGACGCTGACGGTGCCGGTGGCGGACGAGTCGTCGCGGAACACCGCGCGCAGCAGCTCCGACCGTCCGGCGCCGAGCAGCCCGGCGACGCCGACGATCTCCCCGGCGCGCACGTCGAACGAGACGTCGCGCACGCCCGTCGCCGACGACAGCCCGGCCACCCGCAGGACGACCGGCGCGGCGGCGTCCGGCTCCGGCTCGCCCTCGCGTTCGACGGCGAGCAGTTCCCGGCCGGTGACGGCGCGGACGAGCATGCCCTCGGTGACCGCGTCGGTCGCCTCGTCGAGCACCGTCTCGCCGTCGCGGATGACCGTCGTGTGGTCGGTCAGCTCGAAGATCTCGTCGAAGAAGTGCGAGATGTACAGGAACGCGGTGCCCTGCGCCGACAGCCGCCGCACGGCGTCGAACACGACCCGCCGCTCCTTGTCCGACAGCGACGCCGTGGGCTCGTCCATCACCACCAGCCGGGCGCCCGCCGCGAGGGACTGCAGCACCGACACCATCTGCCGGGCGCCGATCGGCAGGTCGCCGACGACCGCGTCCGGGTCGACGGGGTAGCCGAGCCGTTCGACGAGCGCGCCGAACTCCGCGCGCAGGTCGCGCGTCATCCGCCAGGCGCCCGACCGGTCGAGGAACACGTTCTCGATGACGGTGAGGGTGGGCACCAGCGGGACGTGCTGGTGGATCGTCGCGATCCCCGCCTTGCGGGCGGCGCCGGGGGCGCGCCAGCGGCGGTCCCGGCCGGCCCAGCGCAGCACGCCGCCGCTCGGCGGATGCGCCCCGGAGATGATCTTCACGAGGGTGGACTTGCCCGCGCCGTTCGCGCCGACGAGCCCGTGCACGCTGCCCGGCCGCACCGCGAGGGAGATGCCGCGCAGCGCGCGCGTCCCGTTCGGGAACGTCTTGGTGACGCCGTCGAGGAGCAGGAGCGGTTCGCCGTCCGGCCGTGCGTCCGGCGGTGCCTCCGGCATGGCTTCCTCCTTCCCTTCCGCGTCCGCAGCCGCGGGCCTCACCATTGCGGCTTGCACTCGCCGACGTTGTCCTTCGTGATCGCCGGGGTGTCGTAGGTGACGAACTCGGCGTCGTGCTTCTTCGCGCCGGTGAGCTGCTCGTGCAGCACCTTCATGGCGCGCGCGCCGAGGTCCTCGGGCTTGTAGCAGACCGTCCCGTACAGGTCGCCGCTCTTGACGCCGTCGATGCCGAGCTTGGAGCCGCCGACGCCGATGACGGCGGCGTCCGATCCGGCCGCCTTCACCGCCTTCGCGCAGCCGACGCCCATGTCGTCGCTCTCGGCGTAGAACAGCTTGACGTCCGGGTGCGCGGCCAGCATGTTCTGGCAGGCCGACTGCGCCTTCTCCGGCAGCCAGTCGCCGGGCTGCCGCGCCACGACCTTCAGCTCGACGCCCTTCTCCTTCGCGGGCGCCTCGAAGTCGCGGTACCGCTGGTGGGTCTCGGCGAACCCGGCCGTCCCCTCGACGACCGCGATCTCGCCGCCGTCGGGGAGCACTTCGAGCGCCAGTTCGCCCGCCGTGCGCCCGGCCGCGTACTCGTCCTGCGTCGCGAGCGCGACCAGGCCCGGGTAGACGTCGGTGAGCTCGCGGGACTTCGGGTCGCCGACCTGGGACGCGACGGCGACGGTCGGGATCCCGGCCTGCTTCAGGCCGTCGGCCATCCCGGCCGCGACGCTGGAGTCGACGGGCAGCAGCAGCACGCCGTCCGGCTGCTGGCCGATGAGGTCCTGGATGTCGCTGGACTGCTTCTGCGCCTCCCCCTGCGCGTCGACCTCGATCACCTCGACGCCGAGCCGCTCCGCCTCGGCCTTGATCCCCTTGGTGACGGCGGCGGGGAACGGGAAGCTCTGCCCCAGGGTGGACACCCCGACGGTCAGCTCGCCCTTGTCCGCCGCCGCCTCCGTCTCGCCGGCCTGCCCGCACCCCGCCGCCAGCGCCGCCATCGCGAGCGCCGCCGCAGCGGCCGCCAGCGTCTGCCTCCGTGCCATCCGCGGCACCTCCGTTCTAACGATTGACTAAGGGAGGGACGGCCGGTCAGGCCGCCGCCGTCTCGGCGATCCGGGCCGCGATCGGCCCGGCCGTCGGCAGCACCGCCGCCGCCAGCCCCGGCGCCGCCGGGATCCGCACGTCCGGGGCGCCGATCCGCACCAGCGCCGCGTCCAGGCCGATGCCCGCCTCCGCGACCCGCGCGACGATCTCGGCGCCGAAGCCGCCCGTCACGTTCGCCTCGTGCACCACCGCGAGCCGCCGCGTCCGCGCGACGCTCGCCAGCACGGCGTCCAGGTCCAGCGGGTTCAGCCAGGTCAGCTCCAGGACCTCCGCCTCGACGCCGCGCGCCGCCAGGCTCTCCGCCGCCGCCAGCGCCTGCCCGGCCACCGCGCCCCAGCTCACCACCGTGACGTCGCGGCCCGGCCGCCGCAGGTGCGACCAGCCCATCGGCCGCGGCGCGCCGCCCAGCTCGACCTCCGCCTTGTCGCCGAAGTACAGCGACCGGTTCTCCACGACGATCACCGGGTCGTCGGCGTGCACCGCGGCGACCAGCACGTCATGGGCGTCCTGCGCGGTCCGCGGCATCGCCAGCCGCAGCCCGGGGACGTGCAGGAACAGCGCCTCCAGCGACTGCGAGTGCTGCGCGCACGCCCCCGGCGCGTTCCCCTGCTGGGTGCGGACGACGATCGGTGCGGGCGCCGCGCCCCGCGAGACGTACCGGGCGTTCGCCGCCTGGTTGACGAGCTGGTCCAGCGCCACCAGCGAGAAGTCCGCCCACATGATCTCTACGATCGGCCGGGCGCCCATCAGCGCCGCGCCGACCGCGCTGCCGAGGATCGCGGCCTCGCTGATCGGGGTGTCGAACACCCGCTCGCCGAACTTGCGGCGCAGCCCGCGCGTCACGCCGAACACGCCGCCCGGCTTCGCGACGTCCTCCCCGTACAGGAGGGTCTCGGGCACCTCCTCCAGCAGCCGGGCCAGCGCCGCGTTGACGGCCTCTCCGTACTTCAGCTTCCTGGTCTCTGCGGTGGTCTCAGGCATAGACGTGGTCCTTCGCGGTGTCGGGATCGGCGGGCGGAGCGGCCAGTGCCGCCGCGGCGGCCTCCTCGATCTCGGCGCGGGCCCGCGCCCGCGCGTCCTCGATCCGTGCGGCGGGGACGGCCGCCGCCGCCAGCTCCCGGGTCAGCCGGGCGATCGGTTCCTCCTCGCGGGCCCGGTCCAGCTCGCCCGGCCTGCGGTACTGCTCGACGTCCCCGATGTAGTGGCCGACGAGCCGCTGCGTCATCAGCTCCAGCAGCATCGGGCCGCCGCCCGAACGCGCCCGTCCGACCGCGTCCCGCACGGCCGCCCGCACGGCGGCCGGGTCGTTGCCGTCCACCCGTGCCCCGGCCATGCCGTACCCGGCGGCGCGGCGCCACAGCTCCGGCTCCCCGACCATCTCGTCGATCGGGGTCAGCTCCGACCAGTAGTTGTTCTCGCAGACGAACACGACCGGCAGCTTGAACGCGGCGGCCATGTTCAGCGCCTCGTGCGACGCGCCCTGGTTCAGCGCACCGTCCCCGCAGACCGTCAGCGCGACGCGCCCGCTCCCGTCGAACCGTCCGGCCAGCGCGGCGCCCACCGCGATCGGGAGCCCGGCCCCGACGATCGAGTTCTCGCCGTGGAAACCGTGCTCGGGCGCGGTGAAGTACGCCGAACCGCCCCGGCCCCCGTTGACGCCCGTCGCGCGTCCCGCGCACTCGGCGATGACGCCCTCGGCGGGCACGCCCCGCGCGAGCGCCCAGCCGTGCCCCCGGTAGGTCGCGAACAGGGCGTCGTCCGGGCCGAGCTCCGTGCAGGCGCCCACCGGCCCGGCCTCCTGGCCGATGCACAGGTGCACCGACCCGACGACCTCCCCGCCGATCCGCAGTTCGCGGATCTTCTCCTCCAGCGCCCGGACGCGCCACATCGCGTGCAGATCGGCGAGCCGCTCCGTATCGTCCATTACTGCTTCCCTCCTTCGTCGCGGACGGACTTCCACTCGCGCAGCGCGCCGGCCGCGACCGACATCGCCTCGCCCAGATAGTCGGACGGGTCCAGCTTCAGCGGCCCGACCGCCGCGCGGACCTCGTCGGGCAGGTCGCGCACGCACGTCGCGACCAGGTCGCCGCCCTCGGCGCGGGCCCGCGCCGCGGCCGCGTACACCAGGTCGTGCGCCCGCTCGCGGCCCAGCGCCGGCGCGAGCCGCATCATCAGCGCCTCGCTCATCAGCAGGCCGTCCAGTTCCACGTTGGCGCGCATCCGGTCGGGGAACACCCGCAGCGAACCGGCCGTCTCGCCCGCCAGCCGGACGGCCGCGGCCGTGTACTCGGCGACCTGCGGCACCGCGAGCCACTCGACCTGCCACTCCCCGGCGCTGCGCTCGTGCCCCGCCTCCATCGCCCGGCCGAGCAGGGCGGACGCCCCGGCGGCCGCGACGCCGTAGCCGATGACGGCCTCGGAGTAGATCGGGTTGACCTTCTGCGGCATCGTCGACGACGCCCCGCGATGGTGCCCGCCCTCTTCCCCGACCTCGCCGATCTCCGTCCGGGACAGGTCGACGACCTCGCGGGCGAACCGCACGCACGTCGCGGCCAGCAGCGAGCACGCCTGCCCGAACCGGGCGACCCGGTCGCGCGCCACGTGCCACGGCACGTCGGTGTCGGCGAGCCCGAGCCGCCGCGCGACCCCGCTCCGCACCCGCGCACCGTCCTCGCCCATGGCCGCGTTCGTGCCGCCCGCACCGAACAGCGACACCACGCCCACGTCCGCGCGCGCCCGGCGGACCTCGGCGACCTCCCGGGCCACCTCCCCGAGGAACACCGCCGTCTTCGCGCCGAACGTCGTCGGGACGGCCTGCTGCGCGTGCGTGCGCGCGGCCATCACCACCTTGGCGTTCGCGCCGGTCAGCTCCGCCAGCGCGTCCCCGAACCGCACCGCGAGCTCGATCAGCCGGTCGCACGACCGGACGAGCTGCAGCGCCAGCCCGGTGTCCATGATGTCCTGGGTCGTGGCGCCGTAGTGGACCCGCCCGTCCGGCCCCTGCGGCAGGTGCCCGGCGAGCTGCCGGATCAGCGGGAGGATCGGATACCCGACGTTGCGCGACCGCTCCCACAGCAGGTCCATGTCGATCAGCTCGGCACGGCAGACGGCGCTCACGGCGTCGGCGTCGTCCCTCGTCAGCAACCCCACGTCCGCTTGGGCCTGGGCGAGCGCCGACTCGGTCCGCAACCAGGCGTCGACGGTGTTCTCCGGCGACCAGACGCGCACCATCTCCTCGTCCCGGTACAGCGCGGACAGCAGGTGACCCATCAGTCCATCTCCAGTCCGCCGTCGACGTTGATCGCCTGGCCCGTCACGTACGAGGCGAGGTCGCTGAGCAGGAACGCCACCACCGCGGCGAGCTCCTCGGGACGCCCGTCCCGCTTCAGCGCGGTCGCCCCCGTCACCTCGTCGAGGTAGGCACGGCCCGCCCCGGCCCCGAATCTGCGCTCGCGCTCGGCGATGATCCCCTCCCACATCGGCGTCATGAACACGCCGGGACAGACCGCGTTGACCCGCACCGCCGGTCCGTACGCCAGCGCCGCCGACTTCGTCAGCGACAGCAGCGCCGCCTTCGACGCCGCGTAGTGCGCCGCGTTCGGACGTCCCGACCGCGCCGCGACCGACGCGAGCGTGACGATCGCGCCGTTCTCCATCAACGCCGCCGCCTGCTGGACGACGTGGAAGACCGACGTCAGGTTCAGGTCGACGATCCGCCCCCACTCCTCGGGCGTGAGCCGGGCCAGCTCCTTGGTCTGCATGGCACCGGCGCAGTTGACCAGCCCGTCCAGCCCGCCGAGCGCCTCCGCCGCCCGCCCGGGCAGCGCCCGGGCCTGCTCGGGGTCGGCGAGGTCGACCGCCAGCGGCACCGCGCCCGCGACGTCGTCCTCGCGCACATCGGCCGCGACCACCCGCGCACCGCACCCGGCGAGGTGCGCCACGACCGCCCTCCCGAGGCCCCCGGCGGCACCGGTCACCAGGACCCGCCGCCCGCTGAGAGTCGGCTCCACGGTCACGTTCCACTCCGTTCAATCGATTGACTACCGCGGAAACGTAACCCACGACACACAACCGGCACAACCCCCCGACCTCCACGTCCGTCGACCGCGCCCCGTCCCGTCCCGTCGACGGTTCAGTCGCGCCACACCACGACGGCCAGGTGATTCTCGGCGGCCACGGCGTAGAAATCGCGGAGCGCGTTGAAATGCGTGGTGATGTAAGGCCGCGGATCGCCAATGAAGTCGGCAAGGGCTCCGAGGATCGCGGCCTTCAATTTCCGAGGGTCCGATGGCAGCACAGAAAGAACATGACCCATGTCGATGTCACATAGCGCGGCCGCCAGCGTGAGAACGTCGGACGGCTCCAGAGCCTTGGGCTGCTCCCAAACCGAGTACGGGTGATCACGGTAAGCGGGATTGACCTCGTCATCTCCGCCGGTCGCCCGCCGCAGGGCGGGTACATTGCCGACACCGGCGCGCTCGCACACGCGGATCAGGGCGTCGTCCGCCCAGTCCAGATCAAGGTGCTCCGACGCCGGGACCAGCTCGAACGAGCACAGTCCGTCCAGCTCGGCGACCGAGCGCCGGCACTCGGAGAGCCGTCCGGGCGTGATCCGGGCAAGCTGCGTCGTAATCGCCACGCTCGAAGTCTCGCACCCTGCATCCGTTGGAACGATGCAATTCATTTCGGCCGCACCGCGGCATTCTCAAGGCCCGGTACCGGTCATCGCGCGATGGGCCGGTGCGGCCTTGGGGAGCGCCGGTCAGGAGCGTTGGAGGTTGGCGCTCTCGCTGGTTTCCATGTCCTCCCACGCAAGGCCCACGCCGCTCGGGGTGAGCAACTGCTCTCCGCCGAGCACGCACCCAGCCGTCTGGGTGAGCAGCCGGATCGGAATGAAGTGGATCTGCTTTTCGGCGGAGATCAGCATGGCCGTGGACTCGCAGGTCAGATCGCCGACGGTGGTGGTGATCTTGATGCTTTCGGTCCCGACGGCGCCGCCGCCGATGTCGAACCGCCTGCGCATCCCCTGCGTGGGGACGGTCGCGGTGAGCCCCAGGGCCGTCCCCGACCAGCTTCCGCGCAGTTCCGCCGGCACCGACTCGTGCTTGGCGCGGGCCAGGGTGCCCGACATGCCCTGCGCGGTCCAGTGGACATCGGCTTCGTTCAGGGTCATCGACTGGCTGGGCGGGACCTCGCACTGGCCGGGCGGAATGCTCCGGGTGAGGCGGGGGCGAAGGGACACCGAGGGAGAGGCCGACGTCATCGTGGCGGCGTATTCGCATATCTGGTTGGCGCCGGTCGTGCGGATCCGGGCGACGTCCGCGCCGAGTTCGCCTTGCACAAGGGTGACGCGGTGATGCCGCCACATGCCGCCCTCGCCCTCCTGGACCGACCCGTCCCACGTACCGACCATGTCCGCGGGCACGTCGCCCCGACCGGCGGCCCCGCCCCCGGCGCCGCCGCCCGAACCGGTGGCGTTCGTCCTGTCGCCGTCCAGGAGGGCGATGACCAGGCCGACCGCGACGGTGCCGACGGCGGCCGCGGCCCCGGCCGCCACCAGCGCCCGCGACGCGGGGCGGGCGACCGCGTGTTCGTCTCGGCGGCGGTGAGGTCGTCCCGGGCGGCAGTGCCGGCACCGTCGGCGGGGTCGCGCCGCCCCGGGTCCGGCGGGGGCCTCGGCGGTGTCCAGGGCGAGCAGTCCGGCGGCGTGGCGGCCCAGTTCGGCGAGGACCTCGGCCGGCAACCAGCGGTCGGGCACCGGCGGCAACGACTCGAGAATCTCGGCCGGGGTGGGACGCCGCTCGGGCTCCTTGGCCAGGCAGGACTCCGCGAGAGCACGCACCGGCCCGGACATGCCCTCCATATCCGGTGGCTCCTGCAAGACGCGGAAGAGCAGCGCGTGCAGTCCGTTCGCTCCCGAGCCGAACGGGCGGCGGCCGGTCGCCGCGTACACCAGCACCGAGCCGAGGCTGAAGACGTCGCAGGCCGCGGTGACGTCGGCACCGCGGACCTGCTCGGGCGCCATGAAGGGCGGCGAGCCGATCAGGGCCCCCGACCGGGTGGCGACGCTCGCGTCCACCGCGCGCACGATGCCGAAGTCGATCACTCGCGGCCCGTCGATCGTCACCAGCACATTGGACGGCTTGAGGTCGCGGTGGATCAGGTCGCAGGCGTGCACGGCCTGCAGCGCACGGGCGAGCCCGGCCGCCAGCGCGAGGACCGACGCCTCGGGCAGCGGGCCGTGCCGTTCCACCGTCTCTGCGAGCGTGGGACCGGGCACATAGCCGGTGGCGACCCAAGGGGCGGCGGACTCGGTGTCGGCGTCCAGGACGGGCGCCGTCCACTCGCCGCCGTCCGGCGCGCGGCCTCCACCTCGCGGCGGAACCTCCGGAGGAAGACCGGGTCACCGGCCAGCTCGGCATGCACCAGTTTGACGGCGACGGTCCGGCCGCCGCGGGAGCGCCCCAGGTAGACCCGGCCCATGCCGCCGGAACCGAGCCGCCCGAGCAGGCGGTAGCCGCCGACCTCCTCCGGGTCGCCGGGACTCAGAACCTCCACGCCCACCCTCCCTGCAGAAGATCGCGGATCACGTAACGGTGGGGCCGCCCCGGGCCGCTCAGGACGTGGCGGGGTCGTCTTCGGGGGCGAGCCGCGTCCAGACGGCGGCGAGGTTCCGCAGGTCGTCGTCGTCGAGGCGGTCGAAGAAGAGGCGGCGCAGGTCGTCGTACTGCTGCTTCCATGCCTTGCGCAGCAGCGCCCGCCCCTCACGGGTCAGGATCACCTCGAAGCCGCGACCGTCCTCGGCCGACCGCCGCCGCTCGATCAGCCCGCGCTTCTCCAGCCGGTCGGCGAGCCGGGTGAACCCGCCGGTCGACATCACCCGGCGCTCGGCCAGCTCGGACATCCGCATTCCGTCACGGCCGGCATCGCCGAGCAGGGCCAGGACGCTGTACTCGGCCATGCTCACGCCGAACGGCGCAAGACCGGCCTCGATCTCCCGCCAGATCCGATCATGCGCGTACAGGAACCCGCGCCAAGCCTGGTCTTCGAGCTCACTCAGCCGCACGGTCGCCATGCCGCGAACAATACCGCCCCCAGGGGCGACGAAGCCCGCGAAGCCTGACTGCGCAGGCAGCGGTACGGGCCGGCGCCCTCCCCTGTGCGGCCGACCGTCCGGCGGCGACGAGCCCGCGCGTCGCGGCGGCCGCTTCCCCCCATTCCCGGATTCTCCGCGGGTCGTCAGGCGGCGGCACGGCCCCGGCCGGAAATATTTGTCTGCGCAGACATGTTCTGGGACGGTGACCGCACCGCACGAGAGAGACGAGGACCAGAAATGACGTTCGAGATCGGAATCCTGACCTTCGGGGAGATCACCGCGGACCACGCCACCGGAGAGCTTCCGTCCCCGCGGCGCAGAATGCGGGAGACGATCGAAATGGCGCAGGTGGCCGAGCAGGTCGGCCTGGACGTGTTCGGCGTCGGAGAGCACCACCGCACCGACTTCGTCGCGTCCGCCCCGGCCATCGTGCTCGCCGCCGCCGCGCAGGCCACCGAGAAGATCAGGCTGACCAGCGGGGTCACCGTGCTCGGCTCGGAAGACCCGGTACGCGTGTGGGAGCAGTTCGCCACGATCGACCTGATCTCCGGCGGCCGCGCCGAGATCATCGCGGGGCGCGGCTCCTACACCGAGTCCTTCCCGCTGTTCGGGTACGACCTGAAGGACTACGCGGACCTCTTCCGCGAGAACCTCGACCTGCTGCTCAAGATCCGCGACCGGAACCCGCTCACCTGGTCGGGCCGCTTCCGCGCCCCGCTGCTCGACGCCGACATCGCGCCGCGCGCGGCCGGGGACACCCTCCCGATCTGGGTCGGCGTCGGCGGCTCGCCCGCCTCGGCCGTCGGCACCGGCCGGCTCGGCCTGCCCATGACGCTCGCCCTGCTGCTCGGGCCGATCAC
This sequence comes from Actinomadura sp. CNU-125, assembly GCF_001942465.1. Lineage (GTDB taxonomy): Bacteria > Actinomycetota > Actinomycetes > Streptosporangiales > Streptosporangiaceae > Spirillospora. Next base: position 47,723 of record NZ_MKJY01000555.1, read on the forward strand.
CTTCCACCGGGAGACCGTCGACCTCTACCGGTCCGCCGCGGCCGAGGCCGGGCACGACGCGGACGCGCTGCCGATCGCCCTCACCGCGCACGGCTACGTCGGCCGCACCGGCCGGCACGCCCGCGACACCATGTACCCCTACTTCGCCAAGGGCATGATGGACAACAACCACCGGCGCGGCCGCGGCTTCAAGATGCCCCGGGCCGCGTTCGACGCCCAGTCGTCCCCCGCCGCCGGGCTGCTGGTGGGCGGCCCGCAGGAGCTGATCGACAAGCTCATGCGCTACCGCGAGCTGTACGGGCTGAGCCGCGTGCTCGTCCACATCGGTTTCGGCGGGATGCCGCAGCGGGAGGTCCTGGAGGCGATCGAGCGTCTCGGCACCGAGGTGGCCCCCGTCGTCCGCCGCGAGACCGTCGCGACCCCGGAGGTGACGGCATGACCGGCGCTCTCGGCGCGGCCCCGCCGTCGGGCACCGCCGCGACCCCCCTCCGGGTCGTCGTCGTCAACGGCAGCCCGAGCGAGAAGTCCAAGACCATGGGGCTGGTCGACGTCGTCGTCGGCACCCTGCGCGACCTTCTCGCGGCGGAGGCCCTCACCGTCGAGGAGACCAGAATCGACGTCTACCGCCTGGGCCCCGGGTTCACCGGAGCCCTGGAACGCGACGGCGTCGCCCCCGACGTGGAGGCCGCCCTCCGCCGCGCGGAGGAGAGCGACCTGCTGATCGCGGCCACTCCGGTGTTCCGCGGGTCCTACACCGGGATGTTCAAGCACTTCTTCGATCTCGTCGACCAGTACGCCCTCGCCAACAAGCCCGTGTTCCTGGCCGCCACCGGCGGCGGCGACCACCACGCGCTCGTCCTGGAACACGCCCTGCGGCCCCTGTTCGGGTTCTTCCAGGCGCTGACCGTGCCCGTCGGCGTCTTCGCGTCGTCGGGCGACTTCGACGGGACGAACCTGCTCAACCCGCGCGTCCACGGACGCGTCGAGATGGCGCTCACCGACGTGGCCGACGTCCTGAAGGCCCGTGCCGGGACGAGGACGGACGCGCGGCTCAGCCTCGCACGGGGTAGGTGATGCGGCGCGCGTCGGCCAGGTTGGCGGCGAGTTGCTCGCGCGTCTGGTGGGCGTGCGACAGCCAGGCGGGCTGGCCCGGGCCGCTCCGCCAGGACTCGCTGAGCGGACTGTTGTCGACGGTGTCGAAGCCGAACTCGTCGTACAGGCGCGTGACGAGCTCCACCGCCTCGGGGTGGTCGCTGGAGACCGAGAGGGCGTGCCGGTCGGGGGTCCCCGGGGCACTGGCGGACAGGAAGAGGCGCGGCGCCTGGACGTGCGTGAACGCCTTGGCGACCTTCGAGGCGGGCAACTGCTCCTGCCGCAGTTCGTGCACGGTCTTCTCCCCCGAGTCGACCGCCGGGAAGTGGCCGTCGCGCCAGGGCATGTAGTTGTTGGTGTCGAGCACGATCTTGCCTGCGAGCTGCTCGACCGGCATGTCGTTGACCGGCTTGAGCGGGACGGCGACGATCACGAAGTCGCCCGCCTCGGCGGCGTCGGCCGCCGAGGCGGCACGGGCCGAGGGCCCGAGCTCGTCGACGAGGTCCGCCAGCGTCTCCGGTCCTCGCGAATTGGCGATGACCACCTGGTAACCGTGCGCGACGGCCGCGCGGGCGAGTTGTCCGCCCACCTCGCCCGCCCCGATGATGCCGATCGTGGTCACGCGTCGCTCCTCTGCGCGGAGATGATGCCGGCGAGTTCGAGCTTGGACTCGTCCTCGCTGCCCGGGACCGCCGTATAGGCGACGATCTTGAGGTCGGTGTCCCCGTCCGTCAGGACGTCGCAGTCGACGCTCACCTCCCCGACGACGGGGTGCCGGATGGTCTTGCGGTCCTCGGCGTGCCGGCCCACGGCGGCCTCGGCCCAGAACGCGGCGAACCGGGGGTTCCCGGCGACCCGGCCGGCCACCAGCTCGGTCACCCGCGGATCGTCGGGGAAGCGGGCCGCGGCCTGCCGCAGGTCGGCCACCAGGGCCCGGTCGGCGGCCTCGGCGTTGTCGGGGATCACCGGCCAGCTCGTCAGCCGGCCGCGGTCCGAGGCGACCGGAAACCGCAACCGCACCAGGTTGCGCTCCTCGACGCTGATCTTCGTGGGTTCCCCGAACAGCGCCGCCCACCTGGGGTTCCACCAGACCAGCGTCCAGTCCGCGGCGAAGACCGCGACCGGAGTGGAGTCGAGCAGGCGCAGCAGCCGCCGCATGCTCGGCGGAATGTCGTCGACGACCCGCCGGTCCTGCGGCGGCCCGAACCCGGCGAGCCGATGGAGGTGGTCTCGCTCGTCCCGGGAGAGCCGCAGGGCGCGCGCCAACGAGCCGACGACCTGCTCGGAGGGGCTGACGGCCCGGCCCTGCTCCAGCCGCACGACGTAGTCGACGGAAAGACCGGCCAGCTCGGCGAGCTCCTCACGCCGCAGGCCCGGCGATCGACGCGCCCTGTCCATCGGCAGTCCGACGGTTTCCGGCGAGAGCCGGTCCCGCCATGCCCGAAGCGTCGCGCCCAGCTTGGTTGTCAACGGCATATCCACTGCTCACCACTGCATCTTAAGCAGCCCCGCGTCCGTCCCCATTCCCGCTCGGGTGGTACCGGTGGTCCTACCGAGAACCGTTCCCTGGCTGATTCCAGCGGCTTGGTCAAAGCTCGGGGCATGTCCAAAACCACATTCATTACCGGCGCCAATAAGGGCCTCGGTTTCGAGGCGCCCGCCGCCTCACCGAACTCGGCCACACCGTGCTCCTCGGTGCCCGCGACGCCGATCGCGGACGCCGCGCGGCGGCGGAGCTCGGCGCCCGCTTCGTCCAGATCGATGTCACCGACGACGCCTCGGTCGCGGCGGCGGCCGCCGACGTCGCGTCCGCCGAGGGCCGGATCGACGTCCTGATCAACAACGCCGGGATCACCGGCGGCGCCGCGTCCGCCGAGGAGCTGACCGGCGCGGAGGCCGCACTGGTGCTCGACACCAACGCGGCCGGCGTCGTGCGGGTCACCACGGCCTTCCTGCCGCTCCTGCGCGCCTCCGGCGCTCCGGCCGTCGTGAACGTCACCAGCGGCCTCGGGTCCGTCGCGCTCACCCGCGACCCCGAACGGATCGAGTCGAAGGTGATCGCCCCCGCCTACGCGGCGTCCAAGGCGGCCGTCACGATGCTGACCACGCAGTACGCGAAGGCGTTCGGCGACGTCCGGTTCAACGCCGTCGATCCCGGCTACACCGCGACCGACCTCAACGGCCGCACCGGCACCCAGACCGTGACCGAGGGAACCGACGCGATCGTGACCCTGGCCACCGAGGGCCCCGACGCCGGAACCGGTCGGATCATCGACCGCTACGGCCCCCTCACGTGGTGAAGCGGAGCCCGCGACACAAGGCTCCCTCTCCACTTTCCATCGAATTCCGCACACAAATTGACGACCCAGAAGGAGAAACCGATGACCGACTCCGGCCTTAAGGATTGGTACCTGCGCTACGTGGCGGCGCTCAACGCCCACGAGTTCGACGGCATGGACGAGTTCATCGCCGACGAAGTCGTGCTGAACGGCGAACCGGGCACCCGCGACGACGTCATCGCCGTCCAGAAGCATGACGTCGACGCCGTTCCGGACCTCCGCTGGGAGGTCAAGCAACTGCTGTTCGACCGGGACCGGATCGCCGTGCACGCCGTCAACACCGGCACCCCGGTGAAGGAGTGGCTCGGCGTTCCTCCCTCCGGCGCCTCCTTCGAGATCACGGAGTACGCCATCTACAAGGTCCGGGACGGCCGCTTCGTGCAGATGACGGCACTGCACGACTCGTCCGACCTGCTGCGGCAGCTGGCCGCATGACCCCGTCCGGTGTCGGCGCGGCGTACCGGGATCCCCCGGTACGCCGCGCAACCGTCTGCGGGCGCGCGGGGTTGCGATATGCGGCGTTGTGGTGTGCGGTCGGTGTGTGACTGAAGAGACATTTGATGTTGTGGTCATCGGTGGTGGCCCGGTCGGGGAGAACGCGGCCGCGCGCGCGGTTCGCGGCGGGCTGAGCGTGGCTCTGGTGGAGCACGAGCGGTTCGGCGGCGAGTGCTCGTACTGGGCGTGCATGCCGAGCAAGGCCCTGCTGCGGCCGGGCAACGCGCTGGCCGCGGCCCGCAGGGTGCCCGGGGTTCCGGTCGGTGATCGCCTCGACCCCGGCCCGGTCTTCCGGCGGCGCGACTCGTTCGCCGCGGACTGGGACGACGGCGGGCAGGAGCGGTGGGTCCGGGAAACCGGGATCCAGCCGGTGCGCGGCCACGGCAGGCTCACCGGGGAACGGGAGGTCACGGTCGGCGACCGGGTGCTGCGCGCCGGGCACGCCGTCGTGGTGTGCACCGGCAGCGTGGCCAGGCTGCCCGACCTGCCGGGCCTGCCGGACGCGCGCGTCTGGACGTCGCGGGAAGCGACGTCGGCGAGCACGGTGCCCGGCCGACTGGCCGTCCTCGGCGGGGGCGTGGTCGGGGTGGAGATGGCCCAGGCGTGGGCCCGGCTCGGCTCCCGCGTCGAGCTGATCATCCGCGGCGACCGCCCGCTGCCCGCGTTCCCCGGGTTCGCCGGGGACGCGTCGCCGACGGGCTGGAGGCCGACGGGGTGACCGTCCTGCGGGGAGCGGACGCCACGCGGGTCTCGCGCGTCGACGGTGAGGTGCGGATCGCCCTCGCGGACGGGCGGAACGTGGTAGCCGACGAGCTGCTGGTGGCCACCGGGCGCAGGCCCGCCACCGGCGAACTCGGGATGGAGACGCTCGGGCTGACCCCCGGCGATCGTCTCGACGTGGACGATTCCGGACTGGTGAACGCCGTCCCCGGCGGCTGGCTCTACGCGGCGGGCGACGTCACCGGACGCGCGCCGCTGACCCATCAGGGCAAGTACGCCGCCCGGGTCGTCGGCGACGTGATCGCCGCCCGCGCGGCGGGCACCGACGTCGCGGCGGGGCCGTGGACCGCGTATGCGGCCACCGCCGACCACCACGCCGTGCCGCAGGTGGTGTTCACCGATCCCGAGGTGGCCGCCGTCGGGGTCACCGGCGCCCGGCGGAGCACCGGGAGGTGGAGATCGACCTGGCCGTCGCGGGCTCGGCGCTGCACGCCGACGGCTACACCGGCCGGGTACGGATCGTGGTGGACGCGACCGCGACGTGCTGGTCGGCGCGACGTTCGTCGGGCAGGACGTCGCCGAGATGGTGCACGCCGCCACGGTCGCCATCGTCGGCGAAGTCCCGCTGCGGCGCCTCTGGCACGCCGTGCCGGTCTTCCCCTCGATGAACGAGGTGTGGCTGCGGCTGCTCGAAGAACTCGGGCTCTGACCGGCCGCCCGCCGGTGGGATACCTTCTGGCTGACCGCGTTGCCGGCCGTTCGGCCGCTTCACGCGCCAGGAGGGCGACACAGCGGATGCGAGGGCGGGAGCGGTGCTAGGCGTGGGCTTGGACCCCATCGGGCTGGTCGGCCGGGACCACGAGCTCGCCGAGCTGGCGACGTTCCTGGACAAGGCCGCGACGGACGGGGCCACCGTCCTGCTCACCGGTGAGCCGGGCGTGGGGAAGACGGCGCTCCTCGACGCGACCGCGAGAAGTGGCGGTCGCGAAGGGGCTCCGGGTCGTCCGCGGGAGCGGCGTCGAGTACGAGACCGACATCGGCTTCGCCGGACTCCACCAGCTCGTCGCCTCGCTGTCGCACGAACTCGATCGTCTGCCGGGTTCCATGCGGGAAGCGCTCGAAGTCGCACTCGGCCTCGGCACCGGTCCCGCGCCGCGGCCGATCGCCGTCATGAACGCGGCGCTGTCGCTGTTCGACGAGGTCGCGAAGGAGCAGCCGCTCCTCCTCGTGGTCGACGACCTCCATGTCGTCGACCACGCGAGCCGGTCCGCGGTGGGCTTCGTCGCCAGAAGGCTGGGCGGCCGCCGCATCGGGGTGCTCGCCGCCCGGCGGCCGGAGTCCGGGGAACCGTTCCCGGCCACCGGCCTGACCGAGGTCGAGGTCACGCCGCTCAACGACGCGGACGCACGGCGGCTGCTGTCCCGGCGCTTCGCCCACCTCCCCGGCCGCGTCCTTTCCACCGTGGCGCGGGAAGCGCAGGGAAATCCCCTCGCCCTGCTGGAGTTCGCCGGCTCCACCAGCGTGTCCGGCGACCGGGACGGCAACGACGCGGGGTGGGCGAGCGGCCCGGGACGAGACGTCCGTGCCCTGTACGGCGCCCGCGTCGAACGGCTGCCCCGGCGAACGCGCGAGTTGCTGCTCCTCGCGGCTCTCGAAGGCTCCGGCGACATCGGCGTCCTCGAAGCGGCCGGTGGACCGGACGGGCTGGAGGGGCTCGCCCCGGCCGAGCGCGACCACCTGGTCATGGTGGCCGAGAGCGGCCGCACCGTCCGCTTCCGGCACCCGCTGGTCCGGTCCGCGGTGGTCGACGGCTCCACCGGCGAGCAGCGGCGCAGCGCCCACCGCCGGCTCGCCGACGCGCTGGCGGACCAGCCCGAACGTCGCGGCGATCACCTCGCGAGAGCCACGACGACGCCCGACGAGGCGGTCGCCGCCGTGATCGAGTCGGCGTCCGAAAGGAGCCTGCGGCGCGGCGACGCCGACGGCGCGGTCACCAGGCTGCGGCGCGCCGCCGAACTGAGTCCCGACCGGACGGACCGAAGGCGCCGCCAGTCGCGGGCCGCGTACATCGCCGCGTGGGTCGCGGGCCACCTCGACGTCTCGTACGAGATCATGCGCGAGGTGCGGGGCGATCCGGCCGCCCGGTCGCTCTCGGCGGCCGCGGCCTCCGGCTTCCTGGTGCTCGTCACGGAGGGGGACGCCGACACTGCCCACACGCTCCTGATGGAGGCCATCGAACAGGCCCCGGCCGACCCGCCGCACGACGACCTGGAGACCGCTCTTTTCACCCTCACGCTCGCCGGCACGTTCTCGGGACGGCAGGAGCACTGGCGGCCGCTGATGAACGTGCTCGCCCGGCTCCCCGAAGCATCGCCCTCCGCCGCGGCGTCCCTGGGGCGCATCCACCACGACATCGGTTCCGTCACCGACGACACGCTGCGCCGCCTGGACGAGGAGATCTCGCGGCTGAAAGACCAGACCGACGCCGACGTGGTCATCCGCACCGCCCTCGTGGCCGAGTACTTCGACCGGCTTCCGGGCTGCCGCGACGCCGTGCTGCGGGTCATCCGCGACGGCGGAGCGGTCGGGGCGAGCATGCCGGGCCTGATCTTCGTCGCCGTCGACCACATGTACGCCGGCCGGTGGCGGGCGTCGGCCGACGCCGCGGCCGAACTCATCGCGCTGTGCGAGGACACGGGATACCTCTTGTTCGCCCAGGTGGGGCACTACTTCGCCGCGATGGCCGCGGCGCAGCACGGCGACCTCGACCGGTGCCATGAGCACTGCCGGAGCATCTGGGACTGGTCGGGGCCCAGGCGCCTGCGGCGGCTGGTGAACCACGCCCACCAGGCCGCGGCCCGCGCGGCCGTCGGCGCCGCCGACTTCGAGACGGCCTACCGGCACGCCACGTCGATCTGCGACCCCGGTGTGCTGCCGCCCTTCAACCCCGATGTCGAACTGTCCGCACCCGACCTCGTCGAAGCCGCCCTGCGGACCGGACGGCACGCCGAAGCCCGACGGCACGCGGAAGCGATCCGCGACGCCGGCATCGGCCACCTGTCGTCCCGGTTCGCCCTCACGGTGGCCACGGTCACGGCCATGACATCGGCTCCCGAAGACATGGCCCGGCGCTACGAGGAGGCCCTCGGCCTGCCCGGCGCCGAACAATGGCCCTTCGAGGTCGGCCGCGTCCGGCTGGCGTACGGCGAGGCGCTGCGCCGTCAAGGACTCAACCACGAATCCCGGACGCAGCTGACCGCCGCCCGCAAGCGCTTCGAGGAACTCGGCGCCCGCCCGTGGGAGGCCCGGGCGGCGGCGGAACTCCGGGCCACCGGAATGACGCGGACGGCCCGGGGCAAGGCGGGGGAAGCCCTCACCCCGCAGGAGCTGGAGGTCGCCGGGCTGGCGGCGTCCGGATTGTCGAACCCGCAGATCGCGTCGCGTCTGTTCCTGTCGCCGCGGACGGTGTCGTCCCACCTCTACCGCGCGTTCCCGAAGCTGGGCATCACCTCGCGCACCGAACTCCGCGACGCCCTGGAGGCGTTGCCGTCCGAGCCGCCGACCGCCGAGGCGTGACGGCAGTACCGACGTAAGCGCCCCGTCCGCCGGATGTCAGTCGGCTGACGGAGGCTGTCGGCACGGTGGCCGAGCCAACCTTGTGGAGACAGCGAAGCCGTCCGGCACTCGGACGGGACCACAAGGAGCAGACCATGCCGTTCGTCACCACCGGCGACGGAACCGACATCTTCTACAAGGACTGGGGCTCGGGCCGGCCGTCATGTTCCACCACGGCTGGCCGCTGAGCTCCGACGACTGGGACCCCCAGTTGCTGTTCCTCGTCCGGCGGGGCTACCGCGTCATCGCCCACGACCGCCGGGGGCACGGACGCTCCGCCCAGGTCGGCCACGGGCACGACATGGACCACTACTCGGCGGACGCCGCCGCCGTGGTGGCGCACCTCGGCCTGCGCGACGTCGTCCACGTAGGCCACTCCACCGGTGGCGGAGAGGTCGCCCGGTACGTCGCCGGACACGGTGCCGGACGAGTCGCCAAGGCCGTCCTCATCGGTGCGGTCCCACCGCTCCTGGTACGAACCGAATCGAACCCGGCAGGGGTACCGGTCGAGGTCTTCGACGGCTTCCGCGAAGCCGTGGCCACCGACCGCTCCCAGTTCTACCTCGACATCGCCTCCGGTCCGTTCTACGGGTTCAACCGGCCGGGCGCCGACACGTCCCAGGGCGTCATCTGGAACTGGTGGCGCCAGGGGATGGCCGGTGCCGCACAGGCGCACTACGAGGGGATCAAGGCGTTCTCGGAGACCGACTTCACCGACGACCTCCGGGCGATCGACGTGCCCACGCTGATCATGCACGGCGACGACGACCAGATCGTCCCGATCGCCTGCTCCGCCGAGGCGGCGGTCACGTTCGTCGAGAACGCGAGCCTGAAGGTCTACCCGGGGCTGTCGCACGGCATGGGCACCGTGAACGCCGCGACCATCAACGCCGACCTCCTCGACTTCATCGAGAACTGAAACCGCGACACCGACCCGTCACACCGAACCGTTCAAGGAGTCTCGTCATGTCCGAACACACGCCGACCCCCGTTCTGGAAACCGCCGCCGCCGAGTTCGCCGCGGCCACCGCCGACCCGCCCTACCTGTCCGATCTGGGCCCCGTCGAGGGCCGCAAGACGGTCGACGAGGTGCAGTCCGCCGAGATCGCCGAGCCGCGGATCGACGAGGAGTGGATCACCGTGTCCGGCGGCCCGACCGGAAGCGTCCGGGCCCGCATCGTCCGTCCGGCGGGCGCCACCGGAACCCTGCCCGTCATCCTCTACATCCACGGCGCCGGCTGGGTGTTCGGCAACGCCCACACCCACGACCGCCTGGTCCGCGAACTCGCCGCCGGCGTGAACGCCGCCGTCGTCTTCCCCGAGTACGACCTGTCGCCCGAAGCCCGCTACCCCATCGCCATCGAACAGAACTACGCCGTCGCCCAGTGGATCGTCCGCGAAGGCCCGAACAACAACCTGGACGCCTCGCGCATCGCGGTCGCGGGCGACTCCGTGGGCGGCAACATGAGCGCCGCACTGACCCTGATGGCCAAGGAACGCGGCGACGTCCCGCTCGTCCAGCAGGTGCTGTTCTACCCGGTCACCGACGCGAGCTTCGACACCGGCTCCTACCACCGGTTCGCCGAGGGGTACTTCTTGCGCCGCGACGGCATGCAGTGGTTCTGGGACCAGTACACCACCGACCCCGCACAACGGGCCGAGATCACCGCGTCCCCGCTGCGCGCCACCACCGACCAGCTCACCGGCCTGCCCCCGGCCCTGATCATCACCGCCGAAGCCGACGTCCTGCGCGACGAGGGCGAGCGTACGCCGCCAAGCTCCGCGCGGCCGGCGTCCCCGTGACCGCCACCCGCTACCAGGGCATCATCCACGACTTCGTCATGCTCAACGCCCTCCGCGGCACCCAGGCGGCCGAAGCCGCCATCACCCAGGCCACCGCCACGCTCCGCTCGGCCCTGCACACCGCCTGAACCCACAGCACCGGGCGGCCGAGCCCTCCACGGGCGAGTCTCACGACGGCCGTCCGACCCCATCCCGAATTCACCGAAAGGCAGATCATCATGTCCGAGACCGACCTGCGCGACTTCTACCAGAGCTACGTCGACGCGCTCAACGCGCGAGAGTTCGACCGCATGGACGAGTTCGTCCACGAGTCCATCGTCATGCACAGCGAGCCGAGCTCCCGCGAGGCCCTCCTCGCGCAGCTGAACAGCATCGTCGACGCGGTCCCCGACTTCCACTGGGAGATCCAGGAGCTCGCCATCAACGGCGACAGCATCGCCGTCCGCGCGATCAACACCGGCACTCCCACCAAGGAATGGCTCGGAGTCGCTCCCAACGGCAAGCCGATCGAGATCGTCGAGTACGCCATCTACCGGGTCCACGACGGGAAGTTCCTGCACATGTCGGCCGTCCACGACGCCGAGACCCTGCGCGAGCAGCTCACGAGCTGACGCAGGCAGGTGCCCCGGCCGTCTCGGCCGGGGCACCCTCGGCTGTGAACATCAGCCGCAAGGAACTCACTCGACCCTGAACTTGTCGGCGAGCCCGTACTCGTCCCCCTCGGGCAGGTCGTAGTGGAAGACCTCGGCGGCGTCGCGCTCGACGTGGGCCTTCCAATACAGGTCGGCGATCACGTCCGCCTCCGAGTCCGGACGACCACTGCCGATCCTCGCGCCCAACGCGACGTGCGCGACGTGCACTCCCTGATCGGCGACGGACTCGTTCAGCGCGAGGAGCCAGTTGCGCATGGCGGCGTTCGCGACGTTCGCACTGGCGACCTGCGGGACGACCATCGGCCCCGATCCGGCACCGCTCGTACCGATGATGGTCCCGGCACCACGCTCGATCATGCCGGGAAGCACCTGGCGAACAGCGGCGATCGCACCGAAGAAGCCGGTCTCCATCTGCGGCAGAACCGCCTCGACGGTGAGATCGACCGCGGACACGAGCGGCCGATCCGCCAGGTCCGCCAACGTCGGGGCAGGCGAGTACTCCAGGACATCGATGGATCCAAAATACTCCTCCGCCGCCGCCAGCGCCCTTTCGAGATTCGGACGATCGCTGACATCGGCCGCGAAAGCCGCAGCGGTCACCCCCACGCTCCGGAACTTCTCGACCATGGCCGCGAGTTGCGCTTCACGTCGCGCCAAAAGCGCCACGTTGAAACCGCCCTTCTCAGCGAACTTCGCACCAACGGCGAACCCGAGCTGCGGCCCAGCCCCCACAATAGCAATAGTTGACACAACCAATCCTCCAACACCAAGTCGGACAACATCGCATGACCCATGTGCGCCAAATCACTCAAGCAGTGCGGTTGCCTCGACCTCGACGAGCACATCCGGCTCAAAGAGATAGTCGACACCGATGAGGCTCGCCGGCGGCATGGGAATCCGGAGGCCGATCTCCTCGGCGACGGCCTCGACCCCGGCCATGAAGTCTCCGATCTTCTCCGGACTCCACCGGGTCACGTAGAACGTCAGGCGCAGCACGTCCGCGAACGACGCGCCCGCCCCCTCCAGGCCGAGGGCGGTGTTCCGCAGCGCCTGTGCGACCTGCCCGGCGAGATCGCCGGGCGCCACCGGAGTTCCGTCGGCCAGCCGGGCGACCTGCCCGCTGACATGCACCTGAGTCGTCCCCTTGCCCACGGCCACGTGGTGGTAAGGGGTGGGCTGCAACATGCCTTCCGGCGTGAAGTGCTGGACACTCATAACCGTTCCCCTTCTCAAAGCAGGTATCCATAAGATATCTACTCCGAGAAGGGCACTTCAACGAGACCAGGTTTCACCATGGATACCGACGGCCGACTCCGCATCGACGCCCCGCACCGCGAACTCCTCGATCAAGTGCTCGACAAGTGGTCCCTCGCCATACTCAACGAGCTCTGCGAACGCCCCTGCCGCTTCAACGAGCTCCGCCGAGCCATTCCCGCGGTCACGCAGAAGTCGCTGACCGCCACTCTTCGCAGACTTGAGCGCAACGGCGTGGTCGAACGCGAGGTCGTCTCCACACGTCCGGTGGCGGTCATGTACCGCATCACGCCACTCGGCAAGACCCTGCGCCACCCCATCGACGTACTACTGGCATGGGCCTCAGAGCACATACCCGCAATAGAACGAGCCCGCGAAGCCTTCGACACCCAAGAACAGGGGCCCGATTCTGGAATGCCAATCGCGCAAGGCCTGTAAGAGCACGTCTACGATCACACCCATCGCGCCGGGCCCCGCCCCGCTCGATCGGCCTCAACGCTGCGCGTAGATCCCCGTGACCGCCCCTGCGACCATCACCCGTCCCGTCCGCAACCGAACCTGACAACCGGCCAGGCGGGTGCTCTCGCGCCCCCATGGCAAGCGCACGCTCAACTATTTCCATCGAAAAGTCCTGCCGGTGGCGGGAAGCACCCCTCCTTGACACGCGAGTAGTCGCGGGCCTCGGCCACCAACCCGTCAGCGTCGAAACGCAGCAGCGTGCAGCCGGAGATGGTGAGCGGCCGGTCATTCGGGTAGGTCACCGCCCAGTACTCCACGGCCGCCAGGGAACCGTCGACCCGGGGTTCGCCGAACCAGACCTCCGCCGAACGAGTTTCCTCATCAAAGCATCCAGCGATCGACCAACGCTGACCGTGCGATCGCGGACGCTCCAGACGCGCTCGTTCCGATGTAATCGCCCGGTGGCCTCGCGTCGCCGGAAACGAACAAGACCCAGCGTTCGGGATCACGTCCCGGACCTGGGCCTTCGTTATGCGAGCGGGTGACGGGAATCGAACCCGCGCTGTCAGCCTGGGAAGCGAACCGATCACGCCCGTCACTGGGGCCAACCTGCCCATACGCCTACCCGTAAGTGACCGCTCGTACCCCTTGATCACCCTGCCTAATCGCCCGCTAATCGCCCGCCCGCCTACCTGCTAGCCAGCGGAGGCCGCCTCGGCGCCGCATGGAACGGAGCGACGGCCCTTGGTGGTAGCGCACCAAGGGCCGTCTAGAACCCGAATCCCCTGCTAGAGACCGAGTCAGCGTCGACCATACGCTCACGTAGGCACCCAAGGGAGTCCCCCACTCGCTGTCAAGCGTTCGACGTTCTCGGGCCGAGCATTAGCTCACCTTATGGTCACCATCGGCGAGACTCGCTTGTCCTTATGGTACATCTGCGCAAGCCTCATGCACATGGCGGCTGCGGGACCGACTCGCCATACGACATAGGTCCCTTGGTTGTAGCGAACCAAAGCCGTCTCTTACCGAGTCCCCTGCTGGAGGCTGAACCTGTATGGACCTGCGCTCAATCTTGTGTGGCGCGCAGCCACCCGATAACACGCCAGTCAGCACGAACATCGTGCTGATCGTGTTCCTGCTGATCGTGGTCGCATTTGCGACCTACCGGGATCCAAAACTCGCAACCGCGATCGGTGCCGCGTGCGCGGTGGGCGCGTTGCTCATCGTACTGCTGATCACTTAAGGCTGCCGCTGGCCTGCGTATTTACTGCTCTCTCACCCCTTAACCACCTTCGCCGTACACAGACGCGGCAACCGGTCCGGAGGGCACGTTCGCGCGACGGCGAGAACCCGGCAAGGGCTGTTCGCGCGAACGTGTCCTCCGGTGTCCAGGAGGGGTCTGGGGAACCACGGGGTTCCCCAGAAGCGCACGCTCAACCGGCCCTCGCAGAGGGCCTACACATGTGACTGATCGTTCGTCTGGCGCGGCGTGGGCGCATCTCTGATCCGGCTTGCTGGCGTCCCGGGGGGCTTCCCGCTGTCGGGCGGGCGGCCGCGCACGGCGGCGCGAGACGGGACCGGACGGAACAGGCCGCATGCCCGGCTCGCAGACGCGCGGCCGCCCGGCGTCCCGCGTCAGCGAGGCGCCCTTGAAGACGTAAAGAAAGTTCTCATCGGGCCTGCGGTGCCTGCGCGTCCCATCGTGCTGGCTCGGGGTCTAGCTGGCCTGTTGGCTCTCGTAGCGCTGGCGCCATGCTGAGCAGCGTTCTACGTAGGCGGGTAGCTCGTGGGCCTCGAACTCCTCGGCGGACCAGTCGTCGTCTCCGACCTCCGCACCGGGGTTGCATGCGTAGGTCCAGCCGTGGCGGCCGTCGGTGACGTCCACTCGGACGACGCCCACATGTAGCTGCGGTGCGCCGAGTCCACGCCTCGGTCGGCGAGGTAACCCGCAATGGTCTTGTCGGTCAACCACGGGATGCTCGCGCGTAGGTGGTCGGCGCATTCGGCGGCGGACGTGCCGTTCTTGATCGCTCGGTGAACCTGAGCGAAGACGAGTTGCGTGTAGAGGGCGAGTCGTACGCAGGCCGTCAGAATCTTGTCCTCGGGCAGAAGAAAGAGCGGCCATGCCTGGGCGAGACCTTCGAGCATCACCTGTTGGGGCGCGTGGACGCTGAGGAGTCGGACCCACGGGACGTCTTCGGCCTCGGCCTGAGCGGTCAGGCTCGCGCTCTGGAGGCCGTGACCTAGAACCTCGTGGAGGGCGAACTGTCGCGCGCCGGTCTGGGTGAACTCGGCGTTGGGGAGATTGAGCCGTAGCCGGACGTCGTAGCCGGCCCCGTCCAGCCAATACGCCCAGTAGGCGTCTACCTCGGCGGTCTCGATCGTGAGCGTGTAGGGGGCGGTGCTGCCGGTGGCTTCACGGACGAGCGGCTCTAGATCCTCGGCGGCCTGGCGGATGGCGTCGGGCGCCTCGCTGGCGTCCATGAGTCCTTCGGCCTGGCGCAGCTCGGCCTTGGCCCTATCACCCCATGTGATGCCGAGATCGGCGAGTGCGGCGCGGGCCTGGTCGGCGCGCTCGGTGACGTAGTCCGTTCGTGGTGGAAGCGCTCGGCGTGCCGAACCTGCACTTCCATGACCTTCGGCACACCGGTAACACGCTCGCCGCTGACATGGGCGTCTCGCTGCGGAACCTCATGGCGCGGATGGGTCACGACAACGAGCGGGCCGCGCTCCGCTATCAGCATCGATCGGCCAACGCTGACCGTGCGATCGCGGACGCTCTTGACTCGCTCGTCCAGGCCGACCGTGAAGCGGACGACGATGACGGTGAGGCGGGGGCGCTTGTTCGGGCGTAATCGCCCGTCAGTGATGACGGCGATAAACGATCAAGGCCCAGGTTCGGGGATCATGTCCCTGACCTGGGCCTTACTGGTGAGCGGGTGACGGGAATCGAACCCGCGCTGTCAGCTTGGGAAGCGCACCGATTTCGTCTGTCACCGGGGCTGATGTGCCCGTACGCCTGTCCGCAAGTGACCGCTGTTGCCCCTTGATCACCGCTCCTAATTGCACGCCGGTTGCACGACCACAGCTCGCTGACCTGGGGCGGGCAAGGCGCTCTGTCGCGTGCGAGACACGCAGCGAAAATTGACCGCTCTGACGGACAGCTGCCCCGGAGCACAGCGATGCGGGCACTAAGCGGCGGTTCCCGGGAGGAGTCGATGATGCCCCCCCGGACCGCTGATGCGATAGCCAGGCACAACTTGCTTGTCCCTACGCAACTAGTCTGCGGACTGCTCCTGGTGTTGTTTATCCAGGTTCCCGAGCCACTGCGTGTGAAGCTTATACCGGGTACTAAGTCCTTCCCATCCACACACACATGACACGCGGATGGCCGGGACATCGGGCCTCTTCTTGCGTTTCACGCTATTCGCAGGAGCAGCTTGCTTCACGGCTGGCGCACCCTGGCGTGCTTTCTTGGCGCGCGCCGCTTCGACCCTTTTCTTCTTCTTACGCTGCGACTTCTTGTCTTGCTTCTCTCGCGACGCTAGCTCGAAGTTGTCTTCTGCGTCAGGGCGACGTGGATAAATAGACGCTCTACTCTCGCCGCCGCTAAGCACACGAGTGCTTCCTAGTGGCACGTGCACAACTCGTTGACCCATGACACCACCTTGCGCTACCTCTCTCGGCGAGAGTACCTACTCTTCACGCTCCTCTGTTGGAGTCCGGGCTACGTGACCAACGTTGGCCAAGGTGAGCATTCGAGCCTGTAAGTCAGAACCCGAGCGGCGCGACTACTGCCTTCTGGCTTGCCTCGGAGCCGGCTCGCACTTCCCCGCCGAGATCGTCCAAGCGTGTTGTTAGCAGACGCACCGCCCCGGAGGGTGCTCCCGCGCGAACGGCATCAGCCACAGCCGGGCGTTTCGCGCGGGAGTATCCTCCGGCCCGCGGGGGTCCAGGGGGCGGCGTAGCCCCCTGGTAAGCGCACGCTCAGACTTACTCGTTCTGCTCGGGGGGCCGCACGATCGCGTGGATGACGTATCCCAGCGCGACGCTTGCCAGTTCGATGATGATGCGCTGCTGCATCGCGAGGTGATCGCTCGGCGTCGGCGCCGCAGCCACTATCATGATCAGGACGAGCAACGCCGGAGTCAGGCATACTGCTTTCATAGAAGCTCCCTGTGAGTTTCGAGAGTGCGGCACCGAGATCGCGAGGCCCGGTCATCGTTCCCGCGATCAGAGGGGCCTGGATCTCGGTGCCGCAACTCCTTACGAGAGCAGCGTAAAGCGCGCTTTATACGTTGTCACCCCTCGGATTCTTGACGTGGGCGTTAACCGCACCTACAATGCACCCCGACTAAGCATATGTAATGTGGTGGCGACCTGCTGTAACAGCCTTAGCGGCATCAGGACCTCAATCAGCGATGGATAGTTGATACTTACCGATAGGCATCGGGGCAGCGTCCTTCGGGTTATGGGCGGCGTCCGATCCGGCGGACGGTCGACGCGGTGCGGCGGGATCGGACCGGAGAGGCCGCACGCCCGGCGCGCCGGGGCGGGCGGCCGCTGGCGACGCGAAGCGGCGCCCTTGAAGACGTAAAGAAAGTTCTCATCCGGGCCATGTGCCGCATGGACATGGGCCTGCTGGCATCAGGTTCTAGCTGGCCTGTTGGCTCTCGTAGCGCTGGCGCCATGCTGAGCAGCGCTCGACGTAGGCGGGTAGCTCGTGGGCCTCGAACTCCTCGGCGGACCAGTCGTCGTCTCCGACTTCCGCACCGGGGTTGCATGCGTACGTCCAGCCGTGGCGGCCGTCGGTGAGGTCGACCCGGACGAGTTCATAGACGGGGTCCTCGAACGCGTCCAGGAGGCGCCACTCCTCCGGGCTGAGGCCGGTGAGCAGGTAGCCGTTTGCGGTCTTGTCGCCTGGGAGGATGCCGGGGTACGGGCGTCCGGGCAGGGTGGCGACTCGCCATCCCTCGGTGCTTACCGGCTCGTGGTCGGGGACGCGGTCGATCAGCGCGAACAGAACCTCAGGAAACTGGAGACTGCCGTAGACGAACAGGGCCTCCGGGTCCACCGATAGGCGGTCCTGCGGGCCAGAGTTCGGCGAGGTCGGTCGGGGTGAGCGGCGCTCGGTATGCGGCATGGAGTACCTCCCGGGACACCTTAGCGTCGGCGTCTGCAAGGGCCGCGAACCAGTCGAACCCGGCTGGATACGCCCACATGTAGCTGCGGTGCTGCGGGTTGGTCCCCCGGTCGGCGAGGTAGCCCGCAATGGTCTTGTCGGTCAGCCATGGGACGGACGCGCGTAGGTGGTCGGCACATTCGGCGGCGGACGTTCCGTTATTGATCGCTCGGTGAACCTGGGCGAAGGCGAGTTGCGTGTAGAGGGCGAGTCGCACGCGGGCTGTAAGAACCTTGTCCTCCGGAAGGAGGAAGAGCGGCCATGCCTGGGCGAGACCTTCGAGCATCACCTGTTGGGACGCGTGGACGCTGAGGAGTCGGACCCACGGGACGTCTTCGGCCTCGGCCTGCGCGGTCAGGCTCGCGCTCTGGAGGCCGTGACCTAGAACCTCGTGGAGGGCGAACTGTCGCGCGCCGGTCTGGGTGAACTCGGCGTTGGGGAGATTGAGCCGTAGCCGGACGTCGTAGCCGGCCCCGTCCAGCCAATACGCCCAGTAGGCGTCTACCTCGGCGGTCTCGATCGTGAGCGTGTAGGGGGCGGTGCTGCCGGTGGCTTCACGGACGAGCGGCTCTAGATCCTCGGCGGCCTGGCGGATGGCGTCGGGCGCCTCGCTGGCGTCCATGAGTCCTTCGGCCTGGCGCAGCTCGGCGTTGGTCTTCTCACCCCAGGTGATGCCGAGATCGGCGAGTGCGGCGCGGGCCTGGTCGGCGCGCTCGGTGACGTAGTCCTCGGGCCATCCGGCGGCGTCGCATCCCTGGGTGGCGCGGACGTAATCGCTGAGCGGCGGGTGTTCGCCGAGCAGGGCGCCGAGGTAGGCAAGATCGGCATCGAGGCGGGTCGCAAGCGGACCGGTCGCGTCGGGGCGTAGGGCTGCGAGTCTGCGGTAGACGGTGAGGCGGTCGGGGGCCGGTTCGGGCTCGGGGCCGCTCGGGTGGCAATCGAAATCGATGATCGGGGAGCCGCCTCGGTCGACCTCGTGGGCGTTCCACGCGCGGAGGACGGATTCGATTTCGTCACGCAAACTCATGCATTACGTCCCATCGCAGAGTGAGGGCCTGGTTCGGCCGCAGGTAGTTGCGGGTCAAGGTCATCACGACGTCGTCGCCGTCGTAATCCCACACGAGTGCGTCCTCTGCGGAGTTCTCCGACCCATCCGGGTGCTCCTCGGTCGCCGTGCAGCGCAACAGCTCTCCGGCTCCGCGGTGCTTGATGCGCAGGGTGTAATGCCGCAGGTAGCGCGGTATGGACTGCCGCCAGTAGTGGTCGTGGATGAACTGGCCGCCCTGGACGGTGAAGCCGACCGTTGCCCACTCCGCGGGCTGGAT
The DNA here is from genome assembly GCF_001942465.1 of Actinomadura sp. CNU-125. Lineage (GTDB taxonomy): Bacteria > Actinomycetota > Actinomycetes > Streptosporangiales > Streptosporangiaceae > Spirillospora. The sequence goes on from NZ_MKJY01000555.1 coordinate 66,660, forward strand.
CGGTGGCGAGATCTGGCAAGCGAACTTCGACAGGTTCGCCGTGTCGTGAACCCGCTGGATCATCACGCGTCGGTCGGAGTCGTCGTTCGACACGATGCGAAGCTTCTTCTCCGTGTACTCGAACCAGACCTCTCGGGCCAGACGCGTCACCGGCTTGTCGGTGAGGTTCAAGAGCTGGTGTCGGTAGCGGACCCGTGACCAACCATCGGGGTCAATGTCGATTTCGGCGTTCATCGCCAGCTCGACGATGTTCCCGGAGAGGGCCGCAAGCTGGCTCGTTTCCTCGTCGCTGAGGCGTAGTACCTGCTGCATTTCCAACAGGTGCCGTCCGAGGTTCCGAGCTTCGTCGCTGACACCCTCCACGGAGGCGAGTAGCGCGGGTGAGATGGCGCTCGGCGCGTCCTGCGCTCCCCACTCGACGTCTCCGGCGGCGGCGGGCGCCTGCAATCTCTCGTCGATCGCGCCGAGCAGTGCCTTCGCCTTGGCGGGGGCCTCGGGGTCGTCGTTGCGGGACGGGGCCGCCGGTTGGTCCTCGGTCACTACGCGCGCGAACAGTTGCTCGGCGGTCCAGCCTGGGAACATCTTCTCCAGCACGCGGCAATGATCGGCGTAGGGCAAGCCCTTGAGTTCGCCCGATGCCCACCTGTGCAGTTGTGCCCGGCTCGGGCCTCCTCCGGCTAGCGACGGGTCGACCTTTCGGGCCGCCTTGTCATACTCGGCCGTGAATGTCCGGTGAGTCTGCCAGTGCCGTTCTAGGAGCAAGAGCTTCAAACGCACAGGGGGATTCGTCATCTTCGGCCCTCCCAAAAGGCCGAACGTAGCACGGACGAGACACAGACGAGACAAGACGAGAACAAGCCGCACAGGATGCGGCACGCACGGTAATGCCGTGCAACACGTCTCCCGGCGACGCTTTGAAGGTGATCAGTGGCGGGACCGGTGGCACGGTGAGGGCGGCTCGTTCGTGGCCCCGTGTCTCCGGTCCCGCCTCCACCAAGGGGCGAAGCGATGGAAACAACGATGTCATTGGAGTTGGAACTCCTCTCCGAACTGCGCGGCGCGCTCGCCGAACACGAGATCCGGTCCGAGCTGAAAGAGGACGTCGCTGGGCTTGCGGTCTCCACCGACGCCCCCGGCGTCTACCTGTGGGTGTTCGTCAGCTTCACGAACCGGTTCTTCTCGTGGGCTCGGGGCAATCATCAGCACCCGGTCAACGACATGGCGGGCGCCGCCCGGCGCATCACCACCCACGTCAAGGGCCTTCATCTGTTGGGGGGTGCGGAGTGATGGAGGATCCGGAGATCGACCTGTCCGGCCTGGTCGGGAGCATGGAACGCGACCTCGAAGCCGAGTTCCCCGGCTGGCTCATCGCACGTGAGAGCACCGGGCGATGGGCGGCGACGCGTCCGGACTGGGGTGCTCTGTTCGCGCAGACGGGGCCGGAACTGCGGGAACGGCTGCGCCGCTTCAACCGAGAGGACGGGGCGTCGTGACGGACGAACGGCGCACACCTGACACGGTCGTGCGGCTCGACGCGTCACGGAATCGGCGGAACACAAGGAGGGCGGTCAGACTGACCGAGGAAGAACGTCAGCTCCTGCTCGAAGAGCTGGCAGAGATCGCGGCGAAACTCGATGAACTACAAGTTCGTAGCTTGGAGATTTCCAGCCGGATCACCGATCACGAGTCCGCTCGTCAAGCTCGTCCAGCCTGAGATTCTGTCGCCGGAGATGCTCCCTGATCTCCTGGAGCTGGCCCCATAGGAGTGCGAACTCCTGGCTCGGCTCCTCGGGAGCGTCTCCGGCTTCTGCATGCTCCGGCTTAGCCGCGATGATGCTGGGGCTCCCCTGGCGACTCTGGATGAGCCCTTCCTCCCGCAGCACGGTCAAGGCCCGTTCCACCGTGGCCTTGGCCGCGTCGAACCGCGCGCTCAGGACGGCGATGCTGGGGAGCGTCTCCCCCACCGCAAGACGCTCCGTCTCGATGTCCTTCCGCAGCTCATCTGCGATGCGGACATAGATCTTCCTGCGGTCCGCGCGGCCGTGTTCTCCCATGTCAGCAGGATAGCCCGCTGTCATAGGTTCCTGGGTTCATAGGAAACTTCCGGCCAACCGCTTGACCCTCCTACTTTCCTAGGTAACCTAGGTTCATAGGAAAGCAAAGTACTTAGGAGGGTTCATGCGCAACATCCCTGTAGACACGTCGGGCCTGGCCTTCGTGTGCGTCTCCCCGGCGCGTCCGAAGCTGGTGAATCAGGAGACCGGAGAGGTCAAGGTCGACAAGAACGGCGACGCCGTGTTTCAGGTCGGCCTGTCCTGCGCGAACGAAGACGGACGGGTCGACCTCGTCACGGTCGCGGTCACCGGCGACCCCGGTGTCACCCTCGGCCAGGTCGTGACGCCGGTCCGGCTGGTCGGCTTCCACTGGGAGCAGACCATCAACGGGGAGCGGCGCTCGGGCGTCTCGTTCCGCGCTGAGCGGGTCGTCCCGGTCGGCGGCGAGGCCGGGGCGGCTGCCTGACATGGACGCGTCCACTCTCTACCTGGTGCTCGGGGTCCTGGCCGCTGCGGCGGCCGGGCTCTGGGCCTGGTCCCGGTGGTATCCGCTGTCGTTCTGGTACGGCGTCGGCTTCCCGGTCCGCGTCGTGCGGGTGTTCCTCACCTGGCGGTCGGTCGCCTCGGGCTGCAAGCTCGCCCGGACCAAGCGCGCTTGGCGGGTCACCCTCGACGCGATCCCGGTCGTGGGGCCGGCTGCCCGGTCGGCCGCGACGGTGGTCGAGCAGAAGCGGCGCGTCCGGCGGGTCGACGTCGAACGGGCGCCTCGGCTGGGACTGATGCTCCCGACGCCGTTCGGCTGGCGTCTGCGGGTCAAGCTGACCGACGGCCAGATCCCGGACGACTACGCCAAGGTCGCTGAGCGGCTCGCGCACTCGTGGCGGGTGCACGGGGTGCGGGTCCGGGAGCACAAGCCGGGCCGGATCACGCTCGTGGCCACGCGGCGTGACCCGCTGCGGGCCGTCACCGTCCCGCCCGAGGACGGGGGAGCGCTCCTCGTCGTCCGGCCCGGTGTTCTGGAGAACGGGGAGCCGTGGGTGATCGACTTCCGCGCGGTGCCGCACTGGATGATCGTCGGCGCGACTCAGTCCGGTAAGTCGACGCTGGCGAACGCCATCATCAAGGCTCTGGCTCCTCAGCCGGTGGCCATCATCGGCTTCGACCTCAAGGGCGGCGTGGAGTTCACGCCCTACGCGCCTCGGCTCTCGGCGCTGGCGACTACGCGCAAGGAATCGGTGGATCTGCTGCGGGAGCTGGTCGGCGAAGTCGAGGCGCGCATGGCGGTGTGCCGGGCGGCTGGCGCCCGCAACGTCTGGGGGCTTGCGGAGTCGGCTCGGCCGGTTCCCGTCGTCGTCCTGGTGGACGAAGTCGCTGAGCTGTTCCTCATGGCGGACAAGTCCGAGAAGGAGCAGGTCTCGCAGACCGGTACGGCGCTGCTGCGGGTGGCGCAGCTCGGACGGGCGTTCGGCGTCTTCCTGATCGTCTGCGGTCAGCGCGTGGGCTCTGACCTCGGTCCCGGCATCACTGCTCTGCGCGCTCAGCTCTCCGGGCGCGTCTGCCACCGGGTCAACGATCCCGAAACCGCTCACATGGCGCTCGGCGACCTCGACCCGGCCTGCCTCGGACGTCGCGCGCTCGATCCCTCCGGAGTCTCCCGGCGTCGCCGTGGTCGCCGGTCAAGACGGCACCTGGTACCGCGCCCGGTCCGTCCAGGTAACCGAGGAAGAAGCCGAACAGGCCGCCCTCGACTGCGCCTCTCTCGCCCCCTCCTGGGATGACCTGATCGGTCATCCGCCCGGCCTCGACGCCGCGTAACTCCCCGTCCCCTGCGGCTCGGCGTGAGCCCTGATCACGCCACGTCCCTACCCGTCCCATGCCCGAAACCCGCTCGGAGGTGCTTATGTCCGCGATGGTGGTCCCCCTCCGTCTCCGTCCCGGGGCCGTCCTCGGCCGTCCCGGCTCGTCCTCGTCCGTCCTGTGGAGTGGTGGGGGTGCGCGGTGAGCGGCCGCATCACCGGACGCGTCACGGCGGCCGTGGTCGACTCCGGTCCGGTGCTCGTCCTCGCCGCGATCGCGGCGGCGGGGTCATTCACGCACATCCGTGACACCGCCACCGAACACGGACAAGGCGGCTGGATGGCCTGGGCCGTCGCCGTGTGCATCGACCTCACATGCGTGATGGCGGCCCGTGAGCGTCAGCGTGACAAGCGGACGGGACGGCGGACGGCGCGGCTGTCGTGGCCGACGCTCGTCCTCGTCGGCGGCGTCCTGTTGAGCCTCGCCGCGAACCTCGCTCAGGCTGAGCCGTCCGTCTGGGGCTGGCTGTCGGCCGGTACTCCGGCGGGCGCTTTCCTCGTTGCCGTCTCGATGCTGGAGCGTCGCGCGTCCGGTCCGCGTCCCGCCCCATCCGTCGTCCCGTCCCCGGACGCGATGACCGTCCCGCCGTCCTTCGGCCGTTCGGACGAACCGGCCCCGTCCCCCGTCGTGGAGGACGAACCTCGGCCGGAACTCGTACCCGTCCAGGACGAGCAGACCGAGATCCCCGTTCCGGCCGCTGCCGAGTCGGACACGTCCGCGCCGGTCCCCGGTCCGGCCGCCGCTCTCCTCGACTTCGCCCGGCGGGTGGCCGACGAGCACACGGAGAAGCACGGGCGACCGATCACCCGTGACGCGCTTCGGGGCCGACTGGGCGTGTCCAACCAGCTCGCGTCCGACCTCCTCCGCCAGATCCGCGCCGACTCCCCTGCCTGAACCTCACTCACTCAGGAGATCACCATGACTGACCAGAACACGACCGCGCACGCTGAGGCGGCCCACCGCGAACGCGTCCTCCAGGGCCTCATCGACCTGGCCGCGTTCCTGGAGGCCAACCCGGGCGTTCCCGTCCCGGCCTTCGGCTGGACGCTGAACCTTCCCGCCAGTGAGGCCACCGATGGCCGTGAGCGGGCGGAGATCGACCGCATTGCGGACCTGCTCAACGTTCCCATCTCGGACGACACCCCGAACGGCGGTCACTACGTCGCCCAAAAGCACTTCGGTCCGATCACCTACCAGGCGTTCCACGTCCCGGCCCGTCGCATGGCCCAGCACAACGCCCTGTGGAGCTACGGCGACAACGTTCAGGCCGACATCGACGGCGAGGCCGCCTGATGGACGCCCAGCAGACGACATGGCGGCTTCGGTGCCGCTCCTGCGACGTCACGAACGGCGGCCTCAACTGGGTTGCGCTGCTCGCCCTCCGGGACGGTCCGGCGTGCTCCTCGTGCGGCTCGTCCGAGGTGACCGCGCAGGACGCCGCGACCGGATCGGCCGTCGTCTTCCCCCGTCCGCGCGCCTCGCTCGGCGAGTGGTGGCAGTGCTGCAACTGCGGCGGAACCGGCCTCGACTCCTACGGCGACGCCTGCCCGCACTGCGCGGGCCTCGGGCACTGCCAGTGACCTGAGCGCCCCCGGCGTGGCCGCACAAGCCGCCAAGCACACGCGCCACGTCGGGGGCCGTCCCCTCATCCGCCTGAATCGGTTAGGAGACCTGTTCATCGTGCCTCACCCGGTCATCACGCCGCAGGACGCCCGGCTGATGGCGAAGATCATCGACCGGCCCGACTTCGACCGCTGGGCCGCCCGTGCCCGCTCCACCGGCGGCTGCTCGCAACCGGTCTTCCTCACCGGGACCGTGGATCACGTCCACACCGGTACCGGGGAACTGCTTCACCGCTACTCGACCGACAGGGAGCCGGACGGGGCGCTGCCGGTGGCCTGCAAGACCCGGCGGGCCTCCCGCTGTCCCGCCTGCGCCGAGACCTACCGCGCGGACACGTATCAGCTCATCCGGGCGGGCCTGGCCGGTGGGAAGGGCATCCCCGAGACGGTCTCGGGCCACCCGGCGGCCTTCGTCACGCTCACGGCGCCGTCCTTCGGTCCCGTCCACGCTCGGCGCGTGCGGTCCGGCGGGCGGGTCGAGCGCTGCCACCCTCGCCGGACCGCGAAGCCGTGCCCGCATGGGGTCGTGGCCTCCTGCGGCGCCCGGCATTCCGAGGATGACCCTCGGCTCGGCGAACCGCTCTGCCCCGACTGCTACGACTACGCCGGGTCGGTGCTGTTCAACGCGCTCGCTCCGGAGCTGTGGCGACGCTTCACGCTGGCCCTGCGCCGCTACCTGGCCAAGTCGGCCGGGCTCACACAGAAGGAGTTCCGCGAGACCTTGGCGGTCTCGTTCGCCAAGGTGGCCGAATACCAGCGGCGGGGCGTCGTCCACTTCCATGCGGTCGTCCGCTTCGACGGTCCGGATGGTCCGTCCTCGTCGCCTCCCGGCTGGGCGAACGTCCGGCTCCTGGAAGACGCCGTTCGGCACGCTGCGGGCGCCGTCTCGGTCAACACTCCGGCGGCTCCGGACGTCCCGGAACGGTCGCTGTCGTGGGGCTCTCAGGTCGACGTCCGGCCGCTCACCTCCTCGGGCTCGCTCACGAATGAGGCCGTGGCGGGCTACATCGCCAAATACGCAACCAAGGCGGCCGAATGCGTCGGCACCCTCGACCGGCGGCTTCGCCCGACTGACGACCTGGCTGAGCTGCCCATCACGCCGCACGCCCGGCGGCTGATGAGCGAGTGCCTTCGGCTGGGCGCCCTGGACGAGTTCGCCCACCTCCGGCTCGTCCAGTGGGCTCACATGCTCGGGTTCCGGGGCCACTTCTCGACCAAGTCCCGCCGGTACTCCACCACCCTCGGCGCGCTGCGGGCCGCACGGATCGCGTACGTCCGCGAGCAGTTCCCCGGCTGGCAACTGCCGGACGACCAAGACCCTGACCTCATCGTCGCCATCGGCGAATGGCGCTTCGCGAGTCAGGGCCTCACGCGCGGCGAAGCGCTCGTCACTGCCGCGCTCACCGGAAGACCTCTCCCTCCTCCCGTCCCGACCGCTAGGAGCGCTGCGTGAGCAAGGCTCAGACTCCCCCGAACGACCTGAACGAACGGCTCCTCACAATCGCTGAGGCGGCCGAACTGCTGAACACCTCCCCGCGGTTCCCTCGTCGGCTCGTCGCCGAACGGCGCATCCGCTTCGTCAAGCTCGGGCGCTTCGTCCGCATCCCTGAGTCCGCGCTCCGCGAGTTCATCGCGGCGGGCCTCATCGAACCCATGACCGCCTCTGACGTCTGGAGGGTTGCCTAATGGCCAAGGGCAACAAGTCGGGTCGCCGTCGCTTCGGCAACGTTCGTCGGCTCCCCTCGGGCCGGTACCAAGCGAGCTACATCGCGCCGAACGGCGAACGGCGACCGGCCCCGAAGACCTTCGAGCGCAAGAGCGACGCCGAACGCTGGCTCACGCTGGCGGAAGCGCAGATCTTCAGCGGTGACTGGACGGACCCCGACCGTGCCAAGGTGCGGCTCGGCGACTACGCCGCAACGTGGATCGAAGAGCGGCCCGGCCTGCGGCCTCGGACGGTCGAGCTGTACCGGTGGCTGCTGCGGAAGTACATCGCGCCGCACCTCGGGGGCGTCCCACTCGGCAAGCTCAGCACGTCCATGGTTCGTGAGTGGCGTACAAAGCTCCTCGACTCCGGGGTCTCGGCGACCATGGCGGCCAAGGCTTACCGGCTACTGCGGGCGGTCCTCATGACTGCGGTCGTGGAAGACAAGATCTTGTCTCGCAACCCGTGCCAGGTGCGGGGGGCCGGCACCGAGGTCACTCCGGAGCGACCGACCCTCACGGTTCCTCAGGTGTTCGAACTGGCCGAACGGGTCGGCGTCCGCCCGGTCGGCAACATTCGCAAGCTCGACTCGGGGGAGTTCCGGCTTCGGTACCGGGCCAAGGGCGACACGATGCGGCGGCATCCGGCCGCCTTCGCGACGCGTCCCGATGCTGAGCGGGCGCTGTGGAAGCTGGCCGAGGACGGGCGCGCCGATGTCGTCCAGGACGACCGGCTTCGCGCGTTCATCCTCCTCGCCGCGTTCGCAAGCCTGCGTTGGGGTGAGGTGACCGCGCTCCGGGGGCCGACATCGACACCGTGAACCGGACCGTCCGTGTTCGGGCCGCCTACGTCGAACGGGCGAACGGACAGATGATCCTCGGGCCGACCAAGTCACAAGCTGGCCTGCGTACGGTCTCGATTCCGGCCTCGATCGTCCCTGACTTGGAGGCGCACCTAGAGAAGTACGTCCGGCCTGATGCTGACGCGCTCGTCTTCACGGGCGTCAAGGGCGGGCCGATGCGGCGGAGCGGCTTCAACAAGGTCACGCGCTGGCACTTCGTCGTGGAATCGCTCGGCGTACCGAATCTGCACTTCCATGACCTCCGGCACACCGGCAACACCCTCGCTGCTGACATGGGCGTCTCGCTCCGAAACCTCATGGCGAGGATGGGCCACGACAACGAACGGGCCGCGCTGCGCTACCAGCACCGATCGGCCAACGCTGACCGTGCGATCGCGGACGGGTTCGATGCCCTCATGCGTGCGTGGGACGAGTCGGGCGACGATGACGACGGGACGGCGGGCGTACCGGTGCCGGTCGGGTAGTCGCACGCGGGTTGCACGGCGGGGCATCCGACCCTAGAAACGATCAAGGCCCAGTGTCGGGGATCCAATCCCTGACCTGGGCCTTCGTCGTGCGAGCGGGTGACGGGAATCGAACCCGCGCTGTCAGCTTGGGAAGCTGAAGTTCTACCATTGAACTACACCCGCGTGGGACGGCTTGCCGTCCGCGCTTGCGCCATCGTACCGGATCGTCGGGGGGCGTGTGGACCGGGTAGCTTTTCAGCGTGCTGCTCTCCGATCGCGATATCAGGTCCGAGCTCGAGTCCGGGCGGGTGAAGATCGACCCGTACGAGCCGAGCATGATTCAGCCGTCCAGTGTGGACGTCAGGCTGGATCGGTACTTCCGGGTCTTCGAGAACCACCGGTATCCGCACATCGATCCCGCGGTGGAGCAGCGGGATCTGACGCGGCCGCTGGAGGTCGATCCGGACGAGGCGTTCGTGCTCCATCCGGGGGAGTTCGTCCTCGCGTCGACGTACGAGGTGTTCGGGCTGCCGGACGATCTGGCCGCGCGGCTCGAGGGCAAGAGCTCGCTCGGACGGCTCGGGCTGCTGACGCATTCGACGGCGGGGTGGATCGACCCGGGGTTCAGCGGTCACGTGACGTTGGAGCTGTCGAATGTGGCGACGCTGCCGATCAAGCTGTGGCCGGGGATGAAGATCGGGCAGATGTGCCTCTTCCGGACGAGTTCGCCCGCGGAGCATCCGTACGGGTCGCAGGAGTACGGGTCGCGCTACCAGGACCAGCGGGGGCCGACACCGTCGCGGTCGTACCTGAACTTCCACCGGACAAAGGTGTGAACGTGTCCCGTTTGTGACCCTAACGTGACGGAACGCACCAAAGGATGAAACATGTTCCTTGAGCAGGTAGTTTCAAGCGACGCAGAGTGTTGGCGTTCGCTTGACAGTCTCTTTACGTGAGTCTCGTCGAGTCCGGGCGCCTGGACGTGTAGGCGACCCGTTTCCGCGCCGTTTGGACGTGGGAACCCGGAAGGAGATCGTGTCCATACTCCGCGCGGAAGGCGTCACAAAGCTGTTCGGCCGTAAGACGACCGAGGCACTACGGAGGATCAAGAACGGCGCGGACCTTGAGGAGGTTCGCAAGATCGGCGTCATGCCCGCTGTGGTCGACGCCACGTTCGAGGTGAAACAGGGCGAGATCTTCGTGGTCATGGGGCTGTCGGGCTCCGGGAAGTCCACGTTGATCCGGATGCTGAACGGGCTGTTGCCGGCGACGGCGGGCAGCATCGAGATCGAAGGCCAGAACATCGCCAAGCTGCCGCCGAAGGCCCTGCGGGCCGCGCGGCAGAACAAGGTCAGCATGGTCTTCCAGCACTTCGCGCTCTTCCCTCATCGGACGGTTCTGGCGAACGCCGCCTACGGGCTCGAAGTACGCGGCGTCCCGAAGGAAGAACGAGAGAAGCAGGCCCGCGAGTTCCTCAAGCTGGTCGGCTTGGAGGGCTGGGAGAGCAAGCTTCCCGGTCAGTTGTCGGGTGGGATGAAGCAGCGGGTCGGGCTCGCCCGGGCGCTGGCTTCGGGCACCGACATCATTTTGATGGACGAGGCGTTCAGCGCCCTGGATCCCCTTATTCGACGGGAGGTCCAGGATCTGCTGCTGGATCTGCAGTCCCGGTTCGGTAAGACGATCGTGTTCATCACGCACGACCTGAACGAGGCCATGCGCATCGGCGACCGCATCGCGGTGATGCGCGAGGGGCGGATCGTCCAGATCGGGACGGCCGAGGAGATTCTCACCGATCCGGCCAATGACTATGTCGCGCAGTTCGTCGCCGACGTGGACCGTACCAGGGTGCTGACCGCGTCGTCGGTCATGGAGAAGCCGCTGGTCACGGTGCTCGCGACGACGGGTCCGCGGACGGCGCTGCGCACGATGCGCGAGCAGCAGACGTCCGCGGCGTTCGTCGTGACGAAGGACCGCAAGCTGCGGGGACGGGTGCGCGCGGCGCGGGTCGCCGACGCGGTGCAGGACGGCGTCGACAAGCTCGACGGGCTGATCGACGCGGAGGATCCGGAGCCGGTGTCGCCCGACACCCCGGTGGCGGAGCTGTTCGCGCGGTGCGCGGAGAGCGACCTGCCGGTGCCCGTGGCCGATGCGGACGGGACGTTGCTGGGCGTGATCCCGCGGGTCACGCTGCTCGCGGCGCTGGGTGCGATCAACACGCAGGTGGACGACGCGGTCGTGCAGGACGTCGTGGGTTCGGAGCTGGCGCTGACGAAGGAGGGCGGCAAGAGTGACGCCGACTAAGGCGGTGGAACTGCCGCGCCTCGACGTCGGCGAGTGGTTCGCCACGATCGTGGACTGGTGCACCGACAACCTGAGCTGGTTGTTCGACGGCATCGGGTCGCTCGGCGAGTGGGCGGTGGAGGGCCTGGCCGAAGGGCTGCTGGCGCCGCCGCCGCTGGTGGTGATCGCGGTTCTGGCGGTCATCGGGCTGGTCGTGGCGAACTGGAAGGTGGGCCTGTTCGGGCTGGTGGGGTTCGCGCTGATCGACAGCATCGAGCTGTGGGAGCAGGCGATGGACACCCTGGCGCTGGTGCTGGTGTCGGCGTTGATAGCGGTGCTCATCTCGATCCCGGTGGGCATCGCGGCGGCACGCAACGACATGGTGAGCCGGGTCGCGCGGCCGGTGCTGGACCTGATGCAGACGATGCCGGCGTTCGTCTACCTGATCCCGGCGATCTTCTTCTTCAGCATCGGCGTGGTGCCGGGCATGGTGGCGACGGTGATCTTCGCGCTGCCGCCGGGCGTCCGGCTGACCGAGCTCGGCATCCGCGGCGTCGACCCGGAGATGGTCGAGGCCGGTGAGGCGTTCGGGACGCCGCCGGGCCGCATCCTCACGCGGATCCAGATCCCGCTGGCGATGCCGTCGATCATGGCGGGCGTCAACCAGCTGATCATGCTGTCGCTGTCCATGGTCGTGATCGCGGGCATGGTCGGCGCGGGCGGTCTCGGCGAGGTGGTGCTGCAGGGCATCCAGCGCGTGGACGTCGCCACCGGGTTCGAGGGCGGCATCGCCGTCGTCGTCCTGGCCATCTTCCTGGACCGGATCACCGGTGCCCTCGGCGACCGGACGAGCGTTCAGCGCGCCATCGCCCCCGCGGGCACCAACGGCGTCTGAGCAAAAACAGTAAGGAAAGGACGGGCATGCGCCTGAAACTCAAGGGTCTTGCGGTCGGGGCCATGGCTCTGACGCTCGGTTTCGGCACCGCGGCGTGCGGGTCGGAGGACTCCGGCTCCGGCGGGGACGACAAGAGCATCACGATCGGCATGGTCTCGGGCTGGGCCGAGGGTGAGGCCGCCACGCACCTGTGGAAGAACCTGCTCGAGGACAAGGGCTACGAGGTCGAGGTCAAGACGCTCGACACCGGCCCCCTGTACACGGGCATGGCGCAGGGCGACGTGGACCTGTTCCTCGACGCCTGGCTGCCGGGCACGCACGAGGACTACTGGAAGCAGTACGGCGACAAGCTGGAGAAGGTCGGGTCCTGGTACGACTCGGCGCCGCTGACGATCGCCGTGCCGAACTACTCGCCGCTGCAGTCCCTCGAGGACCTGAAGGGCAAGGCCGGGGAGTACGACGGGACGATCGTCGGCATCGAGCAGAGCTCGGGCCTGTTCCGGGTGTCGTCGGAGGAGATGCTCCCCGCGTACGGGCTCGACGAGGAGTGGAAGGTCAAGACCTCCTCCACGCCCGCGATGCTGACCGAGCTGCAGAAGGCCATCGAGGCCAAGGAGAACATCGTCGTCACCCTGTGGCGTCCCCACTGGGCCTACGCGAAGTTCCCGATCCGTGACCTGAAGGACCCGAAGGGCGCCATGGGCAAGCCCGACGGCATCTTCACCGTCGCGCGCGAGGGCTTCAGCGAGGAGCAGGCGGAGGTCGCCGGCTGGCTGAAGAAGTTCAAGATGGACGACAAGCAGCTGGGGTCGCTCGAAGACCTCATGGAGAACAAGCACAAGGGCAAGCCCGACCAGGCCGTGGACGAGTGGCTGAAGGCGAACCCGAACTTCGCGACGTCCATGACGGGCTGATCGCGCGCCGCCGGGCGTTCCGTCCGGCAGGTGTCAGAGGGCCGTCCGGTGCGAACCGGACGGCCCTCTGCCGTTTCCGGACGGGTCAGTGCGCGAGCCCGACGACGAACAGGACGGCGACGAGCCCGACCCCGGTCGCGCAGAGGGTGAGCACGCGGGGATGCCGGCTGTGGGCTTCGGGGAGGATCTCGGCGGCGGCGAGGTAGAGCAGGACTCCGGCGAACAGCCCGAGGTAGGGGCCGAGGACGGCGTCGGGGACGGTGCCGAGCGTGGTGAGCGCGGCACCGCGATGGGGGCGATGGCGTCGGCGAACAGGAGGGCGAGGGCGGGGCGGCGGTCGGCGCGGCGCAGGGACGCGGCGGTGAAGGTGTTGAAGCCGTCGGCGAAGTCGTGGGTGACGACGGCGAGGGTGACGACGACGCCGACGTCGGTCCCGGACTGGAAGCCGAGGCCGATGCTGATGCCGTCGACGAGGCTGTGCAGGACGAGCGCGAGCGCGGCCAGCAGGCCCGCCCGGGACCCGCCGGGGGCGTGTCCGTGTCCGTGGGCGTGGACGTGCGGGGCGTACTCGTCCTCGTGGGCGCGGTGGATCGCGACGGCCTGCTCGACGACGTGCAGCAGCAGGAACCCGACGGCGAACCCGATCATGGGTGCGGGGACGCCGAGGGGGTGCGCCCCCGCGAGTTCGAGGGACTCGGGGATGAGGTCGAAGGCGACGACCCCGAGCATGAGGCCGCCCGCGAGGCCGAGGACGAGGTGCCGGTGGTCGCGGACGCGCATCGCGGCGAGCCCGCCCGCGAGCGTCATGAAGAACGCGAGCACTGACACCAGGACGGCCATGGCCCGGTCTCTACCCGCGTGCGTCTTCCCGCCCGTCTATGGGCCGCTACAGAACGCTTGACCATCCGGCCAAGGGCAACGGCCCCGCCCCCGGACGAACCGGGGACGGGGCCGTGTGCGCGCGCGTTACTCGGCCGCGACGGGTTCCTTCTCGGGGGCGGTGCCCTCGCCCTTGATGGAGCGGATCAACAGCTGGGAGACGTCGACGACTTCCAGGGATTCCTTGGCGTCGCCGGAGTTCTTCTTCTCGTTGATCGCGTCACCGAGCATGACCAGGCAGAACGGGCACGCGGTGGAGACCGTGTCGGGGTTGGTCTCCAGTGCCTCGTCGACGCGCTCGGTGTTGATGCGCTTGCCGATGCGCTCTTCCATCCACATCCGGGCGCCGCCGGCGCCGCAGCAGAAGCCGCGGTCCTTGTGCCGGTGCATCTCCTGGGTCTTGACGCCGGGGACGGTCGCCATGATGTCGCGCGGCTGCTTGTAGACCTTGTTGTGGCGGCCCAGGAAGCAGGGGTCGTGGTAGGTGATGTTCTCCTCGATCGGGGTGACCGGGGTGAGCTTGCCTTCCTCGACCAGGTGCGCGAGCAGCTGGGTGTGGTGGACGACCTCGTAGTCCCCGCCGATCTGCGGGTACTCGTTGGCCAGGGTGTTGAAGCAGTGCGGGCACGTCGCGACGATCTTCTTCGCCCCGGCGTCGTTGAGCGTCTCGACGTTCTGCTGCCCGAGCATCTGGAAGACGAACTCCATGCCCAGGCGGCGGGCCGGGTCACCGGTGCAGGCCTCCATCGGGCCGAGCACCGCGAACTTGACGCCCGCGATGTGCAGCAGCTCGGCGACGGCCTTGGTGGTCTTCTTGGCCCGGTCCTCCAGGGCGCCCGCGCACCCGACCCAGAACAGGTACTCGGTGTCCTCGGGGAGCTTGTCGTCGACGACCTCGACCTCGAAGTCGAGCTCCTCGATCCACTCCAGGCGCTTCATCTCGGACATCCCCCACGGGTTGCCCTTGTTCTCCAGGTTCTTCAGCATGACGCCGGCCTCGGACGGGAACGAGGACTCGATCATCACCTGGAAGCGGCGCATGTCCAGGATGTGGTCGATGTGCTCGATGTCGACCGGGCACTGCTCGACGCACGCGCCGCAGTTGGTGCACGACCACAGGACGTCGGGGTGGATGACGCCGTCGTCGGCGACGAGTTCCTTGTCCACCTGCATGGCGAGCTTCTGCTCGTCGGTGAACTTCTCGCGCTCCTCCTCGGAGGCGAGCATGTAGGGGGCCTTGGCCAGGGCGTGGTCGCGCAGCTCCAGGATCACCATCTTGGGCGACAGGGGCTTGCCGGTGTTCCACGCCGGGCACTGGGACTGGCAGCGACCGCACTCGGTGCAGGTCGCCATGTCGAGGAAGCCCTTCCAGGTGAAGTCCTCGATCTTGCCGCGGCCGAAGACGTCCTCGTCGGGGTCGGCCTCCTCGAAGTCGAGGGGCTTGCCGCCCGACATCATCGGCTGCGCGGCGCCCAGGCCGTCCGGACGGCGCTTGAACATGACGTTCAGCGGGGCCAGGAAGATGTGCAGGTGCTTGGAGTGCACGACGAACACCAGGAAGATGAACGCGACGGCGATGTGCAGCAGCAGGCCGACGGCTTCGAGCACGTGGAGGGTGTCGTCGGACATGCCCTCGAACAGGTTCCCGGTCAGGTGGGAGAAGTACGCGGCGCCGCTGTAGCCGAAGTTGTCGCGCGCGACCTCCACGCCCCGGAAGAAGAACATCGTCCAGATCACGTTGAAGATCATGAACAGCGTGATCCAGGCGCCCGACAGGTGCGAGCCGGAGAACCGCGACTTGCGGCCGATGCGCTTGGGGGAGTTCTTGAACCGGATCGCGGTGAACACCGCCAGGCCCAGGAAGCACGCCAGGGCGATGGTGTCCTGGACGAACCCGATCGGGCCCCATGTCTGCAGGAACGGGATGTGCGCCTCAAGCCCGAACAGCAACTGGACGGCGGCTTCGAGGTAGACGGTGGCGAGCAGGAAGAACGCCCACATCACCGCGAAGTGCGCGGCGCCGGCGATCGTCCACTTCAGCAGCTTGCGCTGGCCGAGGACCTCGACGGCCTGGCCCTCGACGGCCTTCTTGGGCTCCCGCTTGACCTGCAGCGTCCGCTCCGGGTCGGCTGCCCGACCATCGCGGTCTTGTACAGGAACTGCACCCGCCGCCCGGCGAGCGCCAACGTGACCGCCAGTCCGGCGAGCCCGATGATCAACGTGATCCAGTACACTGTTCCGTCCTCCTGGGTACGGGCGATGGCAGTCAGCGTAGGGCTCGTGACAGACTGCGCCTCATCCGGGTCCCGAATACTACTCGGTAGTAGCTTATGTGTTCCACACGCAGGTCGGCACCGTCGCAGACCAGGACGGAGCGTACCCGGCGGCTCCTCCCCCGGTACACAGCGCCTACGGCGGAACGTTCGTCCGCTGTTCCGTCACAATCTTCTTGTGCGCGCGCACAGCTCCTTCCGCGTCCCGGCACACCGTCGAATCGCCGTTCCGACTATCGATGAGTTCCGCGCCGTCCGGGAGTCCCCATCCTGAAGACCGGGACTGCCACCAGGAGGACGCACCGATGACGACGACCATCGACCACGGCCCCGCCGCCCGACGGCTGGCCGGGCTGCTCGCCGCGATCCCCGACTCCGCACTGACCATGCCGACGCCGTGCGCGGACATGAACCTCGCCGCGCTGCTCGACCACGTCCACGGGCTGTCGATCGCGTTCGCGCAGGCCGCGACCAAGGACCTGCCCGAGGGCGGCTCGCGGCCGCCGACCGTCGACGCGGCGCGGCTCGTGTCCGACTGGCGCGCTCGCATCCCCGAACTGCTGGACGAGCTCGCCGCCGCGTGGCGCGCCCCCGAAGCCTGGGAAGGGATGACGGAGGCGGGCGGGGTGAAGCTGCCGGGCGAGATCGCGGGGAACGTCGCGCTGAACGAGATCGTCGTGCACGGCTGGGACGTCGCGCGCGCCACCGGGCAGCCGTACGAGGCCGGGGCGGACGAGGTCGAGGCGTGCCTCGCGTTCGTGGGGCCGTCGGTCGAGGAGAGCGGCGGCACGGGCGTCGACGGGCTGTTCGGCCCGGCCGTCCGGGTGCCGGACGGCGCCGCGCCGCTCGACCGGCTGATCGCCATGACCGGACGGGACCCGGCGTGGACGCCCGCGCCCGGCTCGCCGGTGCAGCGGACCCCGGCGCCCTAGGCGGGCACCGGGGTCCGGCGGGCGGTGCGTCAGACGCGTTCGAAGATCGCGGCGAGGCCCTGGCCGCCGCCGATGCACATCGTCTCCAGGCCGTAGCGGGCCTCGCGGCGGTCCATCTCGCGGGCGAGGGTCGCCAGGATGCGGGCGCGGTCGCGCCGACCGGGTGGCCGAGCGAGATGCCGGACCCGTTGACGTTGACGCGGTCCCAGTCGCCGTCCGCCAGGCCCCACTCGCGGCCGACGGCGAGGACCTGCGCGGCGAACGCCTCGTTCAGCTCGATGAGGTCCATGTCGGCGAGGGTCAGCCCGGCGGCGGCGAGCGCCTTGGCGGTGGCCGGAACCGGCCCGATGCCCATCGTGCGCGGCGGCACGCCCGCGCGCCCCCACGAGACGAGCCGGACGAGCGGGCGCAGCCCGAGCTCGGCGGCGCGTTCGGGCGTCGTCACGACGCACGCGGCCGCCGCGTCGTTCTGCCCGCTGGCGTTCCCGGCCGTGACGGTGGCCTCGGGGTCGCCCTTGCCGAGGACGGGACGCAGCCGCGCGAGCCCCTCCATGGACGTGTCGGGGCGCGGGTGCTCGTCGGTGTCGACGACCGTGTCGCCCTTGCGGCCCTTGACGGTGACGGGGACGAGCTCGTCGGCGAACCGTCCGTCCCGCTGGGCGGCGACGGCCCGCGCGTGCGACCGCACGGACAGTTCGTCCTGCTCCTCCCGGCCGATCTTGTACTCGCGCCGCAGGTTCTCGGCGGTCTCCAGCATCCCGCCGGGCACCGGGTGGTTGATGCCGCCCGCGGTGACGCGCCCCTGGGCGAGGGCGTCGTGCAGGTCGATGGACGGGCCGCGCACGCCCCAGCGCGCCTTCGTCGTGTAGAAGGGGGCGTTGCTCATGCTCTCGGTGCCGCCCGCGACGATCACGTCGCTGACGCCGGTCTGGATCTGCATGGCGGCGTTCAGGACCGCCTGGAGTCCGGATCCGCAGCGGCGGTCGAGCTGGGTGCCGCCGACCTCGACGGGCAGCCCGGCGTCCAGCGCGGCGACGCGGCCGATCGCGGGGGCGTCGGCGTTGGGGTTGCACTGTCCGAGGATGACTTCGTCGATCGCGTCGCCGGGCAGGCCGGTGCGCTGGACGAGCGCCCGGATGACGGTGGCGGCCAGCTCGACCGGCGAGACGGGCTTCAGTACCCCGCCGAACCGGCCGATCGGGGTCCGCAGCGGCTCGCAGATGACCGCTTCGCGCATGTGCATGCTCCTCAACTCGTCAGTGGCGGCGCAGTCTGAAGGTTATGTCGTCGTTTCGGCCGGGTGGCCGCCGGGCTTCCGCCCAGTGGAGGTTCGGACAAGAACCGGACCCGGCCGCGAACGGGCCTTCTGCGGGCGATCCGGAGTCATTACATTCCCGGTCACACTCACCTTTTGGGGGTTCCATGGCCGGGTTGCCGATGAAGCTGCTCAAGATGCTCCTCGCCGCGCTGACGGCGGTGACGCCGGTGTCGCTGCCCGCGATCGCGGTGGCCGGGGCGCTCGGCGCCACCGCCGTCGCGTCCGCCGGTTGCGCGGTCGAGACGGACGACGACGGGGACGACGATGACGACGACGAGGGCTTCGACGACGACTGATCCGAGGGCGTCCCGAGCGGACGCGTGAGACCGTCGGCGCCCGGGGTAGCACCCCCGTGGCGCGTCCGGTTCCGGACGCGCCGTCCACGGGACGCGGGGGGCTCGGATGGCGGGGTTGCCGATGAAACTGCTCAAGGCGCTGCTCGCCGTGGTGACGGCGCTGACACCGGCGTCGCTCCCGGCGGTCGCGGTGGCCGGGGTCCTCGGGGCCACGGCCGCCGTGACGGCCGGATGCGGCGGCGGCGAGGACGGCGACGACGAGCAGGAGCGGGACGACAACGAGCGGAACGACCAGAACGAGCAGGACGACGACGGCGGGTACTGATCGCGGGCGCGCACCGGGACGGGTCCGGCATCCGGGACGCCCGTAGCATCGTGCCGACGGACGGCGGCACGAGGAGACGGCATGGTGCAGGACGCTGAGCGGAACGCCGAGCGGTGGGCGCGGGACGTGCGGACGATCCGGGTGATCGGCACCGGCGCGATGGGGCGCGGCATCGCGCAGCTCGCGGCGGCGGGCGGCGTGACCGCCGAACTCGCCGACGTCCGCCCGGAGGCGGTCGTCGAGGCGGTCGAGTACGTCTCCGGGATGTTCGACAAGCTCGTCGCGAAGGGCCGGATGGACGCCGCCGACGCGGCGGCGGCGAAGGCGCGGCTGCGTCCGGTGGGCGAGCCGCTGACGCCGTTCGGCGAGTGCGACCTCGTCGTCGAGGCCGTCCGCGAGGACATGGACACCAAGCGGGAGCTGTTCGCCGCGCTGGAGAAGGCGGTCCCGGCGGGGACGGTGCTGGCGACCAACACCAGCTCGCTGCCGGTGACGGCGATCGCGGCGCCCCTCACCGACCCGTCCCGGCTGGCCGGGCTGCACTTCTTCAACCCGGTGCCGCTGATGCGCCTCGTCGAGGTGATCGCGGGCGCGCGGACGGCCGGCTGGATCCCGGACGCGCTCGCCGCGCTCGTCCGGCGGCTGGGCCACGAGCCGGTGCACGCGCCCGACGCGCCCGGGTTCCTGGTGAACCACGCGGGGCGCGGGCTGGTGACGGAGACGATGCAGATCCTGTCGGAGGGCGCCGCCGAACCGGTGGACATCGACCGGATCGCCCGGGACGTCCTGGGCCTCAAGATGGGCCCGTGCGAGCTGCTCGACCTGACCGGCCTCGACGTCTCGCACCCGGTCATGGAGTCCGTGTGGACGGGCTTCTACACGGAGCCGCGGCTCCGCCCGTCCCGCGTGGGGCGGGCGCGCATGGAGGCGGGGCTGCTCGGCCGCAAGACCGGCGAGGGCTTCTACCCGTACGTGGACGGCGTCAAGCGGGAGCCCGCCGAGGCGGCGGTGCCCGGGGACGCCGAGCGGCGGCCGGTGTGGATCCACGCGGGTGACGCCGACCGGGCGCGGGCGCGCGGGAGACGCTGGGCGCGCTGCTGTCGGCGGCCGGGGTCGAGGTGGAGCGGGCGGACGCGCCGTCCGGCCGGGCGGTCGTGCTGGTGACGCTACGGGGAGCCGGGCGCGCGGTCGCGCTGCAGGAGGGGTTGCCGCCGGAGCGGACGCTGAGCGTCGACCCGCTCGGCGGGTTCTTCACGCGGCTCACGCTCGGCGTGCACCCGGCCGTCGACCGCGCCGCGGGACGCGCGGCGTTCGCGGCGCTCGCGGCGACCGGACGTCCGGTGAGCGTCGTGCGGGACGGCCCGGCGCCGATCGCGCAGCGGCTGCTGGCGTCGATCGTGAACGTCGCGTGCGGGATCGCTGAGCAGGACCTCGCGCGTCCGGCGGACATCGACACGGCCGTCCGGCTGGGCCTCGGCTACCCGCGCGGCCCGCTGGAGTGGGGCGACCACGTGGGCGCGGAGGTCGTGCTCGACATCCTGGAGGGGCTGTCGCTGGGCACCGGCGACCCGCGCTACCGGCCGTCCACGTGGCTGACGGAGCGGGCCGGGCTCGACCTCCCGCTGACCGAGATCGGCACCCGCCCGGCCGACCTGACGGGCTGACGTCCTGACGAAAGTTCCTCCGCCGTTCAGCCTCCCGTACCCGGCCGGTCCCCGTACCTTCCTCTCGCGATGATCTTCGTTGGCACGGAGGTTCGGTTGATCGAGACGGTGTTCAGGACGGCGGACGTGCCCCGCGCGGACCGGATCGACTACTGGCGCGAGCTGGTGGCCCGGTCCCGCGCCCCGGTGGAGCTGAGCGTCGACCGCGACCGGTTCGAGGCGCGCGAGCGCACGCTGCGGCTCGGCACCGGCCCGGACGCGGTGACCGTCCTCGCGACCGCGACGAGCCCGGCGACCGTCCGCCGGACGCCCCGGCTCGTCCGGCTGGCCGATCCCGAGGTGCTGTACCTGTCGCTGGTGCTGCGGGGGGACGTCGAGGTCGTCTGCGGCGACCGCGAGTTCCGGTACGGGCCCGCGCAGTGGGCGGCGCACGACTCGTCGCGTCCCGCGACGATCCGCCTGGCGGGCGGGTCGGGCCCGTTCGAATGCGCCGGGGTCGTGGTGCCGAAGCGGCTGCTGTCGGTTCCGGCCGACCGGATCGGCCGGGCGGTCGGGCCGCCGCTGCCGGGGCGCGACGGGATCGGGGGGCTGCTGGCGGTCACGCTGACGAACATCATCGCCGACCCCGGCGCCTACCGCCCGTCCGACGGCCCGCGCCTCGCGACCGTCCTGGCAGACCTGGTCTCGGCGCTGCTCGCCCACGCGCTCGACGCCGACGGCGCGGCGGACGGGACGGACGGCGCGCCGCCCGAGGCCCGCAGGCGGACGCTGCTGCTGCGGGCGCACGAGTTCATCGACCGGCACCTCCAGGACCCGGACCTGGACCCGGCCGCGGTCGCCGCCGCGCACCACATCTCCGTGAGCTACCTGCATCGGCTGTTCAGCGCGGAGGGCGTCACGGTCGCGGCGTGGATCCGGCTGCGGCGGCTGGAACACGCCCGGCTGGCGCTGGCCGATCCCGCGCTGCGCGCCGTCCCGGTCCACCGCATCGCCGCGATGTGGGGGTTCACGCACCATTCGGCGTTCTCGCGGGCGTTCCGCGACGCGTTCGGGCTGGCACCCAGCGACTACCGCCACGGGGCGCTCGCCGCTCGCGCGTGAACGGCTCGCGCGTGAACGGCTCGCGTAGACGGATCGTCAAGGAACCGTAGACCGCACGCCAAGGACTTCCCCGCCGATCGTGCCGAAGATCAACTCGTGATGAAACGACGCTTCACCGTTCTCGGCACGACCCTCCTCGCGCTGGTGGCGGCAGCCCCCGCCGTGCGCCCGGCGCGCAGCACGGGAGCCGGCCGCCGCGGACCCCTGGACGGCCGCGACGGCTCGGCCGCCGCCTCGGCGGCGCGGTCGGCGCGCTGGTCGAGGAGTACTGGCGCCCGAGCGCATGGCCGCCGCGAAACCGACCCCCGCCCCCGAGGTGACACCGCCCGCCAAGTCGTCCGCGTCCGGGCAGGCCGCCGCGGAGGCGCCTCCGGCGGCCGAGCCGGAAAGCGGCGACGGCTACATGCCGCCCGCCACCGCCGGTTCCGGCGAATCCGACGGTTCCGGCGAACCGGCCTTCGAGACCAAGGCGCTGACCTACTTCTCCACCTCGAAGATCTGGGCGGACCACGGGCGGATGCCCGCCCGGACCGTCGGGAAGCTCTTCTACACCCGCAACGGGAGCGGCTACTACTGCACGGCCGCCACGATCAACTCCTCCAACCGGAACACGATCTGGACGGCCGGGCACTGCGTCACCGACGGCAGCCGCAACTGGCACTCGAACTTCGCGTTCGTCCCCGACTACCACGACGGCAAGCGCCCGTACGGCACGTGGACGGCCCGGTCGTGGGCGGCGCCGAACGGCTACTTCGACGGCAAGAACCACCGGTACGACATGGGCGCGCTCGCGCTGAACCTCAGCAACGGCCGCCGGGTCGGCGACGTCGTCGGATACCAGGGCTACCGGTTCGGCGAGGGCTACAACGAGACGACGTTCCACGACACGCGCTCGTTCGGGTACCCGCAGAACACGCATCCCGCCCGCTCCGGGATCAGCTCGAACAAGCTGCGGTTCTGCGTCGGCTACGCCGCGGCGGACGCCCTCTACAAGCGGATCGGCTGCGACATGGGCGGCGGCTCCAGCGGCGGGCCGTGGATCACCGAGATGCCGCTCTCCCGGGGCTGGGGCTACATCGTCGGCCACAACGCCTGGCACTACGGCAACGACCCGTGGGAGTACGGTCCGACGCTCGGGACGGCGGCGATCAACGTCCGCGACGCCGTCCACACCGGCTGACGGGCCTTGGCCCCTCGCTCCGGTGTGGGGCGGAGGCCGAGGGGCCGAGGGTCTGGCGGGGCGGGGCGGACGGGACGGGGCGAGCCGGGGTCAGGAGGGCTGCTCCACGGGCGGCGTGGGCTTGGTGTCGGTCCAGCCGCTGTCCCGGACGGTCGAGGCGTAGATGACGAATCCGGGCTTGAGGTCCCGGTAGGTGGCGCCGGGCTTGGTCAGCACGGTCCGCCGGGCCAGCACCTTCCCGGTCTCCTTGGCGAAGACGATCTCTTCGCGGCTCTCGTAGGTGCCCGCGTCCTCGGCCGGGCCGCCGTACTCGCCGGTGACCTCGACGACCTCCGGCAGGGACGCCAGCGCGACGCCCTTGCGGCCCAGCGAGTCGGTGGTCTCACCGATCGCCGTCACCCCGGGCTGCGCGGCCAGCGCCCGCATCAGGCCCGCCCGGACCTTCGGGGGGAGCGGCACCGAGTTCAGGCGCCCGACCACGGTGATCGGCCAACGCGAGCGGAACTCCTTCGTCTTCATGTGGGCGGGCAGTTCCGCGTCCTCCGGGATCATCGCGTTCTTGCGGAGCGACTCGGAACCGTTGAAGAACCGCTCGGCGAGCTGCTTCGGGTCGGTCGGCAGCTTCTGCATCTCCTCCAAGGTCAGCTCGCCGCGCAGCCACTTGCGGCTGCCGTCGGACGTGCCGTCGTTCTTCCACTCCGACCCCTTCGACGCGTCCAGGGTGAGGGACTTGTCGGTGGACCACACCTTGATCTTCGCCGGGGCGCCGGCCTTCTTCCAGCCCGCCTCGTCCGCCGGCGTCAGCGGTTCGGCGGGCAGCTCGCGCCAGTGGAACGTCGTGCCGACGCCGGGCTCGGCACCGGTCCAGCTGAAGTCCTCGATGCGCGCGCCCGCCACGGCGTAGGTGCCGGACTCGGCCCGCACGACGTACGACTGCTCGGAGAGCTTGTTGGAGAACCAGTACTTGCCGGTCTCTTGCTTCGCGGCGTTCTCCGCGGCCACCAGGACGGCCTGCTTGCCGAGGTCCACGCCGGGCTGCGGGCCGCCCGCCTGCCCGCCGCCCCCGGGGGGACGGGTCGCCCGCGCCGATCGCCGAGATCGCGACGGCCGCGGCCGCGCCTCGCCGCGACGACGCCGAGCCCGGCCTTGAGCGGCCACCCGAAGCGCGCCTTCGCGCGTCCGCCCGCACCGGACGCCGGGTCCGCGATCTCCCGGCGGAGCCGCCGCCGCCCCTCGTCCTCGGCCGTCCGGGTGGGGGGTTCGTCCAGCATCTCGCGATCGCCTTCATCTCGTCCATGGTCAGTCTCCTTGCGTCGGGGCGAGGGCCGCCCGCAGCTTCCGGCGCCGCCCGGTTCAGCCGGGACCCGACCGTGCCGAACGGGATGCCGAGCACGGTCGCGATCTCCTGGTGCGACAGCTCCGCGAGCGCGACGAGCAGCACGACGTCGCGTTCCTTGCGGGACAGCCCGGCCAGCGCGCGCGCCAGGCTCGGCCGCATCCGCACGGCGGACACGGCGGTCGCGACGCGGTCCTCGTAGCCGCCCGCGTCCGGTTCCGGGCCGAGGCGGGCCATCGCCCGGTAGCGGCGGGTCTCGGCGCGGCGGTGCTGCGCGACGAGGTTGGTCGCGATGCCGAACAGCCAGGGCCGGACGTCGCCCTTCGCGGGGTCGAACGAGTCGCGGCGGCGGAACGCGGCGAGGAAGGTCTCGGCGACGACGTCCTCCGCGGCCTGCGCGCCGAGCCGTCCGGCGACGTACCGGTGGATCACCGGGAAGTGCCGGTCGTAGACGTCGGTGAACCGGTCGGGCCGGTCGCGGGACGCGGTGACGAGCGTGGCGTCGTCGATCTCGGGCGCGGCGGTCACGGGGCCGTCCGCGGGCCGGGTTCGTCGGGCATGGCACACCTCCGGGGGGATGGTCGTCACCCGGTACTCCACCGGTTCCGCGACCCGCTTTCGCTTTCCGCCGCGACCGCGGCCGGGCCGGACGCCGAAGGCCCGCCGTCCCCGGCGGGGGACGGCGGGCCCGTGGCCCGTCCGGCTCAGAAGGGCGGCTTCGCGGGCGGCTCCGGCTCGCTGTCGGTCCAGCCCGCGTCGCGGACGACGAAATAGTTGATCACGAATCCGGGCTCGCGGTCCCGGTACGGGCCGCCGGGCTCGGTCAGGACCTGCTGCAGCGCCAGCACCTCGCCGGTCTCCCGGTCGAAGACGATCTCCTCGCGGCTGCCGTACCGGCCCTGCTCGGCGGCCGGCGTGCCGTACTCGCCGGTGACCGTCCGCGGGGTGCTCACGGAGGCCAGCGCGACCCCCTTCCGGCCGAGCGGGTCGACGGCCTCGCCGATCGCCGTGATCCCCGGCTGCTCGGCCAGCGCCCGCATGAGCCCGGCCCGCGTGTCCGGCGAGAGCGGCGCGTCCTGGAGGATCTCCCCCGCCCGGATGACCTTGTCGCGCGGCTGGTTCATCTCGGCGCGCCGACGCTTCATCGCCTCCCGGACCTCGGGGTCGTCCAGCACCGGCGGCTTGCCGTTGGCGCCTTCCCAGTCCGCACCGAAGAATTTCTCGCCGAGGGTCTTCGCGTCGGTCGGCAGGGCCTGGATCTCCTCGATCGTGCGGCCGCCCAGCCACTTCCCGCCGCCCTGCGGGTTCGGATCGTCGACCCGCCACGCCGTCTTCGACCGGTCGTAGGTGTAGTAGTGGTCGTTCGACCAGACGCGGAACTCCGACGGCGAGCCCGCCTTCTTCCACGCCGCCTCGTCCTTCGGCGTCAGCGGCCTGGACGGGATGTCGCGGCCGTAGAACGCCTCGCCCATGCCCGGCTCGGCCCCGGCCCAGCGGAAGTACTCCGAGTGCGCGCCGACGATCGCGTAGGAGCCGGTCGCGGCCCGGATCATGTACGACTGGCCGCTGATCATGTCGGAGAACCAGTACTTGCCGGTCTCCTGCTTCGCGGCCCGTTCCGCCGCCGCCAGGACGGCCTGCTTGCCGAGGTCCACCGGGGCGGCCTGCGAACCGCCCGGACCGGACGGCGCGGCCCCCGATCCGGCGGCCGAGATCGCGACGGCCGCGGCCGCGCCCTCCGCGACCAGCCCGAGCCCCGTCTTGACCGGCCACCCGAACCGGACGCGGCGCGCGCGCGTGGCGGCGTCCGTTCGTCCCCGAACATACGGGCGCGGGCGTCCGCCGTCTCCCGGACGGTGGGCGGCGCGGGCTCCCCGTACGCGTCCTTGATCATCCGCATTTCATCCACGGTCGTCCTCCCCGTCCCATATCGGGTTCGTTCCGCCCAGCGCCTTGCGCAGCTTCTTGCGCGCGCGGCTCAGCCGCGACCCGACCGTCCCGTACGGGACGCCGAGCGCCGCCGCGATCTCCCGGTGGCCGAGGTCGGCGAGGGCGGCGAGCAGCAGCACGTCCCGTTCGCCCGCCGACAGGTTCGCGATCGCGCCCGCGAGCCGTCCCCGCACGCCCTGGGCGCTGACCCGCGCCTCCACCTGCTCGGCGTGCCCCTCGGCCGGTCCGACCGGGCCCGGCCCTAGCCGCTCGCGGGCGCGCAGCCCGCGCACCTCGCCGCGCCGGTGCTTGGCGACGAGCTTCGTGGCGATGCCGTACAGCCAGGTCCGGACGGCCGCCCTGGACGAGTCGTAGCGGTGCCGCACCCGGAACGCCTCAAGGAACGTCTGGGACGCGATGTCGGCACCGGCGTCCGGGCCGAGCCTGCGGACGGCGTAGCCGCGGATCTCCGCGAAGTACGCGTCGAAGATCTCGCCGAACCGTTCGGGGTCGTCCAGCGACGCCCGCACGGCGGCGGCGTCGTCCGCCCGCGCGGATCCGCCGCCCGGCGGGTCCGCGGTCAGTGGCTCGCCCATGTAGGTGCCTTTCGGTTCGCGGTCGCGATGGTCGCCCTCGTATCCCCCGGACCCCGCCGCGCCTTTCCCGCCTTTCGCACCGGATCGTCGAGATCGCACCGGATCGAGCGGTGCCGCCGGACGGGCCGTCAGCGCGGGGCGGGCCCGGTGGAGCGGCGGATCGCGAGGTGGGAGTCCAGGACGACCTGGTCGCGGGCGGGGCGGACGCCGTGGCGGTCGCGCACCGCGAGGAGCATGTCGACGGCGGTCCGGCCGGACTCCTCGAACTGGCCGGCGAGCGTGGTCAGCGGCGGCGAGCAGAAGTCCGCGCCGAAGATGTCGTCGTAGCCGACGACGCTGAGGTCGGCGGGGACGGCGACGTCCCGTTCGGCGCACCGGCGCAGCACGCCGATCGCGAGCAGGTCGTTGTGCGCGACGGCCGCGACGCGCCCGTCCCGAGCGCGGCGTCGGCGGCGGCCGCGCCACCGGCCAGGGTGGGCGGGAACGGGCCGATCCGGCGGGCGTCGATGCCGTGCCGCGCGGCGGCCGTGGCGAGGGCCTCCCAGCGGCGCGCGCCCAGCCAGGAGCGGGGCGGCCCGGCGAGGAAGACGATCGAGCGGTGCCCGAGCGAGGCGAGGTGCTCGACGATCTGCCGGGTGCCCTCGGCGTGCTCGACGTTGACGCTGGGCACCCCGGCGACCTGCCGGCTCACCAGGGTGATGCGGTGCCCGGCGGCGAGCTTGGTGATCTCCTCGTCGGACATCCGGCTCGCCGCGATCACGAAGCCGTCGACGGACGGGCCGAGCCGCTCGATGTTGCGCGCCTCGACCTCCGGCGACTCCTCGGTGTCGCCGACGATGAGCGTGCAGCCCGCGGCGCGCGCCTGGTGCTCGGCGCCCCGGATCACCCCGAAGAAGTGGGGGTTGGTGATGTCGGAGACGAACAGGGCGAGGGTGTCGGTCCGGCCGGAGGGCAGCGCCCGGGCCAGGGTGTTCGCGCGGTAGCCGAGCCGGGCGGCCACCTCGGCGACCCGCGCGGCGGTCACCGCGTTGACGCGTCCGGGGTTGGACATCGCGCGCGACACCGTGGACGGCGACACCCCGGCCTCCCGCGCCACGTCGTAGATCGTCGGCCGCGCCGTCCTGCCGTCCGTCCTGCCGTCCGTCCTGCCGTCCGACTTGCCGTCCGGCTTGCCTTCCGCCATGCGCCGTCCCCTCCGCCCGACCCACGAGCCCCGCGCCTCGGCGCCCGCCCCAGTTTCCCCACGATGGAAAGTTTTGGCAACCGCTTGCCATGCCGCTGACCATGACTTTAATGTCAAACCACACATTCCACCCTTGTGGCGCAGGTCACACGACCGCCGCCACCGTCGAGCGAAGAACGGAACACATGCGGGCAATCGTCCTGACGGAACCTGGGCGCGCCGAGGTCGTCGACTCCCGGGCGGAGCCGGAACCCGGACGGCACGACGTGGTCGTCGAGATGACCGCGGTCGGCCTGTGCGGATCGGACCTCGGCGTCCACGACGGCACCCGCCCGACGCCCGCCCTGCCCTGGGTGCTGGGCCACGAGGGCGGCGGCCGGATCGTCGCCGTGGGCCCGGACGTCACCGACCGGCGGGTCGGGCAGCAGGTCGTGATCGAGCCCAACTACTGCTGCTTCGCCTGCCCGCCGTGCCTGCGCGGCATGACGTCCGGCTGCGAGCGCAGGCTCAGCCCCGGCATCACGGTTCCCGGGGTGCTCGCCGAGCGGGTGGCCGTCCCCGCGCGGTTCGCGTGGCCGCTGCCGTCCCCGGTCGACACGGGGATCCTGGCGTGCATCGAGCCGTACGCGGTGGCCCGGTCCGCGGTCCGCCGCGCGGGCGTGGGCCCCGGCACCGCGTGCCTGGTCGTCGGCGCCGGATCGCAGGGGCTGTTCACCTGCCTTTCGCTCCTGGAGGCCGGGGCCCGCGTGTTCGTCACCGACTCCCGGCCCGACCGGGTCGCGTTCGCCGAGCGGATCGGGGCCCGTCCCGTCCGCCCCGGGGACGAGCGCGCCTTCCCGTTCGTCTTCGACACCGCCGGGGTCCCCGCCTCCTGGGAGACGTCGGCGCGCCGCGTCTCGACCGGCGGGACCGTCATGGTGATCGGCATGAGCAGCGAGCCGGTCGGGCTCTCCACGATGGAACTCACCCGGCGGCAGCTCCAGGTGCGCGGCTCCCTCATCTACGACCACCCGGACGACTTCGCCGGCACCGTCGCGGCGGTCGCCGACGCGGCGTCCCGGCTCGCCGGGGTGCTGCGGCCGGGCGTGCCCCCGGACCGGGCGGAGCGCGCCTTCGCCGACGCCCGCACGGCGCCCGGCAAGTCCTGGATCGACCTGTCCGCCTGGGGAGAGGACCGCCCATGACCCCCGACACCCCCGCGCCGCCCGAACCC